>JBLIND010000141.1:0-14857 GCA_047639095.1 Candidatus Omnitrophota bacterium | reverse complement strand
GTATGGGCCTTGGGCCGGTGCATGCGATCCATGCCGCGGAACAGGAGACCGGTTTCGGCATCGGCGATGCCGATCTCATCGAGATTAATGAGGCCTTTGCCGCACAGGTCCTCGCCTGTGTGCGCGGTGCGGCTTCTGAGACCTTCGCGCAGACCTTCCTCAAGCGGGAAACCCCGGTGGGCGAGATCCCAATGGAAAAATTGAACGTCAATGGCGGCGCGATTGCGCTGGGCCATCCGGTGGGGGCGACGGGCGCACGGCTGGTTTTGACGAGTCTGAAGGAACTCAAACGGCGTGATGCCAAACGAGCCGTGGTAACCGCATGCGTTGGTGGTGGACAAGGCATGGCCCTTTGGCTGGAGCGATTCTAATATGAGCAATCACATCACATACCATGTCAACGAAGACCAGATCGGCATCCTGACCTTTGATCGCGAAGGAAGCTCTGCGAACATCTTCGATCATGACACGCTCGAGCAGCTCATTGCACATATCGGGACCATCGAGGCGGACACTTCCTTGAAAGGCTTAATCCTGATCAGCGCGAAACCGAAAATCTTTATTGCCGGTGCCGACATCAATGCCTTTTCCAAGGTGGATGATCCGGAAGCCCTTCGCGAAATCGCGCGGGTCGGGCAGGATACCTTTGCGCGGATCAGCGATCTGAAAATTCCGACGGTTGCCGCGATTCATGGCCAGGCCTTGGGTGGGGGCTGCGAAATTGCACTCGCGTGTGACTATCGCCTCGCCTCGGACAGTCGGGACACCAAAATCGGCTTGCCTGAAGTCAACCTGGGCATTCTGCCCGCATGGGGAGGGTCGTATCGCCTCCCGCGCCTGATTGGCTTGCCCATTGCGCTCGACATTATTCTTGGGGGCAAACGTCTAGCACCGTATCCGGCGTTGAAGAAGGGGTTAGTGGATCAACTGTGCCCCCGCGAGCACTTTATCCGCATCGCGACGAGCTGGATTGCCAAGGGAAAACCGCACCGCAAGCTGGATTGGAAGACAACGAATCCGCTTTCGAAAATGATTATCCGGAGCAAGGTGCGTCCCATGCTGCAGAAGAAGACCAACGGACATTATCCGGCTCCGTTTAAAGCATTGGATGTCTGTTTAAAAGCGGTTACTGCCGATCGAGCCACAGCGTTCAAGCTGGAACAGGATGCGCTGGTGGAGCTGTTGCAGACGCCGGTGTGTCAGCATTTGGTGCGAATCTTTTTCCTCCAGGAGCGCGCGAAAAAAGTTTCAGTTTGTGAGGATGATGTCCCTCCCATTGACACCGTATTGGTGGTCGGTGCGGGTGTGATGGGGGCGGGCATCGCTCAGTGGTCCGCGGCTCGCGGCAAGCGGGTCATCCTCAAGGACATCAACACCGATGCGTTGCAGAAAGGCATGGCGGCGATCGGAAAGGTGTTCAAGGACGCGGTGAAACGGCATGTGTTTACGAAAACCGAAGCGCAAACCGCCCTGGATCATATTTACCCGACGGCACGTGATGTGCCGTTTAAGGACGTGGATATCATCATCGAAGCCGCGACAGAAAACATGGCCTTGAAAAAGAAAATCTTCGCCGGTCTGGATGCGGCGGCGGGACCGCAGACAATTCTTGCTACGAATACCTCGGCCTTGTCCATCAGCGAGCTGGCGGAGACCACATCCGATCCCGGACGGGTGGTTGGGATTCACTATTTTAACCCCGTCCACAAAATGCAGCTGGTCGAAGTGGTCCGAGGCAAGCAGACGCGACCGGATGTACTCCAGCGGGCGATTGCCTTCGTTCAGCAAAGCGGCAAGCTGCCCGTCGTGGTCAACGACAGTCCCGGCTTTCTCGTGAACCGGATTTTGATTCCCTACTTGATGGAGGCGGGGGCGTTATTTGAAGCGGGGGCGGATCCGAAAGCCATCGATGGAGCCATGCTGGACTTCGGCATGCCCATGGGCCCCCTGCGTCTGATCGACGAGGTGGGCATCGACGTGGCCCATCATGTTGCTGCGTTCTTTGCCGAGACCTACGGGGAACGTATGCCGATGCCCGATGTTCTGAATCAGCTCCTGGAGGCTGGGATGCTTGGTCGCAAGAGCGGGAAAGGCTTTTTCATCTATGGTGGAAAAGGTGATCCGGCCGTGAACCCGGACGTCGTGAAACGTGTCAAAACAACGGAACTTCGGAGTGCGAATCGCGAAGAGCTGAAAGATCGCATGCTGAAGAAAATGTTGGCCGAATCGCAGATGTGTCTCGATGAAGGCGTAGTTGAGTCGGCCGACGATATCGACTTTGCCATGATATTCGGAGCGGGCTTCGCACCCTTCCGTGGCGGGCCCATGCAGGTCAAAAAAGAAGTAGAAAGGACCCCATCATGAATGAACCCATCGACGAACAAACCATCAGTAATCGCACCCAGCGGGTGGAGGTGCTGGAGACGGCCAAAGAAACCGCCTCGGGCGTTAAAGTGAATCACCACGAAGCGGATATGGTCATCGATACCTCCGGCATGTCCGAAGGCAAACGTGCCGCGCTGGAAATGGCCGAACGTTCACGTGATGTGTACGATGTACGTGACTCCTTCGTGGGATCTCTGTTCATGGGGAAGTTTGCCTGGAAAAAGTTGCATCCGTATCCCTTCCAGAGCGAGGAGGATAAAGCCAAAGGCGATGTGTTTATTGCGAAGTTGAAAGCCTTCCTCGAAGAGCACGTCGATCCGGATGAAATCGATGAGACCGGTGAAATTCCGGATGCCGTGATCAAGGGGTTGGCCGACATGGGGGCATTCGGGATCAAGATCAAGGAAGAGTATAAAGGGCTGGGGCTTTCGCAGGTCAATTACTGCCGAACCGCCAACCTGCTTGGAGGCTATGATGCGAACCTGGCCGCGCTGGTTTCCGCCCACCAGTCCATTGGGGTTCCCCAGCCTTTGATTCTCTTCGGTACAGATGAGCAGAAGCAGAAATACCTCCCCAAGGTGGCGCAGGGCATGATCTCCGCCTTCGCCCTGACCGAAGCCGGGGTGGGATCGGATCCGGCAAAGATGAAGACAACCGCCGAGCCCACTGCGGATGGCAACCACTTCCTGATCAACGGCACCAAACTCTGGTGCACGAATGGCCTGAAGGCCGGGGTGCTGGTGGTCATGGCGAGTACGCCATCAAAAATCGTGAACGGAAAAGAACGCAGTCAGATTTCGGCGTTTATCGTCGATATGGACACCCCCGGGATCAAGGTCGAAAGGCGCTGCCACTTCATGGGACTTCGGGCGCTGTACAATGGCGTCATCTCCTTCGCGGATGTGAAAGTTCCGCGCGAGAATATCATCCTGGCGGAAGGTAAAGGTCTTAAGGTCGCGTTAAGCACCTTGAACACCGGTCGCCTCACCTTGCCCGCGGCGGTGAATGGCGGATCCAAGGCCTGCATGGCGATTGTGAAGAAATGGTCGAACGAGCGTGTTCAGTGGGGTTCACCCATCGGGCATCACGCGGCGATTGCCGACAAAATCGCCAAGATGGCGGCGAACATTCTCGCCACAGATGCGATGACCTTCTACACCGCTTCACTGGTGGATCGCAAAGAAGGGGACATTCGTCTGGAGGCCGCGATGTGTAAGATGTTCGGCTCTGAAGTCGGCTGGAAAATTGTCGACGAGACCATGCAGATTCGCGGAGGACGTGGATATGAAACCGCGCGTTCGATGAAAAATCGTGGCGAAGAGGCCATTGGGGTCGAGCGCATGTTTCGCGATTGTCGGATCAACATGATCTTTGAAGGCTCGAGTGAAATCATGCGCCTGTTCATTGCGCGTGAGGCCCTGGATCCCCATCTCAAGGCGGCAAAGGATGTGATGAATTCCAAAAATTCCACGGGCCAACGCTTGAAGGGCGCTATGGGTGCCCTGGGCTTTTACGCCGGGTGGTATCCGCCCCTCTGGCTGCCCGCATTCGTGGATACGGCCGGTGTTCCCGATTCGCTGAAGCCACACGTTCGTTTCGCTGCACGCAGCAGCAAACGCCTGGCGCGGTCCTTCTTTCATGCGATGGCTAAACACGGGCCGAAGCTGGAGCGCGAACAGATGGTGCTCAGTCACCTGGTTGATATTGGCACCGAACTCTTTGCCATCAGCTGCGTGTGTGCCTATGCAAAAGGGGACGATGTTGCGACGGGTGACTATTTCTGCAGCGAAGCCCGCTTGCGCATCGCGGAGCACTTTCGGGCATTGAAAAAGAACAGCTATAGCAAGGGTTACAAACTGGCGCGTAAGCTTCTGGATGCGTAAGGTACGCACGGGTTTTGCTGGTTGATGGGGCGCGGTTTTTTGTGTAAAAGATGCTGAACCCCCGCCAACGAGACTTCTATGAAAATACCTATCCTGTTTTTCAGCTTGCTCCTGAGTTGCGCCGCTTCCGCTGACATCATCAGCAATCTTGAGGCGTATTACACTTTCAATAACAGCCTGAGTGTGGGCACGGATAGCTCGGGCAATAGTCGTGATGGTATAGTCGCCGGGACGGCTGCAGGCGCGGTCGATGCGGAGCGCGGGGCGGTGTTGGCGCTGACCGGAGGGGCGAGCGGTCACATTGAGGTGGCGATTCCCATGCTTCCCGGCAGCGGTTTCACGCTGAGCACCTGGGTGAAGTCTGATTCATTCGCCAGCAACCGCGGCCTGTTTCAGGTCCAGAACGGCGGGGGCACCTTGAGTACAATGAGTAAGCCTATCGGGGGCTGGGTTGGGTCGACGGGCATTCCCTGGGGACGGGTAATTGAATCCAGCAACACGGCCCAGAACCTTCCGCAGGCGGGACCCGCCCTGAGCAGTGGCGTCGGCGCAACCTGGCACCATCTCGCGTACCGGGGGAATGGCAGCACCTACGAGGTCTTTATCGACGGCAGTAACGCCGGTACTTCCAGCATCGCTTACGATGGAACCATTCTAACACACTCGCATCTGTTTATTGGCCGTCAGGCGAACGAAGCGTGGAATGGGGTAATGGATGACTTCCGGGTCTACAGCCGAGCGTTGAGCGATTCAGACATCCAGCAGCTGGCAAGCGGGATTCCTGAACCGACGTCGGGTACGCTGGTCCTGTTTGGAATGGCGGTGCTGGTAACGCTTCGGCGCAGGCCGCGTTAACGAAGCCTTATTGCTGGCGTACGCGTCGGCGTACCAGGAGCAATGCACCCAGAGTGAGTAGACTTTCCGGCCCGGGTTCGGGAATGACCGCGGTGGTGAACGCGGCCTCGGCGATTCCGCCACGGTTCAAGTCGACCCCTTGCAGGGTGATGAATTCGAGGCCAATGTATTGAGCGGAAGATATGCTGCTGATGTCGAAAATGCCGCTCACCGGCAAGCCGGCTAAACCCGTTCCTGCTGCCAAGGATTGGGTGCTGCCGAGCTGAGCCCATCCTCCACCGGCAAAATCGTATTCCAGCGTGGCGCCTCCTGTGGATGGCGGGGGCGCCGTGGGGGCATCGGTGAAGTGGATATTAAATGTATCGACACCGCGTGCGGGATGGCTGGCTTCGTTTACATTCCATAGATGCATTTCTCCCCAGTCGCTACGACTTGATCCGGCATCAAATACGATCCACCCTTGGTTCAGGGTAAGGCTGGTCGCTTCAAAACCCTGCCAGTCTGTCTCCCTGGTGGTGACCCGTCGCCGAGGTAATGGGGATGAGGTCTGCCTGGGTTAAAGGGAGCATGGCTGCGAATAGAAGGGAGAGAACCGGAATCTTCTTGGGTATAATATATTCAAGATTGCCGATTTAGTTCAATGTCGTTTTGCCAATCTTTGCATGTGTCGGGCGACGAAACTTGTCTTCCCCGGCCATTTCTGGTGTTTTGCCCGCATGGAATCACTGGGCATCATAGCTGGCAAAGGGGTCTACCCCCGGGAGCTCGCCGCATCCGCGCGTAAGCAGGGGGTGGAGCGTATCTTTGTCACGGCCTTTAAAGGGGAGACCGATCCGATTATCGAAAAATTTGCCGACGAGGTGAAGTGGATGTACGTCGGCCAGTTGGCCCCCTTTATCGATGCTTACCGGGACAGCGGGGTGCATCAGGCAGTTATGGCGGGTCAGATTACCCCCAAGAACTTGTTCAATTTGCGTTTTGATAAGGCGATGCGGGAAATGCTCGGTCGTCTACCCCGGAAAAATGCCGACAGTATCTTCAGTGCGATTGGAGCTGGCCAAGGTCGGGGTGGAGCTGACGGATGCCAGCCTGTTCATGGAGTCGACAATGCCGGAACCTGGTACGATGACCGGTCGGAGCTTCACGGAACAGGAGCGTCTTGATGCGGACTACGGCTATGAGGTCGCACGGACCTGTTGCGCGATGAACATCGGCCAGACCGTGGTGATTAAAACCGGGAGCATTCTTGCGGTTGAAGCCTTCGAGGGAACCGATGCCGCGATCAAGCGGGCGGGAAAGCTGGGCGGGAAGGGCACTGTGGTCGTGAAGATGGCGGGTCGGACCCATGACATGCGATTTGACATTCCCGTGGTGGGATTACGCACCTTGAAGTCGATGAAAAAAGCCGGTGCGACCGCGCTGGCGGTGGAGGCTGGTCGAACCGTGTTCCTCGAGCGTGCAGCGGTCATCAAACAAGCGGACGAACTAAACATCGCCATTGAGGCCAGGAAATTGGATGAGCAATAAAGTACGTGTAGGGGTGGTCGGGGTGGGGTCGCTGGGTCAACATCACGCCCGAATTTACGGCGAGTTGGATGAAGTTGAATTTGTTGGCATCTACGATGCTGATGGCGATCGGGCGGCTGAAATGGCTGCCGCGCACGGTGCCCGTGCCTTCGACAGCCTCGAAGCCCTTGCGGCAGAAGTCGATGCGGCCAGTGTCGTCGTTCCCACACATTTGCATCGAGAGGTCGCAGGCGTACTGCTGGAGCAAGGCTTGCATCTTCTGGTAGAGAAACCCATCGCGGCTACGACGCGGGAAGCCGAAGAGCTGGTCGACATGGCGCAAGCGCGCAACTTGATTTTGCAGGTGGGGCACATCGAGCGCTTTAATCCGGTGTTAAGTACGCTGGAAGAGCATGCCGGTACACCCCGATTCATCGAAGCACACCGCTTGTCGCCCTTCCCACCGCCACGGGAGGGCATGATGCCCCGGGGGACTGAAGTCAGCGTCGTGCTCGACTTGATGATCCACGACATCGAAGTGCTGCTGCATCTGGTGCAGTCCAAGGTGGTGGATTTCCATGCGGTCGGGATTCCCGTTCTGAGTTCCTCGGAGGATATTGCCAACGTGCGGCTGCAGTTTGAAAATGGCTGCGTGGCGAACATTACGGCGAGTCGGATCAGCCCCGAGCAGATGCGTAAGATCCGGGTGTTTTATGAGGATGCCTACATCAGTCTCGACTACCAGGCCCAGGAAGGTGAACTGCATCGGAAAACTGCGACGGGCATTGTCCGGGAGCAGATTCCAATCGAAAAAGGCGATGCTTTAACCAATGAACTGAAGGCCTTTGCTTCGTGCGTGTTGCATCACAGCGAGCCGAAGGTCAGCGGCGAGCACGGTGCGGAAGCCCTGCGCCTGGCCGTTGCCATTACGCAAAAGGTCCGGGTCTCCTCCTCGTGAGTCGATCCTTGATGATTATCGCCGGTGAGATCTCCGGGGATATGCATGCAGCCAAGCTGGTCGCAGATGTGAAGCAGCACCTGCCGGACACGGAGTTCTGGGGTATCGGCGGTGAGTGTATGCGCGAAGAAGGTGTGGACACCCTGGTGGATATCCGGGAGATGGCGGTTCTTGGGATTACGGAAGTGTTGAAACGCTACGGATTTTTCAAGCGCGTCTTTCGGGACATGATTGACCACGTTGAGGCCCGCAAGCCCGATGCGGTCATCCTCGTTGATTACCCGGGATTCAACCTGCGGTTCGCCCGCCAGATGCACAAACGCGGGGTAAAAGTGATCTATTATATCTGTCCACAGGTTTGGGCCTGGAAACGCGGGCGCATTGCCCAGATGGCCGAATGGCTGGATCGTCTGTTGGTGATTTTCCCCTTTGAGGTGGATGTGTTCAAAGGCACGGGACTGGAGACGAATTACGTGGGTCACCCACTGGTTGAGGAGGCGAAGACCGCCTTGGCTGCACCGCGGTCTGAGCTGCCCTGGCCGGCGAACTCCCATATCGCGCTTCTACCAGGTAGTCGCATGCAGGAAGTTGAGCGAATTCTGCCGGTGATGCTGGCAACCCTGGAGCACATCAGAAATGAGCGCCCTGATGTTGGGGCTTTGATTGCCGCCTCATCCCAGGAGGCCGCTGCCCGGATCGAGGCGCTGACGGAAGGGGTGGAAGGGGTTCAGTGTGTGATCGGTCAGACCCGGGAGATCCTGATTCAAGCCGATGCAGCCCTGGTGGCGTCAGGCACGGCCACCCTGGAAACAGCCCTGCTAGGCTGTCCCATGCTCGTCATTTATAGGACCGCGGCCCTGACCTATGCGATTGGCAAACGCGTGGTGAAAATTCCCTACATCGGGATGGTGAACATTATCGCGGGTCGGGAAATTTGTCCGGAATTCATCCAGGAGGCCGCCCGTGCTGAGCGGATCGCGCCCGCCCTAATCACCCTGCTAGAGGACGAGATCGTCCGAGCGGAGATGAAAGACGGCTTAAAAAATGTCTTCGCAACCTTGGCCGATGCGGGAGAGCGAAGCGGGGGATCGCTCATTGCTGAAGACCTTCGAAGCAGTGGGCAGGTTTAGTGTCGGATTAAAATGACCAGCAAAAAGCCTTCAGCTGGTCATTCGATACGTATGGTCTGTTCCGCACTAAACGTTAAGTTGATTTGATAATTTGAGAATTTGCCTTTACAGATTGGGTCAGATGCCTTTAAATTTACTAATTAGCGGGTGGTTATTAGATTCACGAAAGTGGGAACCAAATGTCACGAATTCTATTAGTTGATGATGAACCCAGTATTCTGAGTGTGTTGAGCACGTTGATGCGCTCTCAAGGTTTTGAGGTCGAACCTGTTCTCGGGGGAGACAAAGCCAAGGACATACTGACCTCTGAACAATTTGATTTGATGATTTCAGATATCCGGATGAGTCCGGTGGATGGAATTGAGTTGCTCAAGTACGCCAAATCAGTGAAGCCGGGTATGTCGGTTATCATGATTACCGCTTACGCCTCCGTGGAAACCGCAGTTGAGGCCATGAAGCTGGGGGCGTTTGACTACGTGACCAAACCCTTCAAAGTCGACGAGCTCCTGATCACGGTGCAACGTGCCTTGGAATACCGCCGTGCGATTTCAGAAAACGAGGAACTCAAGGCACAGATTCATGCGAGCTATGGATTTGAGAACATGGTCGCCGAGAGTGCGGACATGCGCAAGATCTGTGACATGGTGAAACGCGTGGCGCCGACCGACCAGACGGTGTTGATTGGTGGCGAAAGCGGCACGGGTAAAGAGGTGATCGCCAAGGCCGTTCACGCGAATTCCGTGCGTAAAAAGAAGCCTTTTGTTCCGATTAACTGTGCCGCATTGCCGGAACAGCTCCTGGAGTCTGAATTGTTCGGTCACGTTAAAGGCTCGTTTACCGGTGCCAGTGGCGACAAGGAAGGGCTGTTTGAAACGGCAGATGGCGGCACGATCTTCCTCGACGAGATCGGCTCCATGCCCAAAAGCCTTCAAGGCAAGCTCTTGCGCGTGCTTCAGGAGCGCGAGGTGCGTAAAGTAGGGGGAACCAAGACCCGGAAAATTGATGTCCGGGTCATTGCGGCATCCAATGAAGACATGGATGCCATGATCGCCAACGGCGAATTCCGTGAGGATTTATTCTATCGCCTGAGCGTTATCCCCATTTATCTCTCGCCTCTGCGCGATCGGAAAGAAGATATTCTGCCGCTCGTTTACCACTTTATGCGGCAGACCTACCAGACGGCCGAAGAGATCCCGACCATTGATACATCGGCCCAGGTGGTCCTTGAAAATTATGCCTGGCCGGGCAATGTGCGTGAATTGGAAAATGCGGTAAAACATGCCTGTACATTCGCCAAGGCCGGCAAGGTGGTTGCAGACGATCTGCCCGTGAAAATCCGGGGATCCGTCACGGCTGGAAGCGATGCGACTCGTGACGACTCGAACGACGGATTCATGGGGAAATCCCTGAAAGCCTTTCTCCGGCAGAAGGAAGCCCAGTACATCGCAACGGTTATTTCGTATCACTCCGGTGACAAGGAATCCGCTGCGAAGGCGCTCAAAATAAGTCTGGCTACCCTGTATCGCAAGCTTCCTGAGCCGAACGAGTAAACCGTTTCCGGGCTTACTCGGCCTTTGTCTCCGGGCTTACCCGGCCTTTGTTTCCGGGCTTACTCGGCCTTTGTTTCCGGGCTTACTCGGCCTTTGTTTCCGGGCTTACTCGGCCTTTGTTTCCGGGCTTACTCGGCCTTTGTTTCCCTGCTTACTTGGCCTTTGTTTCCTGAAAGGTGCCTACCCGATAACAGGAAAGCGTTCCCATATCCCCATCGTTCGACCCTCGAACAAACAGTCGTCCATTCGCCAGGGCGGGCAGGGCGCGAGTGGTTCCCTGGTTCAGCCGGGTGGAGGCCAGCTCCTTATACGCCTCCGCCGTGGCTTCGATCAGCGCCAGCCGGCCCTCGATGGTCAATGCCAGCAGATGCTCCCCGACCCGGATCAGGTGAGTGACTCCGTAATTATCCTTTGACCACTGCACCGCTCCGGTGCGGGCTTCGATACAGCGGAGATGAGCGGGCGGGATGTCTTCGCGGCCATGCGTTCCGAACAGGTACCCGGCGTGATAGACCGGAGACGCATACTGGCTGGAGAGGGAGGTGTCATTTGCCCAGACCGGCCTCGTCTTCGTCGCACTTATGTCCAGCATCAATCCACCAACCCGATAACTCGAGGTGAGAAAAAGGCGTTGATCCACACACAGGGGTAAGGCGGCGTTTACGGTCGGCCCTCGCATCCCGAACGGCACGGAGAAGAAGCTCTTTCCGCTGGCGGGATCGATAGCCGTGGTAACTTGGCGGGTGATAAAGATGACGGCATCCTTATCGCCCAGTCGGGTGCGAATCGGAGCGGAGTAACTCGCGGCGTAGTCGGTCACTTGCCAGGCCGTCTTGCCCGAGTCCAACTCGAGTGCGATGATCCCGGCACCCTTGGCCCCGAGGTTCAGAATGAGTTTTTCGTCGGCAACAATGGGGGTCGCGCTGATGCCGAAGTACCCCTCGGGCGCATGGGTTTCGTTGCCGAGAGCGCGCTGCCAAACCGTTTTACCTGTATTCAGCTGCAGGCAGGCGACCCGACCTTCGGCGCTGACCGCATAGACCTGGTTTTCGTGAATCACCGGCGTGGCCCGCGGGCCAGCATCGGGATTGATGCCACCTCGGTAGGCGGTTGGAAAAGCCGTCTTCCACTTCGATGTGCCGCTGTCCGCGGCAAAGGCCTCGACCAGATCGTCATCCCCTGGTCGGTGGTGGAGGATGAGCGTATTGCCTTGCACCACGGGTGCTGCAAATCCCTGGCCGACTTCGAGGCTCCAGGTTTTTTCCGGACCGGTCGCCGGCCAGCTCAGATGCAATAATTCCGCCTCGGCTACTCCGTTGCGCTGTGGCCCCATGATCTGTGGCCAGTCTCCGCCCAGCACGATTGCCGGGATGAGTCCATAAAGGAGGGGGATGAGTTTACGCTTCGAGCATGTCATAGGACCAATCCTCCAGGGAAATAAAAGTTTTCGGGTCTAGATCAAAACTGTAGCCAAAGGGGCTTTCCAACACGCTGTGGATGTCGATTTCCCCTTGCTGAATCGCCAGGGTGGGAAAGCCTGCCGAATGGGTTTCGTACAAATCGCCATGCTGCTCCAGGACGGCTAGTTGAATCGATGCGGGGAACGCGTCCAGACCGCGGAAATAATGATGACCATTCCGTTCGATGTGGGTGATGCCCAGGCTGGCCGCGACGGCCAGGTCCTGCAACAGGGCCACTGGACCGACATTGACGAGATCTTCTCCGCTAAGGATCCCGTGTTGGCTCCTTTTGATCAGGCAGGCATTGGCGATGCCTTTGAACACCCCCTTGCAGTTCTTATGACTGGTTCCGACATAGCCCTGATTCATGGCATCCGAGGCGGAATGCAAGTCCGCGTCCGACTCGTCGATGATCATCGGTGGGCGTTCAAGCCAGGCGAGAAGTGCTTCGCTTGTTTCCGTATTTAGGGCGATGTCGCGATGGAAGGGTTGCTCCACGAAAACCAGTTGGCGCATGAAGGCCTCCAGGTCCGGATCGCCCGTCAGCTGGCTCCAGCAATCCTGGAACGCGGCAACGCTGTGGAATTGTTCGTTGCCATCCAGGGTGAATTGAATGTCCTGCCCCTCAAGCATGCCTGCGATGGCCTTCAGGCGGGGGAGATCGATGGCGGTGTCGCCACAGATTTTAATTTTAAACCAGCGCAAACCATAGGTCTGAATACTGGCGGAAAGGGATTGTGGCAAACCGTCGTCCACGCGTTCCTCTGTGGGGATTTCGGAATCGGTCAGGGGGTCGCCGAGACCTACGGTGTGACGTATATGCACCGCCTGAGCGGGCTTGGCGGGCAACAGGTCCGCGGGTTCCATCCCGGCGAGCGAAGGATGGATGTCTCCCAGCTGGACGCCCAGGAGATTGTTATGCAGGGCTTTGGAAAAAGTACATGCCTGCAACCGACAGAAGGCATCAATCACCGCGCGTTCCACTAGACTGATGCCAAATCCGCGGAGCAAGCCGGGATAGGCCGCATGCTGAGGGCATTGGGCCAGTTCCGCACGCAAGGCCTGCCAGAAGGCAAAAGGTGTGTCGGCTTTAAGGGTTAAGGCGGCCGCGCATGTTTGCCGGATGACGGTGATCATCTCTTCGATCTCAAACTGAAAAGATGTCGCTGGATTTTTGGTAAACCATTTAGGCGGTAAGGAATCAGCGCTGACACCCCATTGCGTTCGTCCTTGGGATTCGATCTGAATCCGCACGAAAAGGTGCGGCACCCGCGTCAAGGTGGCGATGCCATACTTGAAGGGTATGCGGGTGTGGAGGTTAATGACCCGAAGGTCGATGTCCTTGACGACAATCGACATTAAAGCCCCAGGTATTTGTCGCGACCTTGCACCAGTGCCGCCATCTTCCGATCGGCCACCGAACGCTTGAGCATCCAGAAGCCGCAGTCGGGATGCACAAATTTCACTCGGCCTTCGCCGAGGCGTTGTTCGGCCCGCTCGATCGCGGTCGCGATCTGGTCCGGGGTTTCGACATGGTTTACTTTGATGTCCACGACCCCCAGGCCGATGCCGATGCGTGCATCGATTTCCGCGAGCGCATCGAGGTCGTCATCGGGTCGATGCGCGAGCTCCAGTACGAGGTGATGGGTATGCAGGCTGTTCAGGAAGTCGATCAACTTCTTCCAGTTGCCCGACTGAATGGTTTGCCCGCCATAGTTGCCAAAGCAGAAATGGACGCCGCGTTCCTGTTCGATGGCCTCGAGGACCACGTTCATGGCCTTGGCAGCGATTGGTCCATCGTCCGGATTGCCCGGGATATTCGCCTCGTCCACCTGGACACAGGCAGCGGGAAGGTTGCGTACCTGGGCGGCCAGCACCTCGGCAATGGCCATGATCAGCTCTTCAAACGAGCCGTAATGCAGATCGAGCAGGGTTCGAGCGAGCATGTACGGACTGGTTACGGTAAATTTAAACGGACCAGCAGCGACGTCAGCGGCGCGTTGGCAGTCCGTCAGCAGGTTCAGTCCGCCCTCCGTAATCGGGCCGCGGACGATGCCGGCCGGTTTGGCGCGAAAACCCATTTCCTGTTTTGCCCGGAAGGTTTCCATGTCTGAACGCCCCACCTGCATATCGATGCCACCCATCTTGCCGACGAAGTAGTCGATCATGCCGTTGGTGTCCGGATGGTTGATATCAAATCGATACAACTCACCATCGGTAGGGAGGTCGATGCCCGCCTGGCGCTGGACATCAAAAATGACTCGGGTGGCGTCGATGACGGCCGATTCGCTGGGCAGGGCAGCCAGCCAGTCGGGCACGGGATACGAGCCGACGGTTGTGGTCTGAATGCGGGGCGTGCTCATAAAGTCATCTCCTGGTTCTGTTTCAGCGGTCTTGGGTTAAGAATAGACGATGTAACAGAAATTTGCCGACGTGAAAGCAGTGAAAGTGGTTTTGTATCACGGTTGCGCGTCGGTCAGATACGTTTTTTCACAGAGGCCTGCCACGATTTTTCCCGAGGGCAGCAGGAACCGAACCTTAACCAGGTTCGCATGGGCCTTTCCTAGGACTTCGACCGCATGGCCCTTTTGCAGGGTCCCGATCGGACTGTGTGGGGCGGCTGCGGAAAAGATCAGCGCTTGTCGCAGCAGTCGATGCCCGGTCGTGATCACCCCGGCCTCGGTGGCGGGGTTGGTTTCAGCAGGTACAGGGGAGGGGGCGTCAGTCTTCGTTGTGGCCCAGCCTCCGCGCCCTTCTTTGCGTGCGGTTTTTTCCAGCCCCATCAAGCGCGTGGTAAAGGTCCGATCTGAAACCGCACCGGGTGGATTGGGTCGAAATCCTTTCAACCGCACGAGTCCGGCTTCGACCAGAGATTCGGACAGAAACGTGTCACCGACCTTTATCATCGCGTAATACCGCTTTTTGTCGCTGGCTCCCCGGGCATCTTCGTAGGTGGTAAAGACGGTGAAGGGCTCTTTGAGTTTTTCGCGGCTGAAGTGTGCCGCGTCCTTCCCGATGCGCAAAGCTGCGGTGTCGTCGATGCCGAAGTATTCAGCCTGTTCGTGTACCCGGTCGGGATAGCGATTGTCCGTCTCCGGGGCGTCCGTCCAGTACAGGCGAAAGATGTAAC
>JBLIND010000140.1:0-14867 GCA_047639095.1 Candidatus Omnitrophota bacterium | reverse complement strand
AAAAGCATCGGAGATCAAGATGCACATGCTCTCCCGACTGGATCACTACCTCGAGGAATTTGAACGCAACGCAACGGCCCGCGGAATCCAGGTCCACTGGGCGGAAAATGGCGAAGAGCACAACCGAATCGTACACGGTATCCTCGAAAAACACTCGGTTAAAAAAATTGTTAAGAGCAAGTCGATGCTCACCGAGGAGTGCCATCTCAATCCCTACCTCATTGAACGCGGAATGGAAATCATCGACACAGATCTCGGCGAACGCATCGTTCAGATGCGCAACGAACCGCCGAGTCATCTGGTCATGCCTGCGATCCATATCAAGAAGAGTGAGATCGGTGAATTGTTCCACGAGCAGCTCGGGACGGATGCCGGCGCCGACGATCCCAAGTACCTGACCGAAGCCGCACGCCAGCATCTGCGAGCAAAATTTCTGGAAGCCGATGCGGGGATCACCGGCGTCAATTTCGCCATCGCGGAAACCGGGGGCGTCACCGTCTGCACAAACGAAGGCAATGCCGATCTCGGCACCGCTCTACCGCCGATTCAAATTCATTGCATGGGTATGGAGAAACTGCTGCCGAAGCTCGAGCACCTGGGTGTGTTCACCCGCCTGCTGGGACGCTCTGCAACCGGTCAACCGATCACCACCTTCACCTCGCATTTCCACGGCCCTAAACCGGGTGGCGAAATGCACATCGTCATCGTCAATAACGGCCGCACCGCCATTCTGGAGAAGCCCGAATTTCGCAGATCGCTCTGCTGCATCCGTTGTGCGGCCTGCCTGAATACCTGTCCGATTTACCGTCGCAGCGGTGGCTACAGTTACGGATCCGTGGTGCCCGGACCGATTGGCTCGGTGCTGAATCCGGCCATGGATCTGGAAAAGTACGCCGCGCTGCCTTTTGCCAGTACACTCTGTGGCTCCTGCACGGATGTGTGCCCGGTAAAAATTGATCTGCACGATCAGCTGCTGGCCTGGCGGAAGTACGTGGTTAAAGAGGGCTACCTGGATAAGGGCAAGGCGCGTCAGATGAAGATGGCCGGAAAACTCCTATCGAGTCCGGGCCTGTATAAGACGGCGACGAAGCTGGGAAAAGGCATGAAACTGATTCCGCGCGCGCTGCTCTACAACAAGATGAACAAGTGGGGACTGGAGCGTGAAATGCCGGAGTTGGCGAAAGAGTCTTTCCGTGACCAATATAAGAAGAGGTCCACGTCATGAGTCGTGATAAGATCCTCGCGGCGGTTCGAGCCGCCCTGCCCCCTGCGCAGGAGCTTCCTGACCTCCTGGATTTCGGCGTACACTATGACGACCCGATCAGCCAGTTCATCACTATCGCCGAGGCGATAGCCGCAACCGTAAAAAGCGTGCCGAGCCGGTCGGAGATCGCAGGCGTTGTGGGAGATTTTTTACCGGAGGCTCAATCCGTGCTTTCACAGGTACCCGAAGTAGCCACCCGACAATTCGAACGCGATGTAAATCAGGCACCGCATGCCTATCGTGACCTCGACCTCATTATCGTGGATGGCGTCATTCCCGTTGCAGAGAACGCGGCCATCTGGGTGCCGGATACCCAGTATGACAACCACGCGGCAATGGTACTCACCCAGCACCAGGTGATCGTTGTCCATGCCTCCACCATGGTCCACAATATGCACCAGGCCTACGCCCAGGTCGCAGCGGGCGACGTCCCCCGCTTTGGATTTTTTCTCTCCGGTCCAACCAAGACCGCCGACATCGAACAGTCGCTGGTCATCGGGGCCCAAGGCACCCGCTCCGTCCTCATTATTCTGGTACGCGATGAAAGCGCTTAGACGCCTCCGACGAGAAGCCCATGCCGCGGAGGTCCAGCAGGTTAACCCGCCCACTCCCGGTCCCGGCGAAGTTCTCCTCCGGGTGGCTTATTGCGGAATCTGCGGATCCGATCTGCACGCCTACTTAAATCATGCGGGATACGAATCGGTTTTGCCGGCGGTAACCTTTGGCCACGAGTTCTCCGGTCACGTGGTGACCTGCGGAGCAGATGTTGACGGTTGGAAAGAAGGCCAGGCCGCAATCATGATCGCGGTGCAGGGCTGCTTGCAATGTGAGCTTTGCGCATCCGGGCTACCACAACTCTGTCCGAACCGCCGCGTGCAGGGTTTGCACTTGGATGGCGGGATGGCTGAATATGTCGTCGTCGACCAGCAATATCTGATTCCCATTCCCGAGCAGATGGATCTCAAGGCGGCCGCCCTGACCGAACCCCTTTCCGTCGCGCAGCATTGCGTGGCTGATTGTTCCTCCATCAAAGCCGGTGATCGTGTCGCAGTAACCGGTCCCGGGATCATTGGGATGCTCTCCGCCCTGGTCGCACGGCATATCGGCGCCGAAGTGATCGTCTGCGGCACGGCTGCAGATGAAGCGGTCCGCCTGTCCGCCGCGCGTAAGATTGGATTCAAGACCATCACCGTCGGCAAGGATCTGCCGCCGCTGCATGAGCAGCTGAGTGCACCGGTCGATGTCCTCATCGAGGCATCTGGCGCACCGATGGCCTTCTCCCAGGCCTGGCAATCTGTACGACCCAACGGCGAAGTCGCAGTCATCGCCATTTACGGATTCAATGCGGATATGGACGTCACCCAGTTCGTACGCAAACAAATCGATATTCGGACGACCTACGCCTCCTCCCAGCCAAACTACCTTGCAGCTCTTGAGCTATTAGCGGCGGGCGGCATCCCGGTTGACGAGCTCGTGAAGGTGTACCCGCTGTCCGAAGGCATCAAGGGATTCAAGGATGCAGAACGGCAAGCGGTCATGAAGCCCATGCTGGCTTGCGGCCAGGGCTAAGGTCGGCTTCGCTGGGTATGCCTGTCGAAAAAAGCTCGATCAGGATTCTTCTGATTCAGGTTCCGAATCCCGCTTCTGTCGTCTGTGAAGCTCACGTAAACAGTTGAGACGACACTGCTTTCGGAAGACTGATAATAAAGGGTTAGACGCCACCAATCATGCTCATTTGAGCGATGTACATACTGGTCAAAACCTTTCAACTCCCGCATGTCATGCGGTTCCGAACCGAGCGTTTTAATCACCGCTTCACGGGTCATTCCCGCCTGAATAAATGGCCAACGTTCAGGGATGGGCGGTCGAGGCTCACCGGAACCATGCAAGACATAAAGCGCCGCCATGCATGTGAATAACAGAGGCATTAGAAATCCGAGCTTCATGCAAAAACGTATAAAGAGGAACGAACGTTCTGCCAGTTGCATGTTCTCTTACGCTTCCCGATAGCCTTTGCAGAAGTCGGCGTAGACCTGCTTGAGGCCTTCAGCCAATTCCACCCGAGGCGCCCAGCCCATCGCGCGGATGCGGGTGACGTCGAGCAGCTTGCGCGGGGTGCCATCCGGCTTCGTAGCATCATACGTAATGGTGCCCTCATAGCCGACGGCCTCTTTAACCAATCCCGCCAATTCGGCGATCGACACATCCTCCCCGCAGCCGAGATTCACGACATCGGTAGGATGATCGGCCTCCAACAAGGTCAAAATCCCCCGAGCGAGATCGTCTACATGTAAAAATTCGCGTCTTGGTTGACCAGAGCCCCAGATCGTCACTTCGGGCAAGCCCTTGACCTTCGCCTCATGAAAACGACGGATCAGGGCCGGAATCACGTGGCTGTTTTCGGCGTGGTAGTTATCCCCAGGTCCATAGAGGTTGGTGGGCATGCCCGAGTGATAGAGGACTCCATATTGCTTGCGGTAGTACTGGCACATCTTCAAGCCTGAGATCTTGGCGATGGCATAGGCCTCATTGGTTGGTTCCAGGGGTCCGGTGAGCAGGTACTCTTCCTTCATCGGCTGGGGGGCCTGCCTCGGGTAGATACATGAGCTGCCTAGAAAAAGCAGGCGCGGTACCCCGGCTTTATAGGCGCCATGGATCAGATTCATCGCAATCGCGAGGTTGTCATAGATAAATTCCGCCGGATAGGTATCGTTGGCATAGATGCCGCCCACCTTAGCTGCGCCGACGATTACGGCATCCGGCTTGTGGTCAGCCAGGAATGTGGCTACATCCTGCGCGATCGTCAGATCGAGTTCGATTCGGGGACACGTCAATATTTGACCTGCGCCCCTGCCCTGCAAGGAACGGACAATAGCGGACCCGACCATCCCGCGATGGCCGCTGACGAATATCTTATCATCCTCAATATTCATAAGATCCCGTAATACCTTGTTTGATTCGTAATTGTTCCTAAGCCAATGCGGTTGAAACACTGAAACCGTAACATTACCTATTGATATTTTCAATACAATGGATAGGTTGCGAAAAATTCACGGTTTACGGTAGGTCTTATGAAATTTATTGGATTGATTCTTTTGTTACTTGCTGGGTCCACGGGATTCCGACTGAACGCTGCGGAGACAAACAAATACACCTTCACGGAGTGTGTATCGCATGCGCTCACGTCCAACTTGAATGTCCGCGAGCAACAACTGCAATGGCTGATCAGTAAGTGGAGTCTTCGTCGCGAGTATTTCGCCTTTGAGCCCGCGCTAACCGTTTCGGCAACCCACCGAAACAACGAGCGTGAAAATAACGTCGAGGAATCGCTCAGCCAGTTGAGTCCCTTTTTTGAAGAGCGCAATTGGGAGTATTCCGCGGCCATTGAAGGTGCCATACCCATCGGGGGGCGCTTCAGGTTGGGGTACTCCCTCACGGACATCTCCAACAATCTCACGAACGGTACCTTTGATGCGGAATTTGAAGACGAGTTCAGCTCCTTTGCCGGGGTGAATTATACCCAGCCCCTGCTACAGGGCGCGGGACGCACCGCCACGCTCGCTCGTCTACGCCTGGCCGCGTCCCAATCCGACAGCGATCTCCATGAGCTGCGCCGCCAGGTCATGTCCATCGTCTCGCTGGCGGGTGCAACCTATTGGAACCTGGTCATGGCCCAGAAAGAGCTGCGCATACGCGAAGAATCCATCGGCATCGCCGAAAGCATCCTCGCCGACAATGAGGCGCGGGTGAAAGCGGGAAAGATGTCAGACCTGGAAGTGTACCAGGCACAGGCAGGGGTAGCCTTGCGCAAAACCAAAGCGAACGACGCCCAGCAAACCTGGATCGAGGCGGTCAGCGACCTGAAACAGATTTTCGCAGACAGCAGCCCTACGCTCCTCCTCGCAACAGAAGCTCCGCACATGCATCCCGTAACCGGCGATTTTGAATCGAGCATGAAGAAGGCCACCCGTCTGAATCCGGATTACCTCAAGGCCTTACTTGAAATCGATCAGGAAGAAATTCGTTTAAAATTCGCCAAGAATCAGAAGTGGCCCCAGCTCGATCTGGAAGGCAGCTACGGTTTCAACGGACTTGGCGATACGATCAGTGAATCATGGGATGATGTGCAAGGTCAGGATTTTGATTCATGGACCGTTGGTGTGGTGCTCCGCATGGGCCTCGGGGGTGGCGGTCAGGGCGACAGCGAGCTCGCCGCCGCTCATCTGCGTAAACAGCAGGCCCTGCTCCGCCTGAAGAACACCGAGGTAGCACTGGCGAACGGCATCATCAGCTCAATCAATCGCGTCAAAGCACTCGCCGGAAGCATCAAGAATTATAAAATCGTTACCGACTACAACAAGCGCCTGCTTGCGGTTGAATTGACGAAGCTGGAACAGGGAAAAAGTGACAGCCGAAAGGTGCTGGAGATTGAAGAGGAGTTGTTCGAGTCCCGATCGGCCGAGTTGAGCTCGATGATTGATTATCAACTGGCAAGGCTCGCCCTGCAGGTTGCGCAAGGTGGCATCCTGCATGACCTCGGTCTGGATATCTTTAACGGCGGAGATATTGAAGATGAAATCGCCGTAACCGAGCAGTCCCGTGATACGGATGTGCAATGGCCGCTGAAGCACGTCACAACCACTTCGGCTCCGGCCACCCTGGCGGACACCGGTGCGCTGCGCAAAGAATTGATTCAAGCACGAACATCACCGCTCAAAAAGATGTTCAACCAAGGCATTCTTCACCTCAAAACACCCCGTCGAACCGCCACAGACGTGCAGCCATTGTCCCTTAAAACGAGCACATCTAAACCCGCGGGTCAAACGACCCCCAGCCACCCGCTCAAGGCGCATGAAGTGATGCCTGCGAAGACACCGGTTCAGGCCACAACCATCATTCCGCGCAAAGTAGATCCTGCCAAGCCTCCGAAGGCGAAACCCATTCCGCCTCAGCCCAAGCAGGCACCCAAACCGGTAACACCGACGCCACCGGAGCTCAAGAAGGTTATCCCTTCACAGAAAACCGTAAAGCCGGTACCAACCGCAGAACAGACGAAGCCCGTACAGGCCCCGCCGAAAGTGGTGCCCAAAAGCGAGCCGGCAAAACCTTCCGGCGCCCAAAAGCCCGCCGCAGTCAAAAAGGTCAAACCCGCATCCGTCATCATACCCAAGAGGAAAACGCCTCCCAAAGCAACACCCCCTCCTCCACCACCTGTCGTGGTACCGAAGCAGCCCCCTGCACCTGCGCCGCAATTAAAGACGCCTCCACCTCAACCGGCGGTCACTCCGGCCAAGCTGAAACTGAATGCTCGGCCACCTATTTTTGATGCCCCAAAAGCCAACACGTTAAAACTCAAACAGAATTAACCGCATGAAAAAATGTCACATCCTTGCCTGTATGCTTCTGCCTGCCAGCCTTTACGGTGCTGCGATCTCCGCTCCGGGGATTACTGAGCCGATTATCGACGCAACCCTGAGTTCGTCTGTTCCCGGAATGATTAAGACCCTGCACGTAAAAGAGGGCGAGCGGGTAAAGAAGGGGCAAGTTATTTTAACGCTCGATCAGGCCCTGGAAACGCTTGAAGTCGCGCGCCGCAAACTGGCTTGGGAAAGCAAAGTGGAAGTCGAAGCTGCCGAGGCGCGAGCGGCCCTGCTCCTCCAGGATTATGAAGGAACGAAAAAGCTTTTCGAGACCACGCAATCAATCAGTAAAGAAGATCTGGATAAGAAAGACCTGGAATACCGCCTTTCCGTCGCCGAATGGCAACGTCTGGAAATCGTAGAGCAACGGGAAGCTCTGGAATATCAGATTGCCGAACAGCAATTGCTGCGCAAGTTAGTGAAGGCGCCGGGAGACGGCATCATCACCACCATCCTGCTCGAAGAAGGCGAAAACTGCCAGGAGAGACAACCGCTCGCGCGCTTCGTCGATATCAGCCAGGGGCATTTTATCAGCAACATCGACGCTTCGCTGGTCGGCAAAATAAAAACGGGCCAGGCGGTCACCGTATCCGTACCAATCGGAACAAAGATGATTACCCTGCCAGCCACCCTCAGCTATATCGCCCCGGTCGTGGATCCGGCCAGCGGACTCCTGGAGATTAAAGCCCTGTTTATGAATCCCCAGGAAAATATCCGTCCCGGCGTGGCCGGAACGCTTAATTTGGAAGTCGAGTAATGGAACATTCATTTGCACATTCTGAAGCATTTATCGATGCGCTCTCGGAGCTGTTTAATGCACGCAGTACCGAACAACCGCCCACCGAATTCTGGCAAAGTTGCCTGAGTTCCATGTGTCGACTTTCGCAAGCCGAATTCGGCATCCTCCTGATTCGCGAAGGAGACGAGCAGACCGCCTGGCGCAAAGTTGGTCTCTGGCCTCGCGATCGAAAACCCGGCCTCGCACAAAAGGCTTTTATTGAAAGTATCGATAATCTGGCGGACATGGCCAGCCAGTCGCAGGCAACTACAGCCGCCATCGGAAGTGGCTCGGGAATCGCGATTCGCCTGCTGACCGAAGGCACCACAGAAACCTGTATCGCCGCATTCCACCTGCCTCAACATAAGCCCGATCAGGCAAAACGGCAGATGGAATTGCTTTCGATGATTTCCGACAGTCCGTCAGTCTACCAGACACGCCAGCAGGTTCAGCAGGCCAAGCAGGATGTGGCACACTTTGCATCCGCGCTTGATTTAATGGTGATGAGCAATACGCAAACCCGTTTCCTGGCAGTTGCTTTAACCGTTTGCAACGAGCTCGCTGCACGCCACAATTGCGAACAGGTCAGCCTCGGGTGGCTTCAGAACAATAAATACGTCAAACTGCATGCCATCAGCCGAATGGAAAAATTCGATCGGAAGATGGAAGCGGTCAAGCTGCTCGAATTTGCCATGGAAGAATGTCTGGACCAGGACGAGGAAATCCTACTCCCCAGGTTGCCGGATTCCACACTGATCACGCGGGATCATGAAAAGCTCGAACAGGAGCAAGGGCGCGGGCATCTATGCTCCCTGCCCTTGCGTATAGACGGAAAGCCCCAGGGAGTGATTACCTGTGAACGATTGGACATGCCATTCCAGGACCAGGAAGTCCGCCTCTTGCGCATCTGTTGCGACCTGGCGACCCGGCGCCTCGAGGAGCTCAAGCGATCGGATCGCTGGTTCGGCGCGCGCTGGCTCGCACGCGCACGCGACGGCCTGTCCAAGTTGGTAGGCGTCGATCATACCTGGTCGAAAATCTTTGGGATCCTGGGAGCTGTTGCGCTGGGCGTCCTCCTGTTTGGACGGATGAACTATCGTGTCGAAGCGCCCTTCATCCTGCGCAGTGACAAAATCCAATTTATCCCTGCACCCTTTGACGGTCATATCGAGAATGTCATGGTGGAAGTAGGTGACCTGGTCACAACCAATTCGATCCTGCTTGAAATGGATACCCGTGACTTGCTGCTGGAGGAAGCCGCCGCGATCGCAGACCACAATCGATACACACGCGAGGCCGAAAAAGCCCGCGCTGCGGGCGGTCTGGCCGAGATGCGGATATCTGAGGCGCTGGGTCAACAGGCTCAAGCGCGGCTGGACCTCGTTCGCTTTCGTTTGGGCCAGGCTGAAGTTCACCCCGAACTGGCCGGCATCATCGTCGAAGGCGACTTGAAAGAGCGCCTGGGTGCGCCCATCCAAACCGGCGAAGTGCTCTTCCGCATAGCCGATACCGATGTCATGTACGTGCAATGCGAGGTGGATGAGCGAGATATCCACGAGCTCAAGGCCGAGGAAATCACGGGCGAAATCGCATTCGTCGGCGACCCGCAGAAAAAATACACCATAAGGGTCACCCGCATCGATCCGGTTGCCACCCCGGGACAGGAGGGCAACACGTTCAAGTTACGGTGTGAAGTCGACGATGCAGCGGCCGCCACCTGGCGTCCAGGGATGAGCGGCATCTGCAAAGTGAACATCGGGCGCCGAAGCATTCTCTGGGTTGTAAGTCATAAGACGGTCGACTTTCTCCGCCTCAAACTCTGGCTGTAAGGTATGCCTGAAGAACAAAAAACATTCAGTGAATCCTGGTATCGGGTCTGTGACCTGAACATTGCTCTGCGCCCTCAGGTTAAGGTGCATCGTCAATACTTCCGAGGCGAGCAGTGGGTGGTCCTGCAGGATCCCTACAACAACCAATTCTTCCGGTTACGGCCGGAAGGCTACGACTTTATTGCCCGCTTGCGGCCGGATCGCACCGTGCAGGAAGTGTGGGATGAGGCCCTCGAACGCCATCCGGATACGGCTCCAGGACAGCAGGATGTCATCCAGATGCTGGCGCAGCTCTATCACGCCAATCTGCTTCATTACAACGTACCCCAGGACAGTGTAAAACTTTTCGAACGCTACAAAAAACGACGCAAGAAGGAAATCCAGAGCAAACTCATGAGCATCATGTTTGCGCGCTTTCCGCTGTGGGACCCGGATGACTTCCTCAAACGCACCCTCCCCATCGTTCGCTGGTTCATCAGCATCCCGGGTTTAATTGCCTGGTTGATCATTGTCGGGCTGGCGGTGAACGTGGTGATCCAGAATTTTGGCGACCTGAAGGACCAGGCGGATGGCGTCCTCGCGCCCGGCAACCTGCCCCTGCTCTACCTCGGCATGATACTCATCAAAGTTCTTCACGAATTCGGCCATGCGTACGCATGCCGACGATTCGGCGGCGAGGTACATACGATGGGTGTGATGCTGCTGGTGTTCACCCCTATTCCTTACATGGATGCGACCTCGTCCTGGGGATTCCGAAGTCGCTGGGCACGCATGTTAGTTGGGGCGGCCGGTATGGTGACGGAAATTTTTGTCGCCGCCCTGGCGACCTTTGTCTGGGCGCGTACAGGCGACGGTCTCGTACACAGTCTCGCTTACAACATGATGTTTATCGCATCGGTGTCGACCGTACTGTTTAACATCAACCCACTGCTACGCTTCGACGGATACTACATCCTCTCCGACCTCATCGACATTCCGAACCTGCACCAGCGTTCGACCAAACAACTGAAGCACCTGGTTGAAAAATATGCGTTCGGCTACCGCAAGTCCACCAGCTCGGCTCAATCGAAGAATGAGGCATTCTGGCTGGTGGTTTTCGGCATCCTCTCGGGTATCTACCGGATCTTTGTATTCGCGGTCATCCTCCTCTTTGTCGCGGACAAATTCCTGTTGATCGGCTTGGTCATGGCGGCCATCTGCGTGGTTTCCTGGGTCTTTGTCCCCTTCGGGAAACTGGTCAATTACCTGACCTCCAGTCCACATCTGGATCGAACCCGCGGGCGGGCAGTCGGGGTAATCATCGGGACGGCGTCCACGGTACTGCTGCTGCTCTATTACATCCCCTTTCCAAACCACTTTACCGCCCCGGGCATTCTCCAGGTGGAAGACCGGATGGTCATCGTAAATAATTCGACCGGCTATGTGCGCGAACTGATCATGCCTACCGGCAGCTATGTCGAAAAAGACCAACCCCTGCTCCGACTGGAAAACCAGGAACTCGAACTCGATCTCCAAGCCGCAAAGGCCCAGTTACTGCAATCCGAAGCTATGATGCGGAGTGCACTACTGAATGATACGGCGGACATCTCGCCCATACAGTCGAATATGGCTTCCGTAAAAAAACGAATCGCAAATCTCGTTGAGCAGCAGCACTCTTTGACCATCACGGCGCGGCAGGCTGGATACTGGGTTGCCCCCGATGTCCATGATCTTCAAGGCATGCAACTGAAGCGGGGAACCGCGATCGGCGAAATGCTGGATGACAGCAAGTTTCACTTCACGGCCATCGTACGACAGCACGAGGCGGCCCGCCTCTTTGAACATAACGCGGTCCAGCAGGATAAAGTCAGCGTACGCTTGCGGGGACAAAGCGGCGTCTCCTTGACAGTTACCAAATTCACCCCCGTCGAAGCGGAGCAATCCAAACTGCCTTCGGCCTCACTGGGCTGGCTTGCGGGCGGCGAAGTGGCCATCGACATGAGCGATCCCGAAGGATTGAAGACGACAGAACCGTTCTTTGAGGTACGTGCGGATGTCGTGAAGACGGATGCGGTGGATATGCTCCATGGCCGTTCGGGGAAAATCCGCTTCAATTTACAGCCCGAGCCCTTGCTTCAGCAATGGTATCGTAAATTCCGTCAGCTGCTTCAGGAACGTTACAAGATTTAGACCGATGAAGCACACCCTCGAATACCGCCGCACCACCCTGCCCGATCCGCCGGAAGTAACCAAGGGCCTGGATGCAGTCGTTGACCGCCTGGTGGGTTCGTATAAGCGCCGCGGCGCTATCCTGAAGTCGTTGATGACCCAAGCCGATGAAATCGACGCCTGTGGCAGAAACTGGGATGACCTCAGCGACGGGCAGCTCAAAGAAAAACTGCGAGATTACCAATCCCTGTTTCGGCGGAATCAACGAATCGAGCGAGAAGTCCTGAACGAGGCGATGGCAGGCATTCGCAGTGTATGCGAACGGACGACAGGCCTGCGCCCGTATAAAGTGCAGTTGGTAGGAACCCTGACGCTGTACAATGGCTACCTCGCCGAAATGGCAACCGGCGAAGGCAAAACGCTGACCGCAGCCATGGCCGGCGTCCTGGCGGGGTGGACGCGCCGTCCGACCCACGTCATCACGGTAAACGACTACCTGGCTCAACGAGATGCGCAACTGTTTCGCCTGCTGTATCAATTTTGCGGCGTGACCTCCGGCTTTGTTCTGGGTTCTTCAGAACAACCGCAACGCGAGGAAGGTTACTCCAAGGATGTCACCTATACCACCAGCAAAGAAATCGTGGCGGACTTTCTCCGGGACCGCTTACGGATTGGGAATCTGCACAGCTCGAGTCGAAGGGAACTCAGAAAACTTCTGCAGCCACGTGCCGACCTTACCCAGGGGATGGTCATGCGAGGCTTGCATACGGCGATCATCGACGAAGCCGACAGCGTGCTCGTTGACGAGGCGGTCACCCCTGTCATCATTTCCCAGCCCCACAACAATGACTCACTCACGCGCGCATGCGGTATCGCGGCAGAAGCTGCCGCGCAACTGGATAAGGACCTCCACTATACCTGCAACCTTCGCTATAAAGAAATTGAGCTGACCCCAGCCGGGAAAGACATGATCGAGGAGCATTGCAGCAATCTCGTCGGCTTATGGCAATCACCTCCACGGCGCCGGGAGCTGGTGGAACAGGCGTTGAATGCCCGGGAATATTTCGTCAAAGACAAGCAATACGTCGTGGTGGATGATAAGGTCGTCATCATCGACGAGTTAACCGGTCGGCAGATGCCTCAGCGGACCTGGCGCGAAGGTCTTCACCAGGCCATCGAGGCCAAGGAAGGCATCTCCCTTTCCGATCCCAGCGAAACGCTTTCCCGCATCAGCTTTCAACGCTTTTTCCGGCTGTTTAACAAATTGTCCGGCATGACCGGAACGGCCAGTGAAGCCGCAAGTGAATTCTGGCACATCTATCAGTTACCGGTTGTCACGATTCCCACCAATCGACCGTGCATTCGTGATGAACGTCCAGACATGATTTTCCCAACGGAAAGCATGAAGTGGGACGCAGTCGTCCAGGAGGTGATCCTCTGTCACTACAGTGATCGCCCCGTATTGGTCGGCACACGCAATGTGGAAGCCAGTGAACAACTGGCCCACCGCCTGGAGAAAGCCGAAATGGATTTCAATTTGCTCAACGCAGTGCGGCATGATGAAGAAGCACGTATTGTTGCCGAAGCCGGTAAGCGTGGACGGATTACCATTGCCACCAACATGGCCGGACGGGGTACGGACATCATTCTCGGACGGGGCATGGCCGACCAGGGCGGTTTACATGTAATCGCAACAGAGCGACATGAATCGAAGCGGATTGATCGACAGTTGTACGGTCGCAGCGGCCGCCAGGGCGATCCGGGCAGCAGTCAGATGATGGTGAGCCTGGAGGATGAACTGGTTCAGCGCTACCTCCCCGGCTATACCCGTGATGAGCTTAAGATCGCGCTGACGAGTGCGGGTAATGCGGGGTACAACTTGTGTCGAAGCCGGTTTGACGAAGCGCAGAATCGAGCGGAGAGACAGGCTTTCAAGCAACGGCTCTCGGTCCTTAAAACAGATCAATGGCTGGAAGAATCGCTGGGATTCGCAGGACTCGACTCCGAAGGCCGCTAGATCAGTGGCGAACCTGCGTTCAAGGCTGCATTCGACCGGACGCAAAAAATCGCTTGCTGGAGTTCCACGGCGCTCTAGCGATGCTGCTTGACGGACAGGACATCCACGATCGCAGACTTTAGCTCCTCCAGGCCCACAGGCTTCATCAAGATACGAGTGATATCCAAGGTCTGCAGATCAAGCTGATCGATAAATTGATCATACCCGGTATACACCATCACGGGAATCCCAGCATGGATACGACGGACCCGACGAATTAACTCAATCCCATCGATTTCGGGCATCATGAAATCCGTAAGCACAAGATCAAATTCCTTCGGACGTTGCGCAAAATCTTCAAACGCCTGTACTGCACTTTGATAGGCCTCGATCGTGTATCCCAATCGTATCAGCAGCTTGCTGACCACACGCAGGCTGGACGGATCATCATCCACCAGCAGGATGTTTCGAATCGATATCGTCGCTTCCCCGGGCACATCAGAAACCGTGTCGGATTCTAACTGCGTGGATATGCTTTCAGATGGTCCCAAAAGCACTTTAAATTCGGTGCCCACACCAACCTGGCTTTGTACGGTTATCTCTCCGCCATGGTTGTGGATGATGCCATGAACGACGGCGAGGCCCATACCGGTTCCTTCGCCAACTTGTTTGGTTGTGAAAAACGGTTCAAAGATCTTTTCAATAATCTCTGGCCGGATGCCGGAGCCGGTATCTCGAACGATCAAACGTAAATACCGCCCGGGCTTCAGCAGCAAATGATCGCCAAGCAGACTTTCGTCATCAAGTGCCACTTCTTCCAGCAAAATCCTTAATTCGCCCCCCTCTGGCTGCATGGACTGTTGAGCATTCATACATAAGTTAAGTATGACTTGTCCGAGTTGTATCTGGTCACCCATAACCACATCAGATGAACACTCAGGAGTGAAATTCACCTTGATATTGGCTGGGATTGTAGGCTCCAGCATATGCAACCGCTCGTTAATCAAATGGATCAGGGAAACCGGTCCACGATTCGGCTTTTTGCGGCGGCTGAAGGATAGGATTTGACTGACCAGATTTTTAGCATGCTCGCAGGCCTCAAGCACCTCGACCACATTGTCCCGCGCTGGATGCCCGGGAGTGAGCTCATCAATCGCTAATTCAGAATACCCCTGAACCGCACCGAGAATATTATTGAAATCATGGGCAATCCCCCCTGCCAGGGTGCCTAGCGCTTCAAGCTTCTGCATAGTTAACAGACGCGCTTCCAGCACCTCCTTGTTCTTTTCAATCTTATACTGCTTCGTAAAATCAATCATGGAGCCCTCAATCCACGTAGCATCTTCAGGGCTGTGCCGGACGGTCTTCGCATTCACCAGACCAACCACTTCTTCGCCCAGTCTATCCTTAAAATGCACCTGATCATTCAAGG
>JBLIND010000139.1:0-14905 GCA_047639095.1 Candidatus Omnitrophota bacterium | reverse complement strand
CGGTTACCCTCTACGGCTGGGAAGGCGAACGGGATCCTCTCGGCCGACCGAAGCTCGACATCGTGACACTCCAGCGCGAAGGCATGGCCGGCCCGACCGCGATCGAGTTCCTGGAACGCCTGGTGGATCCCCGCTACTACAATGCCTACTACCCTGCGGCCTATCCAAGCGGTGGTCGGCCGATCAGCTTTCTTCAATCGCTGAACGGCCAATGTGGGGACAACGAGGAGCGCAATGACCTCAATGGACTGGCCGCGGTCCTGCAAATGCTGGCCAATATCGTGGAATACGCCAAACCACACGATGCGCCGCCTTTCATCGATGAGACCCCGGAGGGGCGTGGCATCGTCCCGGCAAAGTCCATGCCGTATGTGACCGAGGTTGCCACCCGGGCTCGGAATGGCATGTGGCAACTCTACGAACAGGACAGCCCCAACACGGAATACAACCAGCTCGTGGACACCGTGCTCAACGGCAATCCTGCCCAGATCGATTCCATGAGCAATATCGTCCACTACGTCACCGGAGATGGACGACCCCTGCCCTTTTTCCTTACCAACGTCGTCATTGATTTGTCTTTTGCGCTGGCCAACCCCAACCCCTTCGCCCGGGAAGCAGCTTCGGGCACCCGCCTCAACAGCTATTTCGACGGCGACCTCAACATCGACTACAGCTGGGCGGGCAACTTTGATCCTCTGCGCTATCCGGATACCCAAAACGGCCGGCACCAAGTGAGCGATGAGATTCACGGGCTCTACGCCGCCCGTCCCCGGAACACGGCCGCCGTCCGGGTGACCGGCGAGGCGGCGTATTTTAATCTCGGCATGATACCCGGCGCCACGGTGGAAGATCCGGCGCTCAGCACCTGCTTCCGGCTCCACGGCTGGGATATCCGACGGGAAGGCGATCTGTTCCATAAAGTGCCCATCCGTCATCTCGCTCAGCAGGGCCCGGTACGCGATTGGTGGGAAATGGCACAACCGGGATTTAACGCGGGAATTCCTCATGACGCCAACGCCCTCTGTGCGTTTGCCGGCCCGTTTGCATACCGCAGCCAACCCCCACGGGAGATCCTTCGCAAGTACCGGGATTTGAATCATGTGGCCGTGGGTTGGTTTTCCGCGCGTACGCTCTCCGAATACATTCGGGATGAGTCGACCCCGGCCCTGACTCAGCGTCCGGAGGGCCTGGTCGACTTTCTGTTCATGGATCCGGCAACCTGGACCCACCTGACCAGTACGAACAGCCTCTTGAGCACCAATCTGAGCGAACGCGCAAAGGGATTTACCGCCCTCACGAATTTCGTCTACACCGCAACCACCACCCCTGCCCTGGTGGAACGCGTGGCCTCGATCGACCCCAGCCTGGGTCATCGTACGGGCAACCCGGATGCCACCCACCCCATGGACCTGTGCAAGCTCCGCCGCGGGGGCGATATATCCGGTCACTTCTACGGATCCAACGGGCATCCCTGGCGGCACTACTACTACTGGAAGCCCGAGGCTGCCGAGGATATCTGGGTCACCATCAACGTCTACGGTCCGCGCCCGCCCGACAAGAAAGTCACGGTGATCCGACTGGTTCCCGTGGGCAATACCATCGTCGAAGTAGAGGATACGGTGTTCGTCCGGCAGGACCCGGAAATCATCCGGACCGAGCAGGTGCGGAGGCCGGGCCGTTCGGCGCTCCTCGACAACAGCCTTACCGCAGATTTTGGCATCAGCAGTAATCAGCGCGTGCACCAGCAGGAGCTGGGCAGCCTGGTCGCCAGCCTGCGTATGCGGGAATACCTGCGAGCACCCGGCGCCGTGGGTAAGCAGTGGTATTACCCGAGCATTGAAACCACCAAGGCGTCTACGGATCCGGGTAAAAGCAACACCCAGGATTACATACAAAAACGGGTGATGGGCAATAACCAGTCATTTTTTGCCAGCGCACCCAAAGGCGATTACATGGTCTCAATCGGCGAACTGGGCTTCGTGCATTCAGGACTGCTCATGCGGCCCATCGACCTGACCAAGAATGCCTTTTCCTGGCAGGGTGGAACCTTGGAACAGCCCCCCAACAGCCTGCGCAACGTGCTCGGATCGCCCGGCAACGGCCCGCCCATGCACATGCTGCTCGATCTATTTACCCCCGGCGCTTTCCGGAATAACCGGGACCAGGCATTCTATACCGCTGAGCAATGGCGGGATCAGCCCGATGGCGCCTACCAGCCCAACAGCCCCTCGAATCCTCGCCGCGGAACCTGGAACATCAACTCACAAGTCGCGTATGACGGATATCTCGCCATCCGAGAAGGAGGCCATGCCTCGACGAAACAGGGCGCCACCCCGCTTCATCCCTACTGGGCGCCCGTCGCCTCAAGCGATCGGCGAATCGCTCCCGACAAAACCTCGGCGACCGCGCTGGATCCGTACATGAGTCCCTTCCCTCGTTTTCGCCGGGGCTGGGAATCCTGGATCGCCATCATCGGCGGCGATTATACCCCATACCGCTCGCGGGGCTTCGGTGCCTGGCGCCGGCCGATCTGGGATGGAGGCTCCTATCCTGACTCATCGTTTGAAGTGATGGGCATGCCACAGTTTACCTGGTCCGCGGGCAAAGGCGCCTCGGGTTCGAGCGATCACTACAACGTAAATTATGTCAATTTCGACCCCGACTATGGAGGCCTGGCCCGGCTCTTTGCCAAGGGCCGCCTCGATGGTTCCCATGCAGATGTGAAAGACCGTATGGCCGCCGATTACCTCTTCCCTTTCGACCAGAATACCATGGAACTTTACCGCTCCGCCCGCTACGACGTATTCCCCTTGCGCCACCACATCAGCGAAGTAATCGAAAACGCTTCGGGAAAGATCAACGGCATCACCACCGCCTTGAACCCTTTCAGCACCAGCATGCTGCAAAAGAATTACGACTGGTATACGGGGCATTGCGGCGCCTTCCGGATCTCCGGGATCTACGCCAATGCCCCCGTCGCCCTGGTGGCCAACCAGATCAGCACTTCCGCCAATGTGTTCACCATCCACATCGTGGCTCAGTCCATTCGTGATAATGGTGCAGAACGCGAGGACAAGGGCAGCCCGGCGGAGAACATCCATACCGGGATCGGTTACATGGATGAGAGCGACGAAGTGATTTCCGAATACTGGGCGAAGACGACCGTGGCCCGCCTGTCTGATCCCCAAGAGATCGATCCGGAGACCAAGGGACCAGAAAACACCTACCAGGTGCTCTATCACCGGGTGTTGGAGAATTCCCGCTAAGGCTCATGCGCACCCGGTTTTGCCAGCGCCCCACGGGCTTCTCCCTGCTCGAATTGCTCGTGGTGATTGCAATTGCCACGATTCTACTCAGTCTTTCCGCGGGCACCTACAAACAAACGACCCGGCGAATGGAAATACAAGGAGAAGCAGAGGCCCTTGCCAGCCTGCTGCGTTCCGCTCGCCAGTACGCGATGGATCATCGCGTCCGCACGCGGGTGGTCTTTGCCGATCAAGAGCTGGAGGAATTCTCCAAGGGCGTCCTTTCCGGTGAACGCAGTTACGCGGCCTATGCCCTGTACATCCCCGCCCTGCCGAACGGCGGAACGGAGTTTCTCTCTTTCAAATACGGGGATGTCCGGAGCAGTGGAAAGTTTTTGCCTGAATTCGCCTCCATGCCCTTCAACAGCGTGCCCAGCGGATTTGTCGCCCAATGGCGCCCCATGCCGGGCGAAGAGGAATGGCGCACCCCGCCCCCGCGCGTCGGGATCCAGGCTTTTGGCTGGCCGGAAGCATCACTGAAAACGGGTTACGCCAACCCGGATTTTTTCCAGCAGTCGATTGCAAAAAAGGCGAAACGCCTTCCCCGCCAATCCCGTGATCGCTGGCTGAGTGATTATTATTTCAATCCGGCCAAGTTCTGGGATCACACCAGCACGCGATACTACTACCCCAACACCCCCTTTGCCCGCTACCCGCAAAACTATTTTCAAACCCCCTTTCCACTCGCCTACCCCCTCACTAAAAGCCGGCTCATGCCCGAAGAGCCTTCGGTCATCATTAATCCCAACAATAACAATCCCTTCACCTACGCTGAGATGTGGACCGGGAACCAGGACTATGCCTATTTCACCGGGGTGGAAACGCATCTCAAGGATTTCCGGAAGCTCGGACAGGTGGAAGATCTGGACAGCCCCGACCGGCGGTTTTTCAACCTGCCCGGGATCGAATTCAGCAATAACGGTTTGCCGACTTTCACCTGGGCCGATCATATCGTCATCCGTGTGCGCAGCCAACGAAACAGCCGGCACACGGTCGACATCGTCATCGACCGTCGGACCGGAATTGCCAAAACCACACGCCTGGACGAGGGATCTCCCTGATGGCGGCCCCGCGTAACAAATCTGAAGGCTTCTCACTGATCGAAGTGCTCCTGGCCCTCGGCATCGCGGCGAGCGCCCTGCTCATCCTCGTGGGGCTAATCACGCATATCATGGATACCTCGCGTGCCAGCCAAATCGAATCGGTCGCGGCCCTGATATCCAGCCAGGTCCGCACCCGCCTGCTCACAAATCCCAACTGGCCCCCGAACACCGAAAACCGTTCGCTCGCGAAGACGGTGGATGCCGCCGGCATTCCAGACAACTCCTTCAGCTGGGATCAACTCTACCTCGATGAGCACGGCGTGGAAATTCCTCTCAGCGAAAAGGACCGGGCTGTGTTCCAGGGCGTCCTCACGTTCCGGCGAAGCCCGCATTATAATTCCGCGCGGCTGGATTTCGTCACCCTGGCCATTCGAGATGTGCAGCGCGATGAAATCGTGGCCGAATTCACCTATCAACGGGCACGTAAAAAGGCGCGGCCTGAACGATGAACAAGCGCGGATTCACCCTGATCGAGTTAATGGCCACCATGTTGCTGACGGTCATCATTCTCGCGCTGCTTGGCACCCTTTACCAACAATTTTTCCACACGGTGGAATCGGTCGCCGAGACCACCAACGCCTACGATGAGCTACGGGCAGTCAACGCCATGGTCACCGGGGAAATGGGCTCCACCCTGTGCCGAAATAATGCCGGACGTTGGCTGAACTTCATGGTCGAGGAAAACGCAGACGGGATCTTTATCTATTTTACTTCGCCCGAAGAAGCGCTGACCAGCACGCTCGACATGTCCTTCATCACGCATTACGCATGGTATTGGCGCAAGGCCGATCGCGCCCTCTACCGTGCGGCGTACAACACGCAGCTATTCCCGCAAGACCTGCTGGATACGGAATCGAGCGTCAATAACGACAACAGCCGGGCGAACGCCAATCGGCTGAGCGAGATGACCCTGGCGTATCAGCAGAGTACACCCTACGGCTGGGTCCGGGATACGCGCTTCCGCGCATTACTCGTACAACCCGCGTACAAGGCCATGCTGACGCAGGTGTACGACTTCGAGGTCCGCTGTTACACAGAACCTGCGGGCACGCCCGGAGCGGTCCCGTTAAACACCTGGGAGGACCACCGCTCGCTCCCGGTGCATGTGGAGCTTGTCATCGGCATCGCCAAGCGCGGCGTTGCCCGGCGCGCGGATCTCGAGCTCGAAAACTTTGGCGAGCTGCGCGAGACCAAAGTCCAGTTGAATTCTTTTGTCCTTTCCATCCCCATGCGTAACTATGGAGTCTATGACAATGCGAAATACTAAGCTGCGTGGCTTCACCCTGATCGAGTTGCTCGTGGTCATCGCGATCATCGCCTTGCTCGCCACCCTGCTGACCCCGGTCCTGCTCAAGTCCATCCGCAAAGGCAAGCAGGCGAAAGCGCTGCACCTCGTCGACCAGGTCAGCCAGGCACTTCAATCGTATCGCACCGAGTATAAACAATGGCCGCCGCTCTTCAGCAAGCTTCCGAAGAACCGTGAAGGCGATTACTTTTTAAGCGTTCCCGCGACCGAGACCACCGGACATCCCGCCTGGAATGAACTACTGGTCACCCTGCTCGCCCGGGCCGAAACCGACGAGGAAAAGGTTATTCTTGAAGCCAATAATATCCGACGCCTCCGTTTTCTCGACGTCGAACCGCATATGACCAACCGACCGGACGATCCGCTCAAGGCCACGAGCTTGGTCGATCCCTGGAACCAGCAACTCAACCTCGTCTTCGATGGGAACGGGGATGAGATCATCAGTGGTCTACCCGACAAAAAATCCGGGGATCCGACAGGGTTTAAAACCTACGGGGAAATCGGCATCTGGTCCTGGGGCCATGCACCGAAAAAAGTGAAAAATTGCCTCACCTCATGGAAGTAAGCGGCACATGAACCGGCGAAACGGAATGACCTTGATCGAGCTCCTGGTCGTGCTCGTGATCATCGCCATCCTCGTCGCGATCGCGCTTGGCGTGTTGAACTCCTCCCGCGAAAGCACCCGGCGACGATTGGCCGAAGCCGACATTTCCCTGTTCAAGCTCAAGCTGAACGACTTCCGCCTCGATAAGGATTTCATCCCTACCAGCGCGGTCATTCCCGCGGTGCCGGTTGATGGAAAGCCGGATTACACGGCGGATCCTTCGGATGAAAGCTACTACGCATCGAGTCGCCGTCTCTTCCTCGCCCTCAGCGGTCGCAGCACCCAGGCGCTGATTGAAACCCGCGACCGGAGCCAGGATGGCAAGGCCTACGTGAGATTCAAAGACCTCCAAGTCGGTGATCCTGAAGTGAATGGCGGCCCCCGCGCCCCCCAGTATCGCGACACCTACCTGGACGAATCATTCGAAGTCGGCAGCTGGCTCAAAGACCCCTGGGGTCATCCCTATGGCTTCTATTTCCACGAGTCCGAAGACATCAAAAGCATCCATGGAAAAGCAGTCTTCGACGTCTGGAGCACGGCGGGGGAACAGGCAAACACCCCGGAAGCCCGCGCCCGCTGGATCACCTCCTGGCAGAAGAAATAAGACCCACGAAACGCGACTTACGGATTCACCGCGCGATAATAGTTCAAGGGCCCGGACGGGCTGTGGTCGATGGAAAACGTTCCATCTAATGCGGCCTGAACAGTTCCAACTTCGATCCAGGCGATCGGTGCGACAAGGCTTTCGGTGGATGCAATGCGATAATCGACGCCCGGTTCACCGATAAAGGTCACGCGGTGGTCTCCGTTAGGCAGGACCTGGAGGCCCGGCAGGTAGGCGGTGGAGGGCGAACCGGGCGGAGTTCCGGTGACCGTTCCGGATACCGCGACCTGAACCAGGCCCAACTCGGTCGAAAGTCCGGCGTCGCCCAGCAGGTAGGTGAAGCTATCCGCCTGGGTGAAACTGGGTGCGGGGGTGTACCGAATCACGGAGCCGATCTTCACGACCGTACCGCCCTGGGCGCTAGGTGAGTTCACCCCGAGCAGCTGCAAGGGTCCACCGCTGGAGCTCGGAGCATCATTGGCGAGCAAGGTGGTAATGGGGACATCGACGCTGCCATCGGGCGTACGGGTGATTTCATCCGGTCCGGCAAAGAGCTGGGCGTTTCCATTCGCGGTCAAGGTGACCTGGTCGTTCGCGTAACTGATCAGGAACTCTGCGCCACTGGCGTTTACAATCGCATTCTCCACGAGACCATCGAATAGGCCGTTTACACCGCCACCCGTGGTGACAATGACGAAAGACTCCCCGTTGGCAGGCACATAGGTCGGTCCGCGGAGGACATGGAGACGGGCATCGTTCAAGTCCACGGCGCCGCCTGTCACCAACTGGTCAAAGCTAATCCCCGGCGTCCCCACGCCATCCAATTCGATGGAAAGAATCGCCAGGGTGTTGGAAAAACTCACGCCGCCGGATACATCGAGCTGACCGATGCTGGCCCCCGGATCCAATGTTCCGCCCGGGTGCACCTGCACATTGCCGCCGATCGAACCCGTCCCGCCCAGCACGCCGGGTTCATAAACGGCAACCAGGTTGGTGCCCGTCCCCGTACCCAGGCTGTTATTCACGCGCAGCACACCGTTACTTACCACCGTGCCATGCCGATACGTGTTGTCTGCAGTCATGGTGAGGGTGCCGACACCGACTTTGCTTATGTGGTTGTCTGCGATCAACGAAACGCCCAGTTCCGCGTCCCATAGCGAAACGACTTCGTTGGATGACAGGGAGCGGTCAATCATGAAAAAGTCATCGATGGTATCCGCGAAGGTCTGGTTCGGCCAATTGCCGATGCGCCAGATATCCGTGTTGCTCGCCCGGTCGGCTGTACCGACAAAAATCCGGTCGATGTAAAAATCCGTGGTGTCATTGGTGTGCGCGACCGCGACCAGCAAATGCCACTGGTCGTCCAGTACGTTCATGGCTGGGCTACCGCCGCCGTCCATCTCGTAGCCCGTAGGCCGGAAGCCCCCGCGCAGATTATCGTAGGTCCCCAGCCGATACGTCCCGGATTCCACAATAATCTGATGATCATTCACTTGTCCTCGGACCAGGGTCCGCCAAGTGGTGGTGCTGGTATGCAGGCCTTTGAACCAGGTGCCCATGGTCCAGGCCCGGTCGTCGGGCAGGTCGATCGGCCGATCGACGCCATTCTCCATATCGAGCTCCAGCCGCTGCCCGGTATTCGGCTGGATCGCCAGGCCATTCCCGTGCAGACCGCTGGCGGTGAGCGTCGCCCCGTCGGTCAGCTCCCCGCTGTGCGTGCTGAGGCTGCCCTCGTTCATCACGGTGTTCGCATCGACCAGCTGGTCGAAGGAGAAGTACGCAGCCGGTTGCAGTTGGGCTAAAGCGGCAGAAAACCCACCGGTGGCCAGCTGACTCGGGCCGGTGCCACTGATCTGCCCACTCAGCAGCGTCGCTCCCGGACCGTCCACGACCAGGGAGCTGTGCCGCAGGTCGATAGCACTGGCCAGGGTCAGCGTGGCCGCCGGGGCATCTGAAAGAAGGGTCACCCGGCCCGGGCCCCGTCGGACCACCTGGCCGCCATCCGGATCATCCACCATGATCAGCGAGGAGATCGTGTTGTTTCCGCTGAGATTCCGCAGGGTGCTGTCGTGCAGGATCAGCGACTCCGCGCCGAGGCTTTGATTCAGGAGGGCCAGGGTTCCGCCGTCTTCCACCAAGGTCGGACCATCCGCGGTACCCAGCGCGCCGGTTTTCGCCACTACGAGTTCTCCACCTTGTATGACGGTCGGTCCGATGTAGGCATTGGGCGCCGCCCCCCCCAAGGTCGCAGATCCGCTGCCGTGCTTCACCAGGGCATTCCCGTCATTGACCTTCTGCTGAACCGTGAACAATCCCGGATGGCTCGAGGGATCCAGGTTCAACCATGCGTTGGTTCCACCACTCGGAGGCTGGAACTCCATGTCCGGATTCGCGCCTCCGCCTCCGCCGTCGTTCATCACGAATCCCAGCAGGTAAGCTTCGCCCGCGACCAGGCTCGGCGTGAACTGATCGAGCGTCGGTCCGCAGCAGCCCCGGTTGTGGAAACGGTTGCCAATCTCAAAGACTCCGTTTTGATCCAGGTCGATCCAGAAGGAGATGTTGTCATCAATCCGACCCGCGGAGCGAAAGCCCCATGCACCATTTTCACTGGGTACAAAGGTCGTCGTCCACAGCGCGGCAAAATTCCCGGAGTCAAAACTCGTTGCACCCAGTTCTGCGGCGCGGAGATCGAAAGCTGCGTCGTTCAGGTAATCGAGATGGTTGGTCAGAATGCCTTGCGCATCGCCCGGCCCGAGAACACGCGCGGCCGTCCGGAAGGATTCAATATTACCCTGCGCATCGCCGATGGTTCCATCGAAGATCGTTTCGTCAAATCCCTCCAGCTCGATGTCAACCGCGCTACTGAACAAGTCGGCATTCAGTATGAGATCCCCCGCGCCGCCCAGCTCCAAGCTGGAATAGCGCAAATCGACGGGCGCGGTGACATGCAGGCTCAACGAGCCGGTTTCGGCCCCAAACCCGACCACACCGAGGCTGACATCCTGCACCACGAGCCTGGGTGTGGTCAGCCGCGTGTCGTCACCCAGGCCGATGATCGCCCCGGGGTGTCCCGCGGTGCCGGTCCCGCTCAGCACGACCCGGGTTTTGTAGACCTCACTGGTTCCGCCCAGCGCAAAGGTCCCGCTTTGGCGAATTTCGAGCGTGGTGTTCGTTTCTCCCAGGCTGCCCGACTGCAGGGCAACCAGGGTGCCGCCGGATACGACGGTCAGGCCGTTGTAATCGTTATCCTGGTGCAAGCGAACCGTGCCACTCCCGGTTTTGACCAGTCCATTCTGAGGCTGCGCGAGACCGGCACTCCACAAGTTGGTTTGATTCGAATTGCCCGGCTCGATCAGGCGTTCCGTTTCGCCCGGTGGGGTAAAATAAAATTCCACCGCTTCACTGCCGGTGTTCTCGTGAAAGGCCAGCGCTACGAGATAGGATTCACCCGCGAAAAGCTCCACATCTGCGTTTTCGTTGTTGAGCGCGATGAGTTCGGGTCCGGCAAAGGCACCGAAGCCGATGGATCGCTCGATGAACCCGTCCTGGTCGAGGTCGACGTAAATGCGTGCATGGTTATCGTTGTCGGAGGTGCGAAAATTCCAATTGCCGTCGAGGTGGGCGGTCAAGGTACCCAGCCACAGACCCGAGCAGTCGTCGCAGCGGAAGCCGGCGGGTAAACTGGCAAAGGCCAGGCCGAAATTATTACGGAAATCAAGGGCCCCGCTATAGTGCTCTGCGGCGATCGGCGTTTTGCCCAGCAGGCCCGCCGTCTCGAAGCCATCGCCGATGGCATCAATATCCGCGAGAAACGTGTTGGTATAAAGCATGGCCAACACGGCGTCGGGCGCCTCGATCGGGGCCAGGCCATTACCGAATGCGTGCAAGACATCGAGTTCACCGGCACCACCGAATCCAATGTCCGCCACACTCGACATTTCGATGGGCTGGTCGATCTGGGAGACGCCGGAGACTGACTCGATTGTGCCACCGCTGGCCAACACGCTGTCGAAGGGGTCACCCGGGCCGAGGTAAAGATCCCCCTCGAGCTCCAGGCGCTGTCCACTACCGAGGTTAACCGCGCTCGTGCCGCCGAGTACGTCCGTGCGGCTGATGCGAATACCGCCGCCACCCGAGCGCCAGGCCAGGTTGGTAAAATCATTGCCCGGGTTTTTGAGGTGCAAGGTTCCGCCGAGGGTTTTCTCCAGCACGCCACCGGTAATCAATCCCTCCATGACCAGGCTTGAGTTGGCGTCGACCCGGATCGAGGCGTTGGTCTGGATGGTAAGCGTGTTGACCAGGGTGTTCACAACGTTGACATTCCGCAGGGCCCCTTCCGAATTATTATGGCCGCGTCCAGTAATGGTGATCGGCTCATCAATCGTCCGTCGATTGAAGATGCGTAAACTGGCCCCGTCTTTGACAATGGTCCCCACCGTGTTCGTGCCGAGGGAGTCATGCGCTCGCGCGTCGAGTAGCCCGTCGACCACCGTGGTTAAGCCCTCATAGGTGTTGTGCGCGGAGTCCACGAAGACACAGACGTTGTTCCCATCCTTGATGATATTCCCCGCACCGCGAATGGCTTGTTCGTGGATTTCAATGACCCCGGTTGCGGTAAAGGTGAGATCGTGACCGCCGAGGGCGATGCCATTCAAGATCCGCAGACGGTTCAAGGCGCAATGAATCACCGCGTTCGTGCTTTGGGAGATGGCACCTCGCCAGTCGCTGTTCCCCCGGAGATTGTTCAAGGCGCCGAGAGACCTATAATCGCCCTCCCCGGCAAGAATCAGGGCTTCGGAATCATTATATACCACGTTATTCAGGCGCAGGGACGCGCCCTTGAGGACTTCCGTACCGGTGGTGGCATCGCCCAGTGCCCCATTAATGCTGACTTCAAGGATGCCGCTTTCGACGCGCGTCGAGCCCGAATAGCTGTTGACCGTCGGCAGGAAGAGCGTGCCGTCGCCCTGCTTGGTAATGCCCGCGGGTGCGGTTTCCGTAATGCCACGCAGGGTCAGCTCGGAGAAGCGATCCGTTATCAGCGTGACCGAGCCGTCGAGGCTGGCCGTACCGGAAAAGTCGAGGGTCTGCGCCATGCGGGTCCCCGTGATCGTAAGCGAAGCATTCGCGCCCATTTCCAGGTTCCCGAGGCTGAGCCCATGCAGGTGCTCGCCCAGGTGAATCGTGGAGGTTCCGGAGACAGCGACATCGGTCTGGGCGAAACGCGCGACGATCTCTGTACGATATTTAGCCAGGAGATAATCCTCAACCGCCTGGCGCTCGGCATCTGCCAGGGGTCGGTCGTAGACAATGACCTCCGCAACATCCGCTTTGCTGGGTTCCGTCTTGACGAACCCGCCTGCACCGAGTCCCAGGCTCAAGGGCGGCAGGGACGGTCCGGTCACATCCGCCACGAGCGAGCCATTCAGGTAATATTGATTCAAATTTTGAAAAGTCGCAACCCCCGTCCCGATCGCGGGATCGTTGTCCAGCGTCGCGCCACCACCCAGGTACACCCAGCCGTTCGCGTAATAGCGGTTCTGGGAACTGTGCTTACCAATCAGCCAGTTCCGGGTCTGGCTCTGCAGGGTACGCCCGCGCGGGCTACCCCAATACTGGTCCACGATGAATACGGTGAAGTCATGCACCTGGAGGGCCAGTTGATTATGGATGTAGAGTCCGCTGCCGTCGTTATCGAAGCGGATACCGGGCATCCGCTTCCCCATCGTAAAGGGATGGAACAGCGGCGCGACCAGGTCTTCCCTGCAGGCATCGAAATCCAACGATCCGTTCACTCCGGGACTTTTGTCTTTCCACAGGCCAACAGGATCGTGGAAGGTTGTAACCGGAATGGTGCCGGCGGAATCCTGGAATAGCGTAGCCGGATCGTCCGCATCGAGCCAGAGGACCAGGTTCGAGCTGATACCGCCCAAGTCCGGCGGTGCGTTGGTGGGCACGTTAAGCATGAGCATGCCCCCATCGAGGGCCAGCGCAGCGGCATCCAGCGGATTGCCGGGAAGAATAAGGGCTTCCAATTCGCCGCTCCCCTCGGTGCGGATGACGGCCGAAGCAGGGAAGCTGTTCGCGCCGGAGCTCAAGCTCAGCCGCCCCGCGGACACCGTCACGTTGCCCCCGTTGACATCCGCATCCAGCATGTTCGAGGCGCTGCCGCTCTGCGTGAGCTGGGTAAAGGTCAGGGTTCCACCGCTGAGGGTGTAGCCGGAGCTGTTGTTCTCGAAGCGGAGTGTACCCATACTGTGCACACCGTTCAGGTTAATCGTAGCGCCCGGCGCGGCGTCGGTAAAGATCGCCTGGTCGGCCCCGGCCTGCGGAAAGCCCACGCCCGGGTCCCAGTTCAAGGCATCGTCCCATAGCCCGTTTCCCTGCGAACCGTTCCAGGTGAAATCAGTCGCCAACGAGCTAAACGGAAGTGCAAACAAGCCAAAACTAACTACGAGAAAATAGCGGAGCCGCATCTAATACCATCCTGGATTTGTATTCATACCTTAGTCCACCCGAACCGTGGATGAAATGTGTAGAAAGGTCAATCGTGGGCCCGTATCAGGCTCAGCTTTCTTACACGATGACATCCCATGCGAACCGGCTTGCCAGACAGATGCTTCGCAAAGATCTCCCAACAGATTTGGGAGGAACGGTCCCTCCCGGCTCCGACCGGGAGTTCAAGGAGGGCCGAGGCTCTTCGACGAAGCGCAACTCAAGGGCTGGAGCTACCCTGAATAGCACCGGCACTTAGAACTGGTAGGATTTGAGTTGGATTTGTTACAAATCATGCGTGAAACTGATCTTGGCCCTACCCCTACTCCTCCTCCCCCTGCTCACCTCTGCGGATCGCATCCTCTTTGTTTCCGATGGCGAAACGCCCGGTGCCAACATACTCTATTCCATGCGGGACGACGGGGCGGACATCCAGCGCATTACGACTTCCGCTCATTCGGAATTTGCACCGGCCATCTCGCCAGACGGCAATCAGATCGCCTACATCCATCGCGATGGCGTAAGACGGTTACGGTAAAACTACGATCTGTCAGAGCGATTGAATTCATGTCTTACTTCGGTTTCTTATCCACCGAACGGAGTTGATAGCTCCGACTGGTTCACATTCCATAGGCTTAGTTGGTTCAGGCGTTCCAATTGCTCATCCTCATGAGTGATTCTGAATGTAGCAATTTGGTTCATTTATTCTGTTTTCAATTTGGTTGAGGAGTTGTGGGGAAGGGGAGTTAAAAGCTCCCCCTTACCCGATTATGTGTTTTTACTTCCACTTGCCGTCACTTTTACCATCTTCAGGGCCAATTAGAGTACTTACACCTTCTGCTAAAATTGTTTTTTTAGCTTCGGTTAAAGCAGACGATTCCGTTTCAAAGGTGTCATCCCAAACAGTTGAATTATTGTGCTCATCAACTACTTCTAATGACCATGGTATCTCACCTTCTAGACGGTAAATTTCAACACAAACTGTTCTGCCACCAGTAGATATTTCTTGCGATAGTGGTGACACTTCTAATTTTGGTTCTTCATTCATATTACTTAGTTCTTATTCTTTGTGACACATAACAATTAGGGTTTTAAACGTAGTCGCGGATACATGATTAAAGAATACGCGTGAACGGAGTGCTCGATCCAGCAAAATCGATTGGACGTGCCAACCATCGCGACGTCGATTAAAACCTTGTTGGACTTGCCGGGCGTATGGGGAAAGTAAGTGGTTCTGGAGTCCATGCAGATCGCGGTACAGCTTCCCTGGACGAGCGACATGTATTCTTTGCGGACAGAAAAAGCAAAAACCGGTGTACACGGAGTAAATATGGAAACACGCCATTTCATTGAGTACTCCCGCTGACTTTCATCACTACCGGACCATCTCGACCTCTTGAGGGCTCCACGGCGGGGGGATCCACGGGGTGGACATGGGGACCAGAGCGCACCCACGCTTTCCTATAACAGGAAGATGGGGAAGGATTC
>JBLIND010000138.1:0-14954 GCA_047639095.1 Candidatus Omnitrophota bacterium | reverse complement strand
CCGCAACCCCACCCTTCGTGGTCCCACCATAAAAAAGGCGGGCCAAGCGGCCCGCCTAATCAAATTATCTCGCTCCAGCCTACAGCTCTTTGATCTTAATATTCCGCCAGGCCACCGACCACTTGTCATCCTTCTTACCGATGCCGTGCACCTGCAAGCCAATGAACCCCTTCGGGTGCGTCTTCAGCTTTTCATCATCCGTCAGGTCTTCGACCGCTTCGCCGTTGATCCAAGTCTGAATCCGCGCGCCCTTCGCGATCACCTTGTACGCATTCCACTCACCGTTCTTAAACTGTTTGTGCTGCGCGTCGGTCTTCTCTTTCGCCGACATCCAACCACCGGCCGCTTCGCCGTAGATGAGACCCGACTGACCCGGGCTCGCTTCGATCTCCACCTGCGGACCGTTTACCCGACCCGTCGGCGTGTCTTTCGTCTGCGAGCGAATCTGCACCCCTGAATTCAAACTGTTGTGACACTTCACCTCGAACTCCAACTCGAAGTCGCCGTACTCTTTATTCGAACACAGAAACGAATTCGGACTTCCGGATTTCGTCGTGCCTTTAATCGTGCCGTCTTCAACGACGTAATCCGCGGTCCCGTTGCGCTGGGTCCAGCCATCAAGGCCTTTGCCGTCAAACATGCTGACGAACTCACCCGCGAGGCAGGTGCCTGCGGCAAAAAGGATGCTCAAAGTGATAATCGATTTCATATGATTCTTATTCTTGGGTTTGGGTTGGTTTTTTCGATGATAGGAAAACGATGGAAAAAGTCTTCCTATGACAGGAAAACTCAACGCGATTTTTCCGATCATAGGAAGACTTTTTAAAATACGTTACGATCATAGGAAAACCCGCTTATTCGGCCAACAGCGCCTCATACATCGCCCAGGTCTTCTCTACGGTCATGCCCACGCTGAAATCGCTGCGAATCCGCTCGCGCGCCGCGGCCCCCCAGGCACGACGTTGCTCCGGATCGGCCATCATGGTCTGAATCGCCTCGGCCAGCGCCGCCGGATCTTCCGGTGGCACGACCAGCCCGCAGGCGCGATCCACCACAAGCTCCTTCATCCCGCCTACGGCGGTGACCACGGGGGCCACGCCCTGGGACATGGCTTCGATGAGCGCCCGGGGAAGCCCTTCCCGGCGTTTGGAGGCGAGGAGGAACACGTCACAGGCCCCCATCAAGGCCGGGGCATCTTTTCGGAAGCCGGTGAAGTGCACCGCATGCGGCGCCAGCACCGTTTTTGCCATTTCGACCAGGTAGTCATCCTTAATCACCCCCGCGAGCAGCGCATGCACCGGTTGATCGGGCGGCAGCAGCTTCAGCGCTTCGATGAAGGTATCGATGCCCTTCAGCTCACGCAAGGCGGAGGCGCAGCCGATGACAAACGCGCCTTCGGGAATGCCTTCGGCGGAAAGATCGGCGGCTTCGGTTTCGTACCAGGCGAGGTCGTGGCCCTTGTAGATCTGCGCGAGCTTGTGGGCCGGGACCTTCATACTCGCCAGGTAATCACATACGGCCTGGGAAACGCCGACCAGGCGATCGATGCGCGGGTGGAGATAGGTCATACGCGAAGCGGGATCCCAGCGGCTGAGATTGCCGGACGTCCCGCGATAAGCGACGAGCTTTACCGGCAAACCGCGGATCGCGATGATCGTGTTGGCGATGGGCCGGTTGTTGCGGGTGCAGTGCACGATGTCGATGTGTTCCTCGATGATCAATCGGCGGATGGCCTTGATCGCCTTGAAATCGTATCGACCTCCCAGGGCCAGCGGGATCAGAGGCAAGCCTTCGACCTCCGCATCCACCCAGGTCTGATTCTCCGGATTCAGCGCGAGCAGAACCTTCGCCCCCCGCGCCTGGATCCCCTGGATCATCGCCCGTTCCGGACGATCAATATTCTCAGCTATGTATAAAATCGAAGGCATGGCTTATTCTGAACGGGGCCTCTGGACTGGGCCGATTCATCGGCGCTCTCCCACAGCCATTTATTGCAAGGCAACCTACGCCAATTTACAACGCTTCCGCAACATCCATTCGAGCGCCAACAAGCCCGCGATCAGCAACAGATACCACCAGGTGTCCCACACCTCCGTATCGCTCCGCAGCTCCTCCGTGATATCGATCTTCTCGATCTTCTCCAACACGCTCAGCGCCTGTTCGAAGGGAACGGCGTTGGTGGAAATCTCCTCGAGCCCCTGGAGGTTCAAGGCGAGATCGATGTACTCGCTGGTCGGCAGGTCGCGCACCTCCACCGGAACCTCGGCCTTGAGCTCGACATGATCCAGCTCTGCGACTTTGGGCACCATGGTATACGCCCCGCGTTCCAGTCCGCGAATTTCGGCCCGGTATTCTCCGCCGGAATTTTCGATGTAAAACAGGGGCTGACGCTTCACCAGCTGCCGGGCCTCGTCGAAGATCTCAATCGTCGCGTCCGCATTCGCGAGCGGCAGTTGTTTCTCATCCAGCAACCGGGCCTTGAGCACGACCGTTTCTTCCGGCGCATAAATCGGGCGTTCGGACATGAGTTTGACATGGTCGTCCGAACCGGTGGTGCGCCCGCCGGTGGACCAGAGGAGGATCTGTCCCCAGAAGCGATGGTGGTAGGTCCAGCGCGCGCGATAGCGCCAGCGCCAGAACGAGTCGGAGCCGAGGTAAAGCACCTTGCCGAGACCGGCATAGGCTTTCACCATTACCGGGGCCTGACCGGTAACCGATTCGCCTTTGTGCGCTTCGGCTTCAACCAGGGGATCGGCAGAGCGGGCCGTGGTGACGTCTTCCTTCAGCCAGCTCAGCCGCGGCAAACGATTCCAGAGCTCGAAGGTGTTCTCCGGATCCTGGCCGATCTGGAGTACGTCTTCATACGAACCCTCCTGGGCGAGCACGGGCTGATACAGGCCCTCTTTGAAAGCAAGGGGCTCGTTTCCGAAGTCCATCGCCACCCCATTGGTCTCGCTGGGACGACCCATGCGGCCCAGAGGCAGCACATCGGCGAGCGGTGTGCCGGCGTAGGCCGAAGGCATGTAGTGGGGACCGGCCATGGCGATCAAGGTCCCACCGCGCACGCGTACGAAATCCCGGATGTCCTCCATCTGGGCGGTAGAGAAGTGGTTGGGATTCACATCGCCGAGCACGAGAATGTGATACTTGAACAGCGCTTCCTTCGAATCGGGATACACATGCTTGCCTTCGCCCATCGGCAACTCGCCATCCCGGGTCGACGCGACGAACAGGGTGTCCAGATCCACGCGCTTATCCCGTTTGAGCATCATATTCGCGTAGCGGGTTTCCCAGCGGGGAAACTCATCTACGCAGAGGGTGAGAATGCGATCTTCGAGCACGTTCACGGAATACGACTGGCTGTTGTTGTGGCTGAAGGCTTCGCCATCGAAGCCCTCCGCCTCGATGCGATACACCCGCGTGCCCGCGTTCGTCTCGGCGTAGGAAAGATTCACCACCAACTCCGTTTCGTCGCCGGGTGGTACGGTCTGCTCCTGGAGCAGCTGCTCACCACTGAGCAGCTTGAGTTTGATCGGCTTGTCGGTATGTCCGTTGCGGGTCAGCGCTACGTTGAGGTTGATGCGGTCATCCTTGAAGGTCGTTTGCGGAGCGACCACCTGGGCGATGGCGACATCGGGCGGCGGTTTTTCCGAGCCGATCGCCAGCGGGTAAAGTGCGATGTTGCGATCGCGCAGGGCCTCGCGCATCTCGCGCACCGGAACCCCGGCATTGTTGCCACCGTCGCTGAGCAGGACTACGCCCGCGACCGGTTGCTTCTCGTAGCGGTTCATGACCCGGCTGATAATCGAGCCGATGCGGGTGGCAGGCAAGGTGCCTTCGAGATTGGCGAAGGCGGCCGATTCGAGCGGCTCCGCGAGCTCATCGAGGCTGTACACACTCACTTCCCCCTTGCTACGCAGGGTTTTCAGGATGTCCAGCGGGGGCGTTTCCAGCGCAAGACGGGCGAGGTCGATGCGTTTCAGTTCCGCCAGGCGTTCGGCCGCGGCATCCACCTCGGGGAGCTTGGCATCGTGCAGGCGCTCGTCGGCCAGTTTTTGCAGTTCCGGAAGGCGCGGTTCAATCCCCCGCCAGGCTTCCATGTTTTGCGCAAAGCTTTTGATCTGATCCGCTACGGGCAAGGGAGGAGCGTCTTTCTTGCGCGGCTTCAGGGCCTCAGCAATCTGGGTGAAGCCCGTACGCATCTCACCCAGCACGTTCAGCGTGGGGTCAAATGCTGATTTTTCATCACCCGCCGGCTTGAGGTAGTCGCTGGCTTCGATCGAGGAGGTAAAACGATCCTGTAGCTTCTCGAGCTGTTTGTCCATCTGGTTGGCGGCGCGGACCAGATCCTTGATGGCCTTTTCGTCCTCCGGTTTTTGCTTCAATGCGCTGACCTGCTCTTCCAGCGCGAGCAGCGCATCGCCCAGCCCGTTCCAGCGATCGGCTTCATCGATGAACACGGTGTTGCGCAAGGCCTTCGGGAAAAATTCCAGCGACCAGGCGAGCTCGATCTTGCGGTGCTTGGCGTAGGTGTCGATCGTGGCCATCGAACCCGAGGTGTCGATGATCACCGGGATCTGGCCGACGATCCGCTTGGTGCCAAAGCGGGCGATCACGGGTTGCAGCAGGGTGCAGAGGATCAGAAAGAGGGTCAGGATGCGCAGGGTCGGCAGGAGGAAGTTCCAGGGCTTGGGCAAGGCGTGTTTGCGATAGAGGAAAACGGTCAACGCGCTCGCGACGATAAACAGCACGAGGACGAGAAAGGGATTGATCAAACCGGTGAGCAGCAGTTTCATGCGCTAAACCTCCAGGCGAGATACAACTCGAGGCAGAGCAGGGCCAGGGCGGTGAAGACCAACCAGCGCCACCATTCCGATACGCCGGTTTCTTCCTGCACCGCAGAGGTGAGCTCACCATAGGTGGTAAGAAATTTCGATCCGATCGATTCGGTAAAGGTCTTTTCGACGTCCTTCTCCAGAGGCGTCAGGTCTTCCTCGCCCGCCTGGTAGGCAACGGCGAAATACTGGGGATCTACGCCCGGGGCCTGGACCGTGTAGACGCCCGTGGTCTGGGTCTGCTGCCATTCGGCGACCCATTCGCCGCCGAGAATGCTGCCCTCAAGCGCGACCTTGGTGCCATCGGGTGCGAACAAGGTGACCTGCTCCCAGACCCCGGTTTCGGTCTGCGCTACCTGGGCGGGAGCGGCGTAAATCAGGGTATCGAGCTGGGCGAGGTTGATCGGCGAGCGCACCCCGGCTGCGAGATAGACCAGGAGGTTCTGCGAGAGGGGTAGGAAGTCCTGGGTGGTCGGAAACGTGGTCCAACGTGTGTTCAAACTCGTGTTCCAGACGAGGACCCGGCCTTCGTGGAAGGAGCGGTAGATGAGAAACGGATCTTCGTTGAAGCGGGCGAGCGCCAGGGCATCGGCGTGCGTATCGCACTTCCAGTATTGGGTGACCCGGACCTCGTTCAAGACGCGCTCGCGGGTGAGATCGAAGATATCCAGGATGTGGGCGCCCGCCCCGGCGGGAAAGCGCGGGTGAAAGGGCTCGGTGGCCGGGTCGTATTCCACCCGCTCGTCGAGGGTGCAGGGCATGAGGCCATCGCCTTCGTCGTACCAGCTATTGTAAAAACCCGCGTCGACGTCCTCGCCGAGCGCGACGAGCAAACCGCCGCCGTCGGCCACAAAGGTTTCCAACGCGAACTGCTGATTCCGGGAAAGGCTCGGTACGTCGGCGAGCACGACCGCGCGATAATCGTAGAGCATCTGGCGATCGAGATCTTCGAGCTCGCCAATGGGCAGGTGGCGAACCGTAAACAAACCTTCATCCCCGTAGACGCCAGCGGACTGCAGTGCAAGGGCCAGCATGCCCGCTTTGCTGTCCCAGCGTTTTTGAATCGAGCCGCCGTCGATGACCAGCACGGGGATCGTGTGGCGCACCTCCACCGCATACACGAACTGATTGTCGGCCGTGAGGTCGTCGCCCTTCATCCGCACTTCGACGTAATGGGATTCGGTTTCGCGAGGCTGGGTAGCCGCGGCTTTCGAAGCCAAAAACTGGTGGTTGAAATCAATCGTCTGCAAACCCGCTGGACAGTCGTAGCGCTTCTCCTCTTTCAAGGTGCCATCCACCCAGAAGGCGATTTCGATCTTGAGTGTGTCCTTGGTCGTGTTGTTCAGCTCCGCGAGAAAGGTCGTGGGTCGAAAGATGTCCACGATGGGCGAGCGCGGATAGACTTTCTGAATCGCCACATTGCGCACGTCTTCCTCCGGCGCGCGACGGAGCACATACATCTGGGACTCGACCTTCTGCTGGGCGCGGGTTTCGCCGACTTTCGTCCAGCGCTTCTGGTCCGATGCGCGCCAGCCGTGCTCCTGGCCGTCGGTGAGCAGGTACACCCGATGACGCGGCAGGGTTGAACGGCTGAGCAGGTAGTACGCCTGGTCCATCGCCTTGGGGAGGTCCATGGTTTGCGCCGCGCCGGGCTCGAGGTCTTCGATAAAGTCGGTCAGGAAGCGTTTGTCGTAGGCGGGCTTGGCGAAGAGGCTGCGGGGGACCTGGCCCGCGCGGATGATGAGGAGGTTGTCCTTATCCTGCATGTCTTCGACGATGCGGAGGGCGGTATAGCGGGCCTGTTTCCAGGCCTGGTCTTCGCCTTCGCCCTGCTGCATCGAATAGGAATCATCGAAGATGATGAGATGGGTGGTGGGGTCGTCCCAGGCACCCTGCCCCCACTTGGCGATGGGCCGGGCGAGGGCGAGCGCGAGGAGCACGAGGAAGAGGCAGCGGAGGATGAGCAGGATCAACTGCTCGGCCCGGATGCGTTGGGAGCGGACCTGCATCGCCTTCTGGAGGAACATCATGGCCCCCCAGGGTTCCACCCGGTACTTGGACCGGTTGAAGATATGGATGAGGATGGGCGCGCCGATGAGGGCGAGTCCGAGCAACATCCAGGGATGGAGGAAGGTGAACATTAGCTTTTGGAGTGCGGGAACGTGTCCCCGCTTTTGCCGCGATCAATCGAAAGCGGGAACAAGTTCCCGCACTCCAAAAAAGGCATCACTTACTCCTCCGTAAACGCAGGGTCAGGTACTTGGCCAATTGGGTTTCCACGGGTTCGTCGGTGTACACTTTTACAAAATCGATGCGCTGATGATGACAGGCCTTCATCAGCTTGCGCTCGTGCGCCTGGAATTGGCGCTGATACTCGCGCTTCACCCGCAGCGGCTCGGTGAGGATATGCTCGGTGCCTTCGAGGTCTTCGAATTGCAGGAGATCGCGAAAGGGAAAATCCTCTTCCTTGCGATCGAGCACCTGGAAGAGCACCACCTCGTGTTTCTTGTGCGCAAAGTGATTCAACGCGAGGATGAGGTCTTCCGGTTCGTCAAAAAAATCGCTGATGATGATCACCAGGGCCCGGCGGCGAATCCGGTTGGCGAGCTGATGCATCACCTCGGCCAGTTGGGTGTCGGCCCCGGTTTTCGTCTCGGACAAGGTATCCAGCATGTTCTTCAGATGCCGGGTGGTCGTGCGCGGTGGGAGATACGTTTCCACCTTGTCGGTAAAAGTGATCAGGCCGGTGGAATCCTGCTGACCGATCATCATGTAGGCCAGCACCCCGGCAATGAATTTCGCGTAATCGTACTTGGAATGCTCGCCGGATTTGTAGCCCATGGAGCCGGAGGCATCGACGAGCAGGTAGCCGCGCAAGGCGGTGTCTTCCTCGTATTGCTTGATGTATTTCCGGTCCGCCTTGGCCAGCATCTTCCAGTCGAAGTGCTTGAGGTCATCGCCCTGGACGTAGGGCCGGTGCTCGGCGAACTCGATGGCAAAGCCCTTGAACGGCGACTTGTGCTGACCGGAGATAAAGCCTTCGACCACCTTGTGCGCGAAGAGCTCCATCTTGCGGAACATGGCGATGTCCCGCATGTCGAGCTTGTCCGTAGACGCGCGTCCGTGATGTTTGGGTAACGGCATGAGAATGACGCGTGCGAGCGGCCTAGGCCTCTTCGTGCTTCGGCGTCTCTTTGAGCAGCCGCTCGATGATCGAATCGCAGGTGACGCCTTCGGTTTCGGCGTTAAAATTCGTGATCAGGCGGTGACGGAGCACCGGCGGAGCCAGCTTTTCGATATCTTCGCAGGTGACGTAGAAGCGGCCGTTCATCAAGGCACGGGCCTTGCCGGCGAGGACCAGGTTCTGGCCCGCGCGGGGGCCGGCACCAACTTCCAGCCACTCCTTGATGAATTCGGGCGAGCTGTCGCTGGTCGGGCGGGTACGGGTGACGAGGTCGAGGACGTATTCGAATACGTGATCCCCGACCGGGACCCGGCGGACGATCTCCTGGAGCTCGATGATGTCCTGTGCGTGCAACACGGTTTGCAGGTCGTGCACCTGGGTGACCGTGGTCGCCTTGTAAATAGCGCGTTCCTCGTGCCGCTTGGGATAATCGACGAGAATGTTGAACATGAAACGGTCGAGCTGGGCTTCCGGGAGCGGATAAGTGCCCTCCTGCTCGATCGGGTTCTGGGTCGCGAGTACGAAAAAGGGCTTGTCCAGCAGGTAGGTCTTGGTCCCGGCCGTCACCTGGCGCTCCTGCATGGCCTCGAGCAGCGCCGCCTGGGTTTTGGGGGGCGTCCGGTTGATTTCGTCCGCGAGGAGCATGTTCGTGAACAGCGGACCAGCAAGGAATTCGAAGCTCCGCCGACCGGATTCGTCTTCCTGCATGATATCCGTGCCCGTAATGTCCGAAGGCATGAGGTCGGGAGTGAACTGGATACGCTTGAAACCCAGGTCCAGCACCTGGGCCAGGGTCGACACCATCAGCGTCTTCGCGAGGCCCGGCACGCCAACCATGAAACAGTGGGCATTGCTGAACAGCGCGATCAGCAGCTGCTCCATCACCTCATCCTGGCCAATGATCACCTTGCGGATCTCGCCCATCATCAAATCTTTTGCTTCGCCCAGCCGTTTGGCCGCATCTAAATCATCCATGGCAATTCCGTTCCTGAGGTTCGTCGTGTTTTAACATGGGGAGTATGTATGGCAACGGGTAAATTCGGACAGGGTAGGTTGATTAGTTGAGCGCCTGCGCTTTCTTTCCGTCAATCCCGATGCGCATAAATTGGGTGAGGGGCAAATCCTTGGCAAGAACCCACACGTAGGGCCGATTGGTATACGCACTTTTTAGATGCACGAGCGCTTCGACGCGCGGGTCGTCGCCCAGGGAGGCCGCCGGGACGACGGTGGGTTCAAGCGCAAGGAAGTCGACGGCGAGCAGGAGGGTGAGTAACGATATAAGGTAGTTCATCTGCTGAGATCCCTTCCCCCCCACGCATCCTTCTCATCAAGTTGTAAAACATATCGGCAAAATCCAGATAAAGCATATTCAGAAATCGACAACTGAGATAGAATCCGCCTCATATGCCACCCCTGCTTAAGATCCTCCTCGGAATCGGAATCGGATACCTGGCCCTCGTCGTCGTGATCCAACTACTCACACGTGGGATTGACGCACCGGGCATCGTCGACGGACAGCTCGCCCCGGTCACCGGGAAACCCAATTGCGTATCCAGCGAGACGGACGCGGAAGCCTTCTTCGTCGAACCCCTGGCGATGAAGGATTCACTCGATGAAACCCAGGCCGCGTTGTTGGTCGCTCTTGAGGAACTGGGTGGAAAGGTACAACTCGGCGAGGATTACATGCACGCCACGTTCACCAGCCGCCTGCTGCGCTTCGTCGATGACCTGGAATGCCGGATCGACGAGCCGACTAAAATAATCCACATCCGCTCGGCCTCCCGGCTGGGCTATTCTGACCTGGGCGCGAATCGCAAGCGGGTCGAGGCCTTGCACGAGACCTATAACAAGTAAATCGGAGTACACCGCATGGATCACCCCATACCCGCCCCACCTGAAACATCCGGCAAAGCCACCGGCAGTCTCATCGCCGGCATTATCGGCGTCCTGTGCATCCCGGTGATTCCCGGCATTGTCGCGGTGGTGCTGGGCCACATGGCCCTGAGCCAGATCAAACGTTCGAACGGCCGCCTGGGCGGCGGTGGACTCGCCGTCGGCGGGCTGGTGACCGGGTACATCGGAGTTCTCCTCGGATTGACGATCGTCCTGGGCATCGGTACGGCGATATTTATTCCCGCCATGCAGGGTTCCCGAATGACGGCAAAGAAAACCGTTTCACTCAGCAACATCCACCAGCTGCTGGTAGCCAGCCAACTATACAGTGACGAACATGAAGACACCCTCCCCGGCGACCTCACGGACCTGGATCCCTACCTGGGTGGAGGCTTTCTCAGCACCAGCCCCCTTGGGGATGGCACCAGTGTGGATTACGTCCTCCTGCATGGAGGGGAAAAGCGGAGCTCGTTTGAATTCCCGATGTCGACGGTGATCGTCGAGGACCTGGCGGCCCGAGCGCATAGCTACCGCCTGGTCGGATATGCCGACGGGAGTGTCGAAGAGATCGATCTCGATGGAAACGATGGGTTACTCGAGGCACCGATAGACCCGGACGATATTCGCTAGTGGGGTGTGGTCGGGACGGAGTCCCAAGCTATGTTACGCGATGCGGCTGTAATCGTAATGGCGGTGGGCGACGACTTCCTGGAGCGTCTCGTCGAGTGAATTCACGCTCTGCGCCCAGGAATACCGCTGCTCGGCCACCTGCCGGGCCGCCTGTCCAATACGTGCCCGCAAGGGAGCATCGTCGAGCAGCAGTTCGATATAACGCTGCATCACACTCGGGGTGTCCGCGATGAATCCGGTGCGGCCGACGTGAAACGGAATGCCCTCCGATCCGACGGTCGTGGTGACGACCGGTAAACCACAGGCCATCGCCTCCAGCACCTTGCCGCGTAGCCCCGTTCCCGTGCGCACGGGACAGACGAAGATCTTCGCGCGATTCAGATACGGCTGCACGTCTTTCACATCCTGGGCCAGGATCAGCCGATCATCCTTTGAGGCCAGGGTAATCATCTCGGGCGTCGGCATGCGCCCCACGATATAAAACTTCAACTCGGGTCGCTGCCGCTTCAGTCGGGGCCAGACTTCATGGACAAACCAGCGCACCGCGTCCTGGTTCTGCTCATTGGTAAAGCGCCCGGTGAAGACGAGGGCATCTTCCTCCGGGACCGACTCGTCGGGTCGAAAAAGAGTGACGTCCACCCCGCTCGGAACCACGGTGATATCCAGATCGGGACATTCATTGAGGATGCCCTGCTTCTCTTCCGGGGTCAGCGTGAGCACCCGGTCCGCCGCACGGTAAATCCTCATTTCGATATCGCGCACCTGGATCAGACGCCAGGCATTCTTCAGTTTCTCGTTCGAATGCGAATGCAACTCCATAATCCGGCGGCAGTTCAAGGTCGCGGATTCGTGTACCGAGACCACCTTACGCACGGCGGGCAGATAGGGATTGCGATAGAAGTACTGCCCCATCGCCGCGTACTCAGCCACAACCACATCGTAGCGCGAACGCTGCACCATCTCGCCCACGACCTTCATCATCGGCGGATAATAGTACCGGGCAAAGGAAGAGGCTTCACTCGCCGGGCCGTACTTGAGATACTGAGGTTTGAAATACTGCTTGGACGGCTCGTGGATGCTGTAGAGCTCCAGCAGATCCTCCGGGGCCTTGCTCCGGTTGTACTCATCCGCATCGTTCATGAAGCAGGCCACACCCACCTCGTGACCCGCATCCATCAGGCGACGGATACGCTGATAAATAATATGCGAACCACTGATCGAACGGTAGTGCGGGAGCCGCGGGGCTAGGAATAACACACGCATGAATCAGAGCCCTATGCGCGCAACGCCCATGTAAGCAAGCGTAGCACGGAATTCATTCCGTCCCCATATAAGTACGCGTAACACGGAATTCATTCCGTCCCCGCGTAAGCACGCCCCAGCCAGCAAAAGCGGCCCATCCCCCTCAATTCCCGGGTTCAACCTCAAGCCCTTCGATCAGTTTCAGAAACTCAGCCCTGCTCAAATCCCCAAGCTTGACCCCGCGCCGGTCCAGCTCCGCATTGATCTGCAGGCACAGCCGCTGCATCTGCTCATGACTGGATTCGGAGCCGTCTTGAACTTTAAAATTCTCGCCTTCGGTCAGCCGAAAGTGTCCGTCGTCGTTATCGCTGCCCAACCCCAGGATAGAGGTGATGGCATCCCGTTTTGTTCGATCCATAGACGGCCAGTATAATCGAAAGTCGCGCGGGTACAACCATCCGCATGGGCAAAGTATGCGCGTGAACCCTCCACCCCGTCGTTTTCCTTCCTTTTCCGATTGCCAAAAGGGCCTGCAACAGGCGACAGAACGTGGTCAAAACCAACGGAGATCAAACAGCATGAGCGCAGTCGTAGAAAGTCATTGTCCCAACTTGAATCTGATAAATCGCGGGAAGGTCCGCGACATCTACGACATTGATGACGAGCACCTGCTGTTCGTCGCCAGCGACCGGCTCAGCGCCTTTGATGTGGTCATGTCCAACGGCATCCCCGGCAAGGGCAAGATCCTGAATCAGCTCAGCCTCTTTTGGTTTGACCTGCTCGCCGGCCTCGGTGCCAATCACCTCGCGGTGACGGATTTCGAAGCCATGCCGGAGTCGGTTAAGTCCTACCGGGATCAGCTGGAAGGCCGCTCGATTCTCGTCAACAAACTGGAAATCGTGCCCGTCGAAGCCATCGTACGCGGGTACATCACCGGTTCGGGCTGGAAGGAATACACGAAAAAGGGAACGGTCTGCGACATCGAGTTGCCCGAGGGCCTGCAGGAAAGCGAAAAGCTGCCCGCACCGCTTTATACACCGAGCACCAAGGCCGAACAGGGCGCGCACGACGAAAACATCCACCCGGACAAGGCCGTGGAAATCCTGGGCGCCACCCGTGCGGCCGAAGTCGAAGATCGGGCCATCGGGCTCTACGTGAAGGCGGCGGAGTACGCAGCCACGCGCGGAATCATCATCGCGGACACGAAATTTGAGTTCGGGGTGAACCCGGCTGGCGATTTGATTCTTGCGGATGAAGTTCTAACCCCGGACTCGTCGCGCTTCTGGCCCGCAGACAAATTTGGCATCGGCCGCGGGCAGGACAGCTTCGACAAGCAGTACGTGCGCGACTACCTGGAATCGATCAACTTCGACAAGACCAACCCGGTGGAGATTCCGGCGGACATCGTCGAGCGGACCCTGGACAAGTACGTCGAGGCCTACCGCCTGATCACCGGCGAAGAGCCCGTGCTTTAAGTCGCCATCCGACAAACATGAGGAATTCGATTAGGATTCGGCGCGGCTTCCGCTATGCTCTCCGCACGTGAAAGTCTGCATCGATATCCAGGCCGCGATTGCCCAGCGGGCAGGCGTCGGGCGGTACACCAAATTGCTGGTTGAGCACCTGGGGCCCCTCGCGGGCGCGGACGAGCTGGGCCTGTTCTACTTCGATTTTAAACGCAACGGCTCACCCTTTCCCGTGACGAATGCGCAGGAGCGCGCGGTGCGCTGGATACCGGGCCGTTACGTGCAACAGGCCTGGAAACGCGTGGGCTGGCCCCCGTTTGACGCCTTTTCCGGGCCGGCCGATCTCTTTCATTTTCCCAACTTTGTGCGCCCGCCGCTGCGCAAGGGGAAATCCGTGGTGACCATTCACGACGTGTCGTTTCTGCGCTATCCGGAAACCATGGAGGCAAAAAATTACGCCTTCCTCAGCAGCCAGATCCAGCAGACGGTCGAACGTTCCGATGCGATCATCACCGACAGCCGATTCGTGGCGAATGAGATTCATACCCTGTTGAAGGTGCCGCGGGAGAAACTGTTTCCGATCCACCTCGGTCTCTCCAGCCTGGCGCCGTCATCGGCGGATGCGTTGGCGGCGTTCAAGACGTCCTTCGGCCTGGCGAAGCCGTATCTGCTTCATGTGGGCACAATCGAACCGCGAAAAAATCATCTTTTTCTCATCGAGCTTTTTGAGCAACTCGATGGTTTTGACGGAGAGCTGGTGCTGGCGGGCATGAAAGGCTGGAAGTGCGAGCCGATCTTCGAGCGCATTCGGCAATCTCCCGCAGCGGATCGGATTCGCTACATCGACTACATTCCCGACGAACATCTCGCGGATCTCTACAGCGGCGCGGAGGCCCTGGTTTTCCCATCGCTGTACGAAGGTTTTGGCTTTCCCCCGCTCGAAGCGATGCTCTGTGGAACGCCCGTGATCGCGTCGACCGCCGGCTCGCTGGCCGAGGTGCTGGGGGACGGTGCATGCATGGTCGCAGACTATGACATCGATGCCTGGAAATCGGCCGTGGCCGGGGTCCTGGGCGATCCGCAGCCCTGGATCGCCGCGGGCGGAGCCAAGGCGGCGACCTACAACTGGTCAACTACCGCACGCGAAACCTGGGATCTCTATCGCAAGGTGGCGGGTTGAAGATCTGCATCGACGCCCGCTGGATCTTCGAGGAGCTCTCGGGCATCGGCGTGTACACGCGCGAGTTGATGCGCGAGCTGTCCCTGCAGGATACGACGAACACCTACGTATGCCTGTTCGACTCACAAGCGGTGCTCGATCGCACGCGGGAAGAAACCGGCTTTGATGAAAACTCCGCGTGGTCCGCGGTGCTGGTCGATTACTCGATCTTCTCCCTCGCCAACCAGCTCAAGCTGCCCGGCTGGCTGAAACGAAACCACATCGATGTCTACCATTCGCCGAATTGGATGATTCCCTTCCTCGCCTTTCCCGCCGGCAAACGCGGACGAACCGCTTGCGTGGTGACGGTGCACGATTTGATTCCGCTGCTGTTTCCCAATCATGCGCCGCGTTCGAAAAAGAAGCGTTTCTTCCCCGTATACAAAGCGATGATGCGCGCGCTGGGCTCTCGGGCCGACGCCATGGTGGCGGTCAGCCAGGCCTCCGCGAACGACATCGTCGAACACCTCAGGGTGGAACGCGCC
>JBLIND010000137.1:0-15111 GCA_047639095.1 Candidatus Omnitrophota bacterium | reverse complement strand
CGTAGTATGGAGCACCGCTCCGTTTCAGGGACGGAGGAAGGAGGGAGCAGGCTTGGGGAGCAGGCTTGGGGAGGTGGGAACTGGGCTTGGGGAGGTGGGAGCTGGGCTTGGGGAGGTGGGAGCTGGGCTTGGGGAGGTGGGACAGAGCAGTGCTCCATGTTACGGGTGTTTGACGCCGGCGTCGGGTCCCAACACAACCGCACCCTCAAGGATATTGGCCGACTGTACATTCCCCTCCCCTTTTCCGGCAAACCGAACGGCTCCTTTTGCGGCCGGAACCGATCGCGTTTCGGCGATGGTACAGCCACTGACCAGGACCTGGCGGCAATCGACCGCGTCCAACCCGTAGGGCACGCCATCCAGCAACAGGCAACCCGACAGATTGATCCGCGCACAGGCCTGCAACTCAACCAGCGATACACCCGAAGCCTGTCCCGTGTCGGTTGCATCATGCATCGTGCAACCGCTCATCGTACAATCCGTACTCCGATCAAACCGGATACCCGTATGGTATTTATCGGTGTGTCGCCGAAAGGAATTTCCGGAGAGCGTAATCAATCGGGAATCCTCGACCCAAACGTTTCTTTTGCCGCAGGAATAAATACAGTTACCGCTCAACGTGACGCCGTAACATCCGGTGAGGTGCACGTTGTTCTCCTGACTGCCGATAATATTCCCGGTGATCGCAATCAATCCCGGCGGGCGACTCGTATCTGGATTTTCGAGGATGCGAATATTGCACCCCCCTACGGACTCCGTTGCCTGAATTGTATTCGAGCAGATCGCCACTTCGTTCACGCTGGCCTTTTCCGCCCGGGTATCGATCCAGATTTCGGCCGTGGGTTCGGATGGGAGGTCCGGATGGGACTGGGCGTTGTTGTATTCGATATCGTTCCCGGTGATCTGCAGGTTGCGAACTTCAGAACCTTCGATCCGAATCCCCCCCAGACGATTGTAGCTGATATGACAGCTGCTGATATTAATCTGGTGCAGGTTTACCTGGTCGAGAAATATACCCACGCCGGAATTATGATAGATATGCGAATGCGCAATCAGCACGTTACGATTGCGCTTATGCAAGCGGATCCCATGGCGGACGTGACGGATGAGCACCCCCTCAAACAACACCTGCATGGTCTCCATCAGCTCGATCCCATCGGCCTGCGCATGTGCACCTTCGATCACCAGGTGTTGGATGACGGGCATCCGTTCCGACTGCCAGACCTGCGGCTTCAACGAGGCTGGATCGCCGGTGCCTGCATGATTACCCACCAGGCGGAAGGCCGGACCGGAACCCGTCATGCGCACCGTTGCCGTGCCGGAGGTGCCATCCAGTCCCAGGGGACCATCGACAGCGAGGGGGATATTGATCGTCCGGGTGATCTTATACAAGCCGCGCGGGAATCGAACCAATCCATCGGTCTCGCGTATCGCGTGTTCGATGGCCTCCGTATCGTCGGTTACGCCATCGCCTTCCGCACCAAAGTTTTTTACACTGCTCATGCCAAAGGTTATCGCGATTTAGATCCGACGGCGAATCAAAAGAACCAGACAGAACCCTGACAGGAGCAAGCCTGCGCTCCCGGGTTCAGGGATGCTCACGTTCAACTGAAGCCCCTCGAATCCAGCAGCCTGAAACAGGGGTGGCGTCCCGAAAAGAACCAGGCCATTGTCGGGTTGAGCCCCGGTAACGAGGTCGGAAATAATAGCGGTCACATCCGCGCTGAAGATCGTGTTCGTGGTGGCTGTCTGCACATTGGGCACGAGGATCTGTTGATCGAGGGAGGTCGCCCCCCACTCGAACAAGGGTACGGTTCCGGCCGCCAGACTGTCATCCCAGGTATTTGCGGCCTCCACACGACCCACGTTTACCTGCAAAGGATTGATTGTGTTCAAGCGGCCGACCAGCTCCCCTTCCAGCATGGCGGAGAATCCCGGTTGCGCGACATCCGTCAGCGTCAGGCTGCTCAAGTCAAAATGGGCGAAGAGCGCAACACGCAGCGTCTCCTGGGTTAGATCCGCACGCTCGCGGACCACATAGGTATTCGGCAAACCCAGAGCTGGCGTGCCGACATTGTCGCGATCACCGGCCAGAGAAACATGCAGAAAGAAATCCGGCGGTATGAAGCTGGCCATGGCGATGCCATGACAATAAGCCAACAAGATCAGACGAATGATGTACTTCATGGATGAATCCCTCAGGGTTGCTCGTACCATACGATATTCTTGCTGAAATGCCCAGCGATCAGGATATCCAAATCACCATCTTTATCCAGGTCGATGATGCGCACGTCGTAGGAGCTCTGCTTGCGATCCAAGATGTGTCGGGTGAAACCCGCTTTTCCATCGTTTTCGTACCAGGCAGCGATGGCTTGATCGAGGGGGTTGCTGCAGGTGGCAAAATCGAGATCGCCATCCGCATCGATGTCCGCGATGGCCAGGCTGTGCGGCCCATCGATTTCGGCATCGATTTCAATCCGTTGTTTAAAGTCCGGCCCTTTGAAGAGCAGCACGCCTTTTCCATGCCCGCGACTGGCGAGATAGTCCACGTGACCGTCGCCATCGAGATCGGCAGGCAGGATATTCGTCGCGCCGGGCTCGTTCTCGGCGAGCAGGTGCTTCGTCCACGGCTGCGTGGCATCGGCACCCTGCTCCCACCAGGCAAACCACTGTCCGCCATCAAAACCTTTTCCGCCTTTAGCCCCTGCTGCGATATCCGGACGCCCATCTTTGTTCACATCGCCAAAGCCCATGTAGTGATTGCCACCCGGCGCATCACCGTCGGCAAAAACGTGGCGGATCCAATGCGCGGCGATCTTGGGGGCTTTCGGGACTTCCAGCCAGGTGATGGATTGCGGGATATCGGTTTTATCCGCGGTCTGAAACGAGTTGGCGATGAGATCCAGTTGACCGTCCCGATTGACATCGCCGGTGATCAGGCAGTGCGTGCCCTGAATTTGGTTGTCGATGTTGCGATAGGTCCACGGATCGGCGAAGGCTTTGTCATTCGGACACTCCAGCCAGAAGACCGTTCGGTTTGATCCGCAGAAATCGAGGTCGCCATCCCCATCCACATCCATCAGGCAGGAATGAATGCACCCGCCGTTCAGGCCTTGCCCGGGCTTTAACGGGCGGAAGTCGTGAATCTGGATGCGGGTTTTAAAATCCGGACCGGGATAGACGAACACCGCCCCGGAATGTGAGGCGATGACGTCCAGGTGCCCGTCGCGGTTGAAATCCGCGGCGTTCGCGGTGTTGATTCCCCCTTTGGCCTCCTCCGCAGGCTGAATGATATGTTTCGTCCATTCAGCCGCGAAGAGCGACAGGGGCAAGCCACAAGCAAGAATCAACAGCACGCGCTTCATCAGCTGGCCACCGAGAGGGCTTTATCCAGATCCGCGATCAGGTCATCCGCGTGTTCGATACCCACGGACAAACGCACCATCTCGGGAGCGATGCCACCCGCAAGCTGCTGTTGTTCCGTCAGCTGGGAATGCGTCGTACTGGCAGGATGAATCGCGAGACTCTTTGCATCACCGACATTGGCCACGTGGGAAAACAACTCCAGGGCTTCGATGCATTTACGACCGGCTTCCGCGCCGCCCTTGATGCCGAAGACCGCCATGCCGCCGCCCATGCCGCTTAAGTACTTCTCATTCTTTTCGTAGGAAGGATCGCCCTTGAGGCCGGGATAGCGCACCCAGTCGACCTTGGCGTGGCCCTTCAGGAATTCCGCAACCTTCAAGGCATTGCTGCAATGACGCTCCATGCGAAGCGGCAAGGTTTCGATCCCCTGCATGATCATCCAGGCATTGTCCGGACTGATGCAGGCGCCGAGGTTCCGCATGGGAACCGTACGCATGCGCAGGATGTAGGCAACCGGTGCGAGCGGTTCCGGCAGGTCATGGCCCCAACGCAGGCCGTGATAGCTGTTGTCCGGCTGGTCGAAGAGCGGAAACTTTTCCGTGCCGTACGAGAATTTTCCGGAGTCGATGACCACGCCGCCGATGCTGGTACCGTGACCGCCAATCCATTTGGTGAGCGAATTCACGACGACATCCGCGCCGTGTTCAATGGACCGCTGGAGCACCGGCGTGGTGAAGGTCGCATCCACGATCAGGGGAATGCCATGTGCGTGCGCGATATCCGCGATGGCTTCGATGTCCGAAATATCACAGGCCGGATTCGACAGGGTTTCGCAAAACAGCGCTTTGGTGTTCGGCGTGATCGCTGCGGCAAAGTTTTCCGGATTGTTTGGATCGACGAAATTCACCTTGATCCCGAACTGGGGCAGGATGTCGTTGAACATGGTGAAGCTTCCGCCGTAGAGATTGTTCGCGGAAACAATTTCATCCCCCACGCGGCAGATGTTGATAATGCTATTGAAGACGCCGGCCGTACCGGAAGCATGGGCCAGCGCTGCCGCTCCGCCTTCAAGTGCTGCCATGCGCTGCTCCAGGGCATCCTGGGTGGGGTTCATCAAGCGGGTGTAGATATTGCCGAGCTCGCGCAGGCCAAACAGATTGGCGGCGTGTTCGGTGTCGTTGAAAACATACGCTGCGGTCCGGTGCAGGGCCATCGCACGTGAGTTGGTGCTGGGATCAGGGCTCGTGCCCGCGTGAATGCATTGGGTTTCCAGTTTCATCAGGTATTTCCTTTTTTTCCGGTTAATAAATTCGGGGAATACTCTTAGCGGAGCCCGACCGCCCCCGCAAGCTCAGGATGAGGGTTCAACCCATGTTCGAGCGCGACGAAGCCACGAAGATTCTTGCCAAGCGAGCAGGACGATTTAACCTGAAGGAATGAAAAGCTACCTAATTCTCCTCCTGGCCGCCCAGCTCAGCACCGTCTCCCTCTTTGCCAAAACCGAACGCCTGCGCATCGGCTGGTTTGACGATCCCGCCACCAAGGCCATGATTTGCTGGGACCAGGTCAGCGGGGACCATCCGGTTTTGTACTACGACACGGTCAAGCGCGGGGAGCAGCTCAAGGCGTACAAATACCAGCAAAAGCCGACCGCGAAAAATGATTACCACCAGATGAACAACACCTTTTCCGCGCTGAAAAACCTCCAGCCGGACACGGCCTACTATTGCGCACTGGCCGACAGCGAAGGCCTGTCCAGGACCTTCTGGTTTCGAACGGCACCCAATAAACCCCAGTCCTTTAGCTTTGCCGCCGGCGGCGATACCAAGTCAGAGCCCGGGGCGCGGGAACGGGGACGTCTCAGCAACAGCTTCATCCCGAAACTCCAACCCCTGTTTGTGATTTACGCAGGCGACTTTACCAGCGGCAACGGACTGAATGCCACCTACTGGAAATACTGGCTGGCGGACTGGGAAGAGGATACGACTACCGCGGATGGTCGGATCTTTCCCATCGTACCCGTTCGCGGCAATCACGAGGAACATGAAGACATCCTCTACAAGATTTTCAACATGTCCGATAAGCTCGGCTATTTCGCCTTCAATGTCGGCGGGGATATGATGCGCGTCTATGCGTTGAACTCCGAGATCAACATCAAGAATCCTGCCACGCGCGGAAACCGAAATAAGGACTCAGCAGACCTGCGTAAACATACGGCATGGCTGGAAAAAGACCTGGCCGCGCATCCGAACAGCGGATTTAAAATCGTCTCCTACCACAAGCCCTTTCGCCCGCACACGAAGAAGAAGTCCGAGAACGATTACATCGCAAAGCCCTGGGCTCCGGTGTTCGAAAAATATGGTGTGGATGCCGCCATTGAAGGGGACTCACACATGAGTAAAATCACCTATCCCATCCGCATGGATCGCGGGGAAGGATCGGACGAAGGATTTATCCGGGACGACACAAAGGGCACGGTCTATATGGGTGAAGGCAGCTGGGGCGCGGGAACCCGCGTGTGCGATGACGACAAGAGCTGGACCCTGGCGAGTGGCCGCTTCGCTCAGTTTAAATGGGTGCACGTAGCAGCACATGCGATAAAGATTCACACCGTGATTACCGAGAAACCCGCACCCGAAATGGGTTCCGTTCAGGCGGATCAGCCTCTCACGGTTCCAGCCGGAACGCCCCTGTTTGACAACAACGGAAAAGGCCCGGTGATTACGGTGCCTCGACGTGCGAAGTAGAGGAAGCCTCGGACCGGTTAACCTGGGCCGTCGGCGGCTGGCGATGCTGGACGTGCAAATCCAGCGGTGAGTCCGCAACCTGGACGCGCCCTACGGCCATCCGGGCTTTGCTCATCCCGCTCTTCGTCTCGCGGCGCTTTATGTAAGGTTGATTGAGGGTGCTAATCCGCTCCAAGGTACGTTCGATATTCTGCGGGAAACCCAGGGCATACATATCAAGAAGCGTGATCGCATTACCGGGAAGGCTCTGAGCCTTCCAGGTAATGCAGCCGCTGGGCGACATAGTAATTCATCTCATGCACGTCGTCATAAATTTCCTGCAATCCATTCAGCGAGAAATCCACGTCCTCTCCCTGACGACTGAGCAACATCTGACTCGTCAGATACGTGGAGATCGCACGGTTCATGGTCTCGGCTTCGGTAGAGAAGGGTAAATGGTTCTCCGCCATGGGGCGGAAAAAGTCGGTAACGGGACACCCACAGGTCGCCATCATCAAACCCATCAGAGAACACAGCAAACGCTGAACGGTCACCGTCTGACAAACGCTCCGCTCCCGCATGCTGACCATAACGTCAATCTCTTCATACGAGCGCAGCTCAGTGAAAGCCTTGACCAGGTCGGAAATGCGCAGGGCCACCGGACAGAAAGCATGCTCCAGTTGCGAGAGGGGACAGTGCGGACACTGGTGGTATTTCAAACGCGCCCATTCCGGACCTTGCGCCTCAATCTCGGGCGCAACGGCGGGTTCATCCAGATTGACCATGAAGGTCAGCGATGACCCGGATTCTGAGGAATAGTAATGCGATATTGTATAGTTCGGTCGTGCATGAGCTTTGCTCCCTATGGCCTATTCATAAGCAAAACGAATACCAACACGTCATTATACATCTATATGGATCGTATTGGTGTTTGTAAGGTTCGACTACGTAAAGTATATTGCTATCTTACATTAGCGTATCAGCTTCCCATTCGAACCAGCCGAGCTTCTGCACGTCTGGCGTCTTTAATCCCTTTAGAGTCCCACAGAGCCCCAGGCTTTCGGTCCCCCCACTATGCCCCTCATTACAAAACACTATAACGAGATATATGGTCGGAACGGTACGACCATCAGACCAGATTTCTATGAGCTGGAGGCCAAAGTGGAGGGTTTTTCGAACTCTTTCGGTAAACCGAGTCAACAATCACTGCAGTATGTGATTACACGCGCAGATGGTGGACCTAAACGATTTACCCGAAAAGGCGTGCTCGGCTGAGCGCGAAGGCCGAAGACCTGGCCTGCGCCAAGAACTCATCAGACCAGAATGGACTGCACGACCGTTCCATGAACATCGGTCAGTCGGTAACGACGGCCCTGGAAGCGATAGGTCAGTTTTTTGTGGTCGACCCCCATAGTGTGCAGAATCGTCGCGTGTAAATCGTGTACACTCACGGGATCACGGGCGATGTTATAACTGTAGTCATCGGTTTCCCCGTAACTCATCCCACCCAGAACCCCACCCCCAGCCAGCCAAATAGTGAAGCATCGCGGATGGTGGTCACGCCCATAGTTTTTGGCCGTTAACGTTTCCTGACAATAGACGGTACGGCCAAATTCGCCGCCCCAGACCACAAGTGTATCATCGAGCAAGCCCCGCTGCTTCAAGTCGGTGATCAAGCCGGCGGAAGCCTGATCCGTTTCCTGGCATTTTTGGGTAATCGAACCAGGCAGGTTCGTGTGTGTATCCCATCCACGATGGAAGAGCTGAACAAATCGCACGCCGCGTTCGGACAGGCGACGGGCCATCAGGCAATTATACGCATAGGTCCCCGGCTTGCGCGCCGCTTCGCCATACAGCGCGAAGGTACTCGCGGGCTCATCCGACACGTCGGTCAACTCTGGTACCGACATCTGCATGCGATAGGCCATCTCATACTGGGCCATCCGGGTCTCGATTTCCGGGTCGCCGCTCGCCTGATAGTTCAACTGATTCAAGGCGGCGAGGTGGTCCAGGGTTTTGCGGCGGAGGGCATCGCTCATGCCATCCGGATTATTCAAGTACAGCACCGGATCTTTACCGGACCCGAATTTCACCCCCTGATATTGAGAGGGCAAAAAGCCAGCCCCCCAGAGACGATCGTACAGCGGCTGACCACCTGAATTGGAGGTCATCGCCACAAAGGCCGGCAAGTTGGCGTTTTCGCTGCCAAGACCGTAATGGAGCCAGGCCCCGATGCTCGGTCGGCCGGCGATTTGGAATCCCGATTGGAAAAAGGTAATCGCAGGATCGTGATTGATCGCCTCGGTATGCATGGACTTGATGAAACAGATCTCGTCAGCCACCCCGGCCAGATGCGGCATGAGCTGGGTATTCAACCAGGCACCACCCTGGCCAACCTGTTTAAAATCAAAGATCGATCGTGCGACCGGAAAGGAACTCTGTCCCGCGGTCATTCCGGTCAAGCGCTGGCCGTTGAACACCGATGCGGGCACTTCCTGGCCATGGACCGCGTTTAACTGGGGCTTGTAGTCATACAGATCCAGCTGCGATGGCCCGCCGGATTGAAACAGATAAATCGCACGGCGCGCGCGTGCGGGAAACTCCGGCAACGGAGCCGTAAAGGCTTCGGGCGCAAGCAGGGATTGCAGGCCGAGGCCGCCCAGGCCCGAAGCGGTCTGCTTGAGAAACCGTCGGCGGGTGCCATGAATCGGATCCTGTGGATGCATGGGTAGATCCTGGGTGCTAAGGCTGAAGCGGTCAAGCGCCTATCGCGAGTCAGCCGAAGATCGCGTGACCCCGGCGCGTATGGCTTGAGTAAATCGCTCGCAGGACGTGGCCCGGCTATAGCTTCCTTCGGCGAGGGCACGAGCGCGTTGCCCCTGCTCCATCGCCCGGGCGGGTTCAGCCAGGTAGGCCTTTACGGTGGCTTCGAGGGCATCGGCATCGCCCTGAGGAACCACCACGCCCACGTCCGATTCCGCAATCATCCGGGCGATCTCACCCGAGGCAGCGCCCTGATATAACACCGGGCGCCCTGCGGCCAGGATCCCATAGGTTTTTGAGGGCACTACACAGCCTTCGAAGCCTTCGCGCAGGGAAACGAAATGCACATCGCCCGCACTCAGGCTCTCCGCGAGTTTATCCTGATCCTGAAAGGGCAGCACCACCAGGTTCGTCAGCTGATGCGTCGCAATAAAGGTTTCGATTTCTTTTTTGCGCGCCCCGCTGCCAATCACCGCAATGACCAGGTCTTCGCGATCGGAAAATCGCCGGGCAAGTTCGAGGAAATCATCAAACCAATGCGATATGCCGATATTCCCCGAATACATGAGCACCAGGCGGTCGCCCCAGCCATGGGCCAGGCGAAAGGGGTTCGTTCCCCGATCCAGCGGCTGAATCGCGTGTTCATCCGTCCAGTTGGACACCAGATGAATCCGTGCCTCGGACACCCCCATCTCGCTCACGCGTTGCGCCATATCCCGCCCAATGACGATGACGCCATCGGCCTTGCACAGACTGAATCGACTGATCCGGGTCAGCATGCGCGCCAGCAGGCTGTTCGACTTGAGCAGGCCGTCGAGCACGGCCACATCCGGATAGAGGTCCATGAGCAGGATCGTGTAGGGCTGCCGCCGCAAGAGGCGTAACACATAGCCCCAGATAAAGAACAAAGGCGGCTGGGTGAGAAAAAGGTTCATGTCGACGCGCGGGGCGAACAGACTCTTGAGCGGCGCAAAGAGCAGATACCCGATGATGGCACCCGCCTTTCCGCCACCGGGCGCGGGCGTATTCATGACCTTCACCCCATCGACCGCCCAGGGGCGATCGCGGCCCTCCCGGTAATTCCGACGGCTGATGAGCACCTGCACCTGCCATCCCCTTTTTGTCCAGAGCGGAATGAGATCCCGGTACGTCGTCGTACCGGGCTCGTAGGTATTGAACACACGCACCCTCAACGGGGCTTCAGTATCAGCCATGATCCATCTCGCGAATCACTTTGATCGGATTGCCCGCCGCGATAACCCCGGGAGGGATCGTTCCCGACACCACGCTGCCCGCCCCGATGACCGAGCCTTTGCCGATGTGGGATCCCTTGAGGATCAGGACATTCATGCCGATGAAGACCTCGTCTTCAATCACCACCGGGCGCTTGCGTCCGTCCTTCGGATTCGTGGCCCGCTCAGCCGATCCGAGCGGATGAAAATCGGTATCCACAATTGTGCTGTTCGCACCGATCCGCACATCGCTGCCAATGTGAATGGATTCCATGGCACACACCGTCGCCCCGGTCATGCCCGTGTTGTTTCCAATGAGGATTTCGGCCCCTTCGGCATAGGTACAGAGGATGCATTTACCGCGTACGCCCAGGGGATTGGAGGAAAACCAATTCCGCAAGTCCAGGCCTTCGCCCACCTGAATACGACTGTTGCAGTGGCGCTGAATCAGCGGAAAGCCATACATCCGCCATCGTCCGCTGAGCTTAACGCCATGCAGGGAACAATAGAGGAAGATAAAGGGCGCGTAACACAGGCGCAAGGGTTCCATCCAGCGCTTCCACGGTTTTCCCAGCAGTTCTTTGACGATCGCCGACATGTTCCTGCATGACATCATGCGGACGGGATCCTTGCAAGTCCAGAGGTGGCATGCCCCGGCAGATCCGCACGCACGCGCGGTACTTATTTATAGTACGGATTTGCACCCGCCGAATGGTCGGTCGCGTCGATGACCTCGCGCACCTGAGGAATCGCTTCGCGAATCGCCCGCTCAACCCCGTGCTTCATCGTTTGCCGGGAAGCCGAACAGCCCTGGCAGCCTCCACCCATTTCGACGTGAACATCGCGCCCGTCGACCCGGTGGAGTTTCACAAAGCCGCCATGCGAAGCCAGGTAGGGATTCACCTGGACATCCAGCAAGTCCTGGATGATGCGGGCCATGTCCTCTTCCGGCGGCACGCGATCGAGCTCTTCCAGCTTTGCTGCAGATACATAAGGACCACCGGCTTCGAAGAGGGCTTTCACCATCGGTATCATCTGGGAGGCGAGTTTGGGCCAGGCATCGTCGCTATCCTTGGTGATGGACATAGTCGAGCCCTTGATGCTGAGGCGACCCACCCCTTCAATCCCGAAAATGGCCGCGGCCAGGGGGGATCCTTCCGCATCCGCTGCGCTGAGAAAAGAAACCGTCAAATCAGCATCCTCCAGGATCGGCCGATTGATGTTGAAATTGCACACAGTGGGATCCGGCGTGAATTCGCCACGAATTTTAACAGGTTCTTCTTCGCTCATACCCACAACCTACGCAAGGAAACCGGGAATTCACGAAAAAAAGGCGAGGAAGGACAGGCCCCGAGGAGCAATCAGGCTAATCGAACTGTAAAAACAATTCTTTCGGCAGGTTGTCGGGCCGCCAGTCGGGCTGCTCGGTGGTACCGGTTAGCTTGAATTCCAGCAGCTTACTGATGGGCCAGGTGATCAGCTGCAGGGCTTCCGCAACCAGGCCCTCTTTGAGCAGACGAACCTGCACCTTAAAATCCAGCGCATGATCGAAGTTCATACTCCCCCGTCCGGAAATGGTGAGCATGTTCCCTTTCAGGTTGATCGCATCGGAAGAGAAGCGGCGATTCGCCACGGTGAAGGGCGCACTGAAATCCGATTGCAGCGAATATCCGAAACCGGGCACGATCTTCGAGAGAAAACCCGAGAGTCCACCAAAAATGGGGAACTTGAATAACTCGCCTTCCTTGATGTTGATCTGTCCGCTGCCGGCATAGGATCCATATCCTTCGTCATTGAACAGGCCCGAGAGCATGAGATCGCCGCTCAATCGGCCGCTGTAGGGTTTGTCCCCTACGCGCTCATCCCGCTGAGCAACCTGCTGCATATCCACGTCTTTTCCATTCACCCGAAGGTGGAACATCTGGGATTTCTGATTGTTCAAATCCGTAATCTGAAAGAAACCACCCAGCTGCCCGCCACTCACTTCCCCCGAAAAGTCCGCGACCGTGAAAACATTGCTCGTAGCTGTCCAGAAAAAATCCGCTCCGCGAATGTGGTACTTTTTATACCAGGCGTCTTCCACGTGCAGACGACCATGCATGCTGTTGCGGCGTCCGGTCTGGTAGTCGACCATGCCATGCACATTCAACTTTGAATTGCCGATGAACTTGACGAGCTTAACGAGCCGGGTGGCTGAAGGTCCGACCACCTGGGCCAGGGCCGCGGGGTCAATGCTGCTTTCCAGATCAAGAAACGCCATGCCCTGGCTGTACAGCTGGTGGACCCGGCCAGTAACCACCCCTTCGGGTCGAAGCAGATGCAAGTCGTTGATATGCAGCACCTGGTTGGAATAGGCGGCATGCAATTGCATGGTCTGAAATTTAATGCCCTTATAGAGCGCGTCGCTGGAGTTCAGGGTAAGGTCCGATCGAAACGCAGCGGCATCATGGTCGCTACCGCTCAGCCGAATATCGATTTCGGGATTGGCCCCCTTGAACTCTGCAAACGTGATCGTGTGTGCAACGCCTTTACTCACAATGGGTAACAGTACGCGCGGCATGAAGGCGGTGGTGAAATCCCCATGGTAGGTTTGGTCCTGGTCATTGCGGGTGTACGTACCCTTGATTGGACCGGCATCGCTCCCCTCCCCGAAGACCGCATCAAGCTTGCTCGCGACCAACATCGGGGCCTGGCGATCCAGGTGGAACCGCATCCGCGGGATCGGCATAGTCTTATACGATCCATGATCGAACGAAACCCAACCCGAAACCGCATCCGACATCTGTTCCAGCGGCGCATCGACAAAGGCGAGATCCACATTCATGCCGCCCTGACACTCGAACCCCTGTCGGGAGAAAAAGCGACGCAGGGAGCCAGGCATCAGACTGAACAGGCATTCACTTTCCAGATCGGCATAGACCTTGGCGTCGACCCGGCTCTCCCGGGACCGCAGAGTTCCGGAGACCCGCAGCTTGCGCTCCGCCTGGAGCATCTGAAAATGCAGGAGTTCGATAGTCTGGTTCTCCGACTTCACCTCCAGCTTGACGTCATCGTAGGCATATCCGCGTACCCAGCACTTTCCATTCGACCGGGCGTTCAAGGTGAAATGATTGGCGTCGTCATCGTTTTCGTCCACATGGAAATAGAAGTCCGCCGCCGCCCGACGACTGAAATTCACCTCTTCCAGCTCGGCGACCAGCGAGCACAAAGCCTTCAAGGTCGACTGCATGCCCTCCAGTTTAATGGCAGGTTCGCCGGCGACCCGGTCCGTTTTTTGCACCGGCGGTCCAGCATCGTTTGGCCGGGGTTTACGGACCTTCAGGACAACATCACCGCGGCCCCGAATGGCGAATGCATCATAGATACCCGTAAGGCTGCGGATCCGCACCTTGCCCGGCAACAGGCTGATCATCCCATTCAATTGATCGATGAGGAGCGTGTGGGAATCGTCGCCGGAGAGCGCACCGATGTCAGCAAACAAACGCCCGCGCGAAAACGACAAGCCGCTCACGCGCTTATCCTTGTCCAGCAGATCCATGAAGGAGAGCTCCAGCACGACCTCCCCGGCCTCCAGAATCGGAGCGACGTCCCGCTCATCCAGATACCAGGACCACCCCTCGCCGACCACGCCGCGGGTAACATCGAGTCGAACCCGCTGGGCATCAAAATAGAGGCCTTCGCGTGCGGCACGCTCGCGAAAATCATCCAGAATGGACCGTGGAAGACCAAACCAGGTCAACCAGGCCAGGGTAGCGAATACCAGTAACACCACCAGGAGGAGCAGCCGGATCGACCACCCGAAGCACCGCCGGACGGGATGGATACGCACCTTATTCGGGGGGTTCTTTTCCTTTGTCTTCAACCGGCGTCTCGGATGCCGGCTTATCCGGCGTGCAAAAATCGTCCGTCAGAACCTTACGGTCTTCGGCAGTGATTGTAAACACCAGGTCCTTGCCGCGAATCATCGCATACGACCCCCCATCGGGTCGGCGATCTCCAATCAACAGGGATCGACTGATCCCACTTTCACCCGTGAGCCCGAAGGTGAGCGAAGTGACATTGGTTTCCAGGCCGAAGCGGGTTAACTCCCGGGGATCCATCTCAATCAGGCTCGTGGCGTCGAACTGGGCACAGCGATTCAGCAGGGCGAACAAGCGGTCTTCATCCAGGCGGTTCCCCTCGGCATCCACCTTCCATGGCTGATCAATGGCCTCGCGGTACGCGCTGATTTCACGCTCATCATCCTTCAAACTCACCCGCAACACTTCGTTCGACTGCAGCGCCATGACTTGTCGGTCGCGATAATAGAGCGCATCCGTGCGGAGAAAACGGATCAGCCCCGGACTGACTTCACACCAGGTGTTGTCCTGCACCGAATGGACGAGCACCTGGTCCTGGGCGAGGGCTTTCTCGTAGACCTCGTAAACCATGTCATCGTCTTCCACCAGGGGCGTAGCGTCTGCGGGACGTTCGGAGCTGAGCACTTCATCCAGCGAGAACGCGATAGCGTACACCAGTTTCCCCCGGGCCTCCGGTGTGTTCTGCTCTGCCGGAAGCTCGACGAACTTCACCACGTGCGCTTTGGTCCAGCGGGCGAACAGGGTTTCTATCGACTCGATCTCCGGATGCCATTCATGCGGCTCCTGCATCATCCATTCACTCGGTGTGGGTTGAACCAGGCGGACGACCTGCCCGTCACGCGTAATTTTCACCACCTTTACAGCCTGCGGAGGCGCGATCATCAACTTGCGTTCACGCAGACCCGCCAACTCAAAATCGAGCAGGTTTTTCAGCCCGGTGGAAACCGCAAAAACCGAATCGAGCCCTTCCAGTCGGGCGTAGTACAGATCCTTGTTGTCCGGCAACACATCGCCGAGGGTCAGCTTCACAGGGAACTCCTGCAGGTTACTCCAGACCCGGACATACGGGGAGTCATCGCTGAAGCCATAGACCGCGAGTTCCGTTTGGTCATCCGAAATGAATTTTTCGATGCGGGCCGTGAACAAACGCGAGAGGATGTGCGA
>JBLIND010000136.1:0-15160 GCA_047639095.1 Candidatus Omnitrophota bacterium | reverse complement strand
ACTCGGTATATCTACGATGATTCCGGGGAAAAGCCTATCGATATTGGCGATTTCGGCTTGCGCCTTCTCTGGGAAAGTGGCGATGAGAAATACCTGCTCTCTGGCGAGTATACGGCTCGTTTTGCCGACGGAGAACAATCTGATAGTGTCGTGGGTATTCTCGAATATCGTGTGAACGACACGTTATCGCTCGTAACAAGCTATGGGTATGAATTCCCGGACGACTTTAAGGGCGAAGGTGATTTGATCGCAATTGGAGGCGTCAAATTCGGCTTTGGTGCCTCCACGAAAAAGGATGAACCTAAAAGCTAGTGGCCATTTTGTAACTCCTCTCCGGGCACCCGGCCAACGCGGCCGCGGTGCCCTTTTTCATGTCCTGGCTTTTGATCCCGGGGCGAAATCCCCCTCCTCAGGGAAATGCGCTCTTTTCAAGTCGGCCAACCTCGCCTAAACTCCACCCATGGCCAATACCATCAAAGACATGTTGGTGGAGACGGTGGGGAAATATGCAGGGGAAACCGCACTCCAGTACAAAGTAGGCAAAGAATGGCAGACGATCAGCTATGGAGAGCTGATGCAGCGGGTTCGACAAGTGTCGGAGCTGCTGTACATCGCCGGCGTTCAGCCGGGCGATCGGGTGGCCCTCTGGCGGGATAACGATCCGGAGTGGTGCGAAATCTACCTGGGCATTGTCGGGCTCGGGGCGGTTGCGGTGCCGGTCGATGCCAAGCTGCGACCGAAGGAAGCTATCCACATCTTCAACGACTCGGGGGCGAAAATTCTCTTCAGCTCGGCGAAGGAGTATAAGGCGCTCAAGGAAATTGAATGGAAGCTGGATGCGCTTGAGATGGTGATATTGAAGGATCACAGCCTCGCGGAGCCACAGGACACCAAGCTGCACTTTCTGGACTACGAAGCGAAAAAAGCAGAGGTGGCGGAGGCGGCGGGACAGGATGCCTGCGCCTTCACCTTGAACGATCCGGCGCCAGACGATCTGGCTTCGCTGATTTATACCTCGGGAACCACCGGCCGTCCAAAAGGTGCCATGCTCTCCCACGGGAATTTCATGTGCAACGTGAACGATGCGCAACAGGTCCTCACCTTTACCCCCGAAGACAATTTCCTGCTCGTGCTCCCCCTGCACCACGCCTTCGCTTTCACCGGTTGCTTCATGCTTCCCATTGGGGTCGGCGCGACCATCAGCTTCGTTCAGAACCTGCGCACAGTCGGCGAAAATATTCGCGAGGTCCAGCCGACCTTCCTCATGGCGGTGCCCCTCCTGCTGGAGAAAATGTACACCAAGCTACAGGATGGATTGAAGGCGAACAAGGTCGCCTGGTTCATGTACAACTTCGGCTTGCGCAAGGTCATCGCGAAAAAGATCCATCAAAAACTCGGCGGCAAGCTCCGCTTGATTGTCAGTGGCGCGGCCCCGCTCGACCCGGAGATCATCTATGGCTTTCAGGCCCTGGGCATCAAGGTGCTCGAAGGTTATGGGCTGACCGAAACCGCTCCGGTGCTCACGATCAATCTGCCGGGCAAGATCCGACCGGGCACGGTGGGTTTACCCCTGGGTAAAACCGAGATTGTGATTCGCGATCCGAATGAGGAAGGGGTCGGTGAAATCACCGCACGCGGTGCCAATATTATGAAGGGGTATTACCACAACGACGAGGCCACCGCGGAGGTCTTCGATGACGGGTGGTTTCTCACCGGCGATCTGGGCCTCATCGACAAGGAAGGCTTTGTCCATATTACCGGGCGCAAAAAGAGCCTGATCGTGAATCGTGAAGGCAAAAACATCTACCCGGAAGAGGTGGAGATGGTGATCAATCAAAGTCCATTCGTCCTCGAATCGCTGGCCCTGGGGTACCAGGAGGCCGATGACAAGGTGGGTGAGCGGGTTGGGATTATCGTCGTTCCCGATCTGGAACAGATTGCCAAGGATAAGCCTGGCCTCACGGACAACGAGATCAGGGATCTCGTAAAGGTCGCGGTGAAGGCGCAGGCGGAGGATTTGAGCCAGTATAAACGGCCGCGGCGGATTCAGATTCGATTTGAAGAGTTCGAGAAGACGTCGACGCAGAAGATCAAGCGGTACATGTACGAGATCGAGCTCGAAGAGCTGTAGGGGGGAACCACGAAAGGCACGAAAGTCGCGAAAGGATTGAGTGGCGGTGGACCTGGTTTGTTTGGGGTTGTGTTGGGTGGCTTATGAGGGTGGCGGAGGGCCTGTTTTGGAGGAGGGGGGTGTTGTTGGGGGGCTGTGATCAATAGCGCATGAGGGCGGAGGCCCAGGTGAGGCCGGCGCCGAAGGCGGTGAGGCAGACGAGGTCGCCGCGTTTTATTTTGCCGAGGTTGATGGCTTCTTCCATGCACAAAGGGATGGTGGCGGAGGTGGTGTTGCCGTACTTCTGAATGTTGTTGTGGCACTTCTCGGGAGGGATGCCCAGCTGTTTGGCGACCATCTCGTTGATGCGCAGGTTCGCCTGATGCGGGATCAGCATGTCGATGTCTTCGACGGTGAGGCCGTTCGCTTCCACGGCCTCGATCACCGATTCGGGCATGCGGGTTACGGCGTGTTTAAACACTTTGCGGCCCTCCATCTTGGGGAAGTGCAGGCCGGCTTCGATATCCGCAGCGGTGATCCGGGGTTTGTACATGCAGCCAGGTTTTTCCATCCAGAGAATTTCCGCTTCACTGCCGTCGGCGTGCAGGTGGGTGGATAGAACACCACACTCGGGATCGTCGGATGGCCCGAGCACCGCGGCCCCTGCACCATCGCCAAACAACGCAGCGATGTCCCGGCCCTGAGTGGAGATGTCCAGCGCGTTGGAATGGACTTCGGAGCCGACGAGCAGCACGCGTTTGTACTGGCCGGTCTGGATGAACGCATCCGCTATCGAAAGCCCATAAATAAAGCCGGTGCATTGCTGGCGGATGTCCAAGACCGCGATGGTGCCGAGGCCCAACTGGCGCTGGGCAAAGACGCCGGTTCCAGGAAAGTCATGGTCGGGCGAAAGGGTGGCGTAAATCAGGAGATCGATCTCCGCGAGCGCGACGCCGGCGTTTGTACATGCACGCCGACAGGCCTGTTCGGCGAGGTCCGCCCCGGTCTGCCCTTCACTGACCCAATGCCGTTGTTCGATGCCGGTCCGTTCCACGATCCATTCGTGGGAGGTGTCCATGAACTGGGTGAGATCGTCGTTGGTGACAACGCGATCGGGGACGTAAGTGCCGAGGCCAAGAATTCTGCTGCGCATAAGGTAGTCTTGGCGGATGCCGGGGCATTGCGTCAAGTGGAACCATGAAGTTCAGACCGCAGCTTGACGAACGCGCAAGCAAACCACAGGTTGACCCCTATGAAGATTTCTACGCCGAAGAAAACCCTGGATTTGAGCTATTGCCTGAACATTCACCGGGGCGAGTCCTGGGAGGAGAACGTCCGGGCGATCGAAGAATACGTCATGGAAGTGAAGTCTGCTGTCTGTCCGGACGACCCCTTTGGCCTGGGCCTCCGCATCAGCAGCGAAGCTTCGCTCACCCTGGTGGATCCGCTCGTCCGCGCCGATTTCAAGGCCATGATGAAGGACCTCGATCTCTACGCCTTCACCGTCAATGGATTTCCCTTCGGCGCCTTTCATCAAACCCGGGTGAAAGAACAAGTGTACGCCCCGGATTGGCGCACGGCCGAACGGCGGGATTACACCAACCGCCTGACCGATATCATGGCGGACCTCGTCCCCCCGGGTTCCACCGGCAGCGTGAGTACCGTTCCTTGCTCATTCAAGCCCTGGATTAAGACCGGAGAAGACGTCGAACAGATGGTGCGCATGATCTGCGACAGTGCATTGCACATGAACCGGGTGGAGGATCAGACTGGCCAATACGTGCACCTTGGCCTGGAGCCGGAACCCTGTTGTTACCTGGAGACCACCGACGAATTTCTGACCTTCTACAAGGACGAGCTCCTGCGCAAGGGCACGCGCTATCTCGCGGGCAAGACCAGCCAGCCCGAAGAGTTGTTGCGGCGACACGTGGGCATCAACTTCGATTGCTGTCATATCGCCATTCAGTTTGAGGACTTGAGTGAATCCCTGCAGCGTCTGATCAGCGAGGGCGTGTTACTTTCAAAAGTACATGTGAGCGCCGCCCTGACCTGCACCCCGGATCACGTCGAGGCGCTCGCACCTTTCGATGAACCGGTCTACTTTCACCAGGTCAAAGCGCAGACCGCGGGTGGCATTCGGAGCTGGGATGACCTGTCGCTGTTCCTGAAAGATTTTCCGGAAGAGAAAGGGCTGAAAGAAATGCGGGTACACTTTCACGCGCCCTTGTTCTGGGAAGGTTCCGAGCGTCTGGGCAGCACGAATGCCTGCATGGATGAGGCCTTCTGGTCCCTGCTGCGCTCCGGCGTCTGCGAGCATCTGGAAATCGAGACCTACACCTTTGATGTGCTTCCGGAAGAGCTGCGTAAAAGTAATGTGGTCGAGAGCATCGTTCCCGAATTTGAGTGGACGATGCAGCGCCTGGTCTAAAGCGGATTAATCTAAACCGTAGCCGAATCGGCGTCCCTGATCACAGAGTGATCCAACACCAAATACAGGGTCTGCGACCCTGTGCTCTGGAGTTCAATCCCGTCGGGATAACGTGTCGCGCAAGGCCGACCTTGATGTTTGGACGTGGTTTTATTTAATTCGCGCTAGTCGCCCTACTTCGGCCTGCTGAAATACTGCTGGCCCTCGCGACTGTTCAAAAATCCTTCCAATTGCGGGTCTTCCGCCAGGCCTTCGATCTGGTATTCGAATGAGAACATGTCCCGCATTTGAACCAGGATGTCGTAGGCAGCGGCGTAATCGCCCTTCGCGGCCAGGACGTTGAATAGCTACGCATAGCTGATGACATCGTCCGGGAACGTCTTCATCAAAGCGTTCGCACGAGTAGACCGCCCACCAGGTCTTCGATAAGGAGTCGCATACTGTCTGAAAAAAATTGGCCGAATTCAAATATGTAGACATCGGTGATCAGGAGGGAGCCGTTCGCCAGCGTGTGGAGCTCGAAGCCAAAATAACCCGCATCGATATCCCGGATGATTCGGCAGATAAACAGGTTCCGACCGCCGTGTCCCAGGGGGTACAGGTAGTGGAAAAAAATTCCATCGGCTTGTACGTGTATTCCCCTCAGGCTCGTGCTGATCATCTCTCGGTAGCCCCTGCTGGTTTCCTCCACCATTTCAGGTGATGAATAGCCACTTGGAAGCATCCGGTTTACGAAGCCCTCCAAGTCGATCAGCCTCATCGCATATTCGATATGACCCCCTGCAATTACAGCGGCGAATTGCTCCATTAACGCTTCGGCCTTAACCCGATCCTTGTCGGTCTTAAAAGGCAGCTCCGGCCACGGAAACCGGCTCGCCCTCATACGGTTTGTGGACGGCCACCGCTCGTTCGGATTTTCCACAGCCGGAGCTGAGCAGCGCGATTGCTGCGAAGGTGAAAAAGAGGATTCGGTCACGCGGAATCATGCCGTCGACTTAACAAGCAGCTGACGAATGCACAAGCCTCGCATGTGGATGGGCGTCATGAATTGCCGGTGAGGGCCAGCCGCCGCCTGCTCGCGTCTTTCTATGATCGGAAGACTTTTAAAATCTTTTTCCGATCATAGGAAAATGCTATTTCCAGCCTCCGCATCTCATGATAAACCAACCACCACCCGAAATTCTCCTCAGTGTTCCTCCGAACATGGCTGAGGTCTTCCCCCAGCTCGAACCGACGCAGGCGCGGGAATGTTTTGCGACCTGTGACCCGCCGGGGTCGCCCTTGGGTTCGGGCGGCGGAACCCTGCACGTCCTGCGCGAGGCGCACGCAGCGCGCGGCGGTTGCGCCCCTTTCGCGGATTGGCTCGACACCTCCCTCAAGATGGTGATTCATGGCGGCGGTCAGAGTCGTCGCCTGCCGGCGTACGCTGCGACGGGCAAGCTGTTCACGCCGGTGCCGGTTTTTAGGTGGGACATGGGGCAGCGGCTCGACCAGAATCTCTTGGACATGCAATTGCCTCTGCTCCAGATGGTGGCCAAGCGGGCGCATCCAAGCTCCCGGGTGATGGTGGTCAGCGGCGATGCGCTGTTGCGGGCGGATGAAGCCCTGAGCAATCTGCCCGAGGCGGACATCGTGTTTATGGGGCTGTGGACGACCCCGGAGCACGCCCGCAACTTTGGCGTGTTCTTCTGCGACAAGCAGGATCCGGGTCGCTTGATGACCTTTCTCCAGAAGCCTTCGCCGGAAAAAATCCGCGACCTCTCAGCGGACTATCTCTACATGATCGATGTGGGCTTGTGGCTCTTGAGTGCGCGCGCGGTCGAGGTGCTCTCCCGCAAAAGCGCGGAAGGCTTTTATGATATGTATGGCGAGTGGGGGCTGCACCTCGGCGAGCTTCCGGCCAAGGACGATCCGGAGATCAATGCGCTGACCACGGCGGTGGTGCCGCTGCCCGGCGGGCATTTTTACCACTTCGGCACGAACCGGGATCTCATTGATTCGAATCATCGTCTTCAGAATGCGGTCGTGGATCAGACGCGTATGGCCGAAGTCGGCGTGCAGGTGCATCCCACGCGCTTCATCATCAATGCCCGGGTGGAGGTCGATTTTGATTCGCGGATCAATCACAACCTGTGGATTGAAAACAGCTGCATTTCTGCTGGATGGACCCTGCACGCGCATCACATGATCAGTGGGATTCCTGAGAATACCTGGACCTTGAACCTGCCGGAGGGGCGTTGCCTGGACATGGTTCCCGTGGGTGATACTGCGTACGCGGTTCGGCTGTACGACATGGATGAAGGATTCAAGGAGGCGGGCGCCTTCGAAGCCGAAGTCTGTCCGGTGCTCGAGCTGGAGGAGCTGGATGAAGCCTTTCTTCAGTGGTTGATCGACGGCCGGCCGGACGACTCGTTCACCGAGCGCTTCACCGCCTGTGAGCGCCTTTCTGCGGCCCAGATGAGTTCGAAGGTACATCTGCCACGCCTGTATACGATGCGCCGAAGCTATCTGTTTGAAGTATTACCCGAAATGGCGCGTGCGTATCGCCGGAGTATTTTTTACAAGCTGGATCTCGAATCAACGGCCGCGCTGTATGCCGAGAGCGGTGCGGCGATTCCGGAAGTGCCTTCCGATGAAATTGCCATGCTGCGCGTGCACGATCATATGTTCCGTGCGGCGGTGTTACGCGCGCAGGGCGAGGCGGGAGTGGATCAACAGGAGGAAACGGCCTTCCGCATCCTTCGGGAAGCGATTGTCGCACCGAGCCTGGGCCATCCGGTGCACCCGGTGCGCAACGTGTTGGATGACCAGATCGTCTGGGGGCGTTCGCCGCTTCGGCTCGACCTCGCGGGTGGCTGGTCGGACACCCCACCGTACTGCCTGGAGAGCGGCGGCGCGGTCGTCAACATGGCGGTTGATCTGAATGGCCAGCCACCGATTCAGGTGTACGTGCGCCTCACCGCAACGCCGGAGCTGGTGATTCGCTCCATCGATCTCGGCATCGAAGAACGCGTCAGCGATTATGCGCGCATCGGTGATTTTGCGAATCTCGGAAACGGATTTGCCGTAGCCCGAGCCGCCTTTGCCCTGTGTGGATTTTATCCGGATTTTAACGGCCAGCGCTACACCTCGCTGCAGGAACAGCTGGAAGCGTTCGGTGGTGGCATCGAGTTGAGCATGCTGGCGGCGGTTCCCAAGGGTTCGGGCCTGGGGACGAGCAGCATCCTCGCGGCCACCCTCCTGGGCACGCTGTCCGAATTTTGTGGATTGAACTGGGATCATATCGAAATCATCCGTCGCGCCTCCGTGTTGGAGCAGCTCTTGACGAGCGGAGGGGGCTGGCAGGATCAGATCGGTGGGCTGGTGCACGGAACGAAGTTGATTGAAACCAAGCCGGGCCTGGAGCAGATCCCGACGATTCGCTGGGTGCCCTACAGTTTTTTTGAAGCCCCGGAAATGAAGGGCCGGGTTTTGCTTTATTACACCGGGATCACTCGGGTGGCGCATAACATCCTCGGTGAAATCGTGCGCGGGCTGTTTCTGAATCGCCAGCAGAATATTGCCATCATCCGTGAGCTGAAACAGAATGCCTATTTCTGTTACGACGCGATTCTCCGCAACGATGTCGAGGAGCTGGTTGAGGGGCTGGGCCGAAACTGGGCCTTGAGTCAGCGGCTCGATGGAGGAACGAACCCTCCTGCGATCCAGGCCATACTGGATCAGTGCGGCGATGCCCTCGCAGCCGCCAAGCTGCTCGGCGCCGGTGGCGGTGGGTATCTGTTGCTCGTCGCACAGGATGCCGAAGCGGCCGTGCAGATTCGCGAGCGGCTTGCCGAGCAACCTCCGAATGCAAAAGCCCGTTTCATCGAGTGGAGTCTGTCGCACACGGGCTTTCAGGTAACGCGTAGCTGATCATGCCTTCCGTCCTCTACATCGCCGAAAAAATTGACATGCCGGAGGCCTTCCTGCTCAAGGGGGTGCATGAAGCGGGTTGGGAGGTGTCCATATATCTGGATCCGCGCGATCAGTACTACGAGACCCTCGCGCGCAGCGCCTTTAATGTCATGCCCATGGAGCTCAACAAACGCTTTTCCAAGCGGGCGATCCGGGAAATTCGACGTTACGTGAAGGAGCACAAGCCGGATATCGTGCATTGCCTGCGAGAGCGGCGGGCGATTTCGAACGGCTTGAAGGCGGTGAGGAAGACGAATATTCCATTGATCGGATTTGAGAACCGGGTTCGTTCCCTGCATGCATGGAATTGGTTTGCGAAGAGCACGGTGTTGAATCCCCGGGTGAACAAAGTCGTTTGTGTGGCCAACACCATCCGGCTGAGCCTGGAAAAGGAAGGGGTGCCGCGCGAACGCTTGATCACGATCTACAAGGGGCACGATGTCCACTGGTATGATCGGCATGAGCCCGCAGATTTTGCTGAATTTGAAATTCCGGATGGAGAATTTGTCGTGGGCTGTGTGGCGAATATGCGCCCGCACAAAGGGGTGGATTATTTACTGCAGGCGATCAAGTACCTGCCGCCACAGCCGCGTATTCATTTTTTGCTCGTCGGTCGGGTGTTGGACGAGCGCATCAGTGACATTGCGGCAACCAATCGGACCCTCCACCAGATTCACATGCCGGGTTTTCGGACCGACGCCTCCCGGCTGATGGGGGCGTGTGATGTGTTTATCCTCCCGAGCCTGCGCCACGAAGGCTTGCCGACCGCCTTGCTGGAGGCCATGTCCCAGGCGGTACCTGCGATTGTAACGCCCATCGGAGGGATGAAGGAAATCGTAGAGCACCGGGTGAGTGGGCGGATCGTGCGTCCGGGCGATCCCCAGGACATCGCGCGCTCCATTACTACCTTTGTGAAAGACCGCCGCTATTGTTACGAGTGTGGGCAGCACGCACGCCAACGGGTGCGCGAACACTTTAACATCGAGCGGACCATCTTGCAGACCTTGCGTTTGTACGATAGCCTGTTGAATCCCAAGGCGGAATCGGATGCAGCGGGTCCTCGGGACCCACTGGGGCCGGTAGGCCATCCGCTGGGAGCTCCCTGGGCCGAACCGGAATAGGTTCTGCCACACCAGCATCTCCCGAACGGCGTGCTAATTATCGTAGTGGGCAACCGAGTCCAGCAGGTGAAGCGTCAAGGCTTCGACCATGGGCAGGGCTTCTTCGGGGGAGATCTTATCCATGTCGGGCACATCCCAGTACCGCACCTTGTCCACCCAGAAGGGAAAGAGGTGGTCCATTAAAGGCCGATGTTCTTTTTCGTGGAGCGCAATGATGATGTCGCTGCTCTCCAGGTCCACCTCGGTCAGTTGTGAGGCCGTCTGGGAGGTGTGTGACAAATCGATGCCGCGTTCGTGAAGAGCATGCGCGGTACAGCGGGAGAGATCTTCATTCACGAGATAGGTGGCAAGACCGCGGGAAACGGCGGTCCATTTCAGCTTTCGCTTTAGCGCGTAGTAGTTGAACATAGCCTCCGCAAATCGACTTCGGTAATAGTTCGCGGTGCAAATAAAGAGCACTTGTTTACTGTCAGCTTTCACAATCGCCATAACCTGTATTTCCGTACGGATGGATCTGTTAACAAAATAGAATAACTATATAATTTTGTTAAGGATCTATCCCCCAACTCCTTGCGCCTTCTTATGGGCGTTATTCGACCACCTTTGCCGCGATCACTCGTGTCGCCGCTCTCCCCTGAATTTCCTCAGACGAACCATACGGCCCAAAGCGGGTATTCGTAGTATAGGTTTGTCCCGGGCGCAAGGTGTCGCGCACATAAATATTCTTTATCTGTCCCGAGATATTCAGCTGTATACTTATAAAGCTGACCTTCACCGCTGAACGATTGATAACCTGTACGCGCAGGTAGCCATCCCGGCCCAGGGCCAATCGCGTCTCTATATATTTCCCCGGATTTTTGGGGAGATCGGTCTTGGCCAGCATGACTCTGGAGGCTTCGCCTTCAGGCGTGTTCGAGGAGGCGGCGGCAGAGAAGTGTCGCATGGCTACGGCTTGAGAGCCGCTGTTCAGGGCCATCATGCCCAGGGCGTGATGGGCTTTGGGCGTGGGTAGAAGCGTGAGGCTCTTCTCATAGGACGTGCGGGCCTCGCTCCGGTTGCCCCGTTTTTCCGCGAGCTGGGCCTTCATCAGGTGGTAATCGAAGTAGTGGCTGTTTAGGACTAGCGCCCTATCTATCTGCTTCTCCGCGGCAGCGTAATTTTTCTGTACCGCTTCGGCCTTGGAGGCGAGGGCATAAAAATGCGGCTCCTTTGGTTCGAGGGATATTGCCTGCCTGGCCAGCCGCAGCGCGGTCGCCGGGTCTTTCTTCACCAGAGCTTTCAGGCCTTCGTCATATGTGTCGTAGGCGTCTTTGGCTGCACGTAACGGTCCCATGGCATTTTTGTATTCCTCGACTCCGGTTTTCCCAGGCGGGTATTTGGTCGCGTGTTCCTGATTTTTCTGCACGCGTTCCTGTGAGGGTGGATGCGAAGCGAAAAGCCCGCCCAGCCAGCCGGGGTTCTTGCCTTTGGAAAGTCGCACGAAAGTCTTCTGCAGGTCGACTGCTGCATTCGGATCGTATCCGGCCTTCGACATGTACTTGATCCCATACTCGTCGGATTCCAGCTCGGCACCCCTCCCGTATTTGGACAGCATCAGCGCGCCACCCATTTGACCCGCCATCATGCCCAGGTTTGCATACTCACTGTCGCCGAGCCCGATCTGGAGACCCGCCATCGCGGTCTGCGCAAGTATGCCGCGATCCATCTGCTTCGCGGTATGCTTGGCGGCGGCGTGGACGATTTCATGTCCGAGCACCGCAGCGAGCTCGGCCTCTGAATTCAGCTCGATGAGCAATCCGCGATTGATCGCGATTTTTCCTCCTGGCAGCGCCCAGGCATTGGGTACGGAATCGTTGAGGACCACAAATTCGTAGGGGAGTTTTCGATCGGATACCGCTGCCAGCTTACTGCCGACATCCTGCACATAAGCCGTCACTCTTGGATAGGTCACGAGGTCTCCGCCCTGTGCCTGCTGGTAGGCACCGTAGTTCTTCGCGCCAATGGCCAATTCCTGCGCCTCACTCGTGAAGCTGATTTCCCGTTTGCCGGTGACTGGATTGGTCGCACATCCGGTAAGGAGAATGATGGTGAATGCGAGGAGCCCTGCCGTCGCCCCTTTTGCCGCTGTGGCTGCACCTTTAAAAGCAGTCTTGTATCGAGAATGTTTCATATTCATATTATGCATGTCGTTTGCTGATCCGAACATATTCATTTTCCGGGAACTCGTAAAATGCGTTTTTCCACTACTTTACTCGAACGACACTATGCAACTGCTCTTCAATTGGTTTAAACGGACCTTCAACGACCCCCAGGTGGTGATTCTCGCCGTCCTGCTTGTCTTTGGCTTCATCGGAATCACGTTCCTCGGCGATATCATGGCCCCCTGTTTCGCCGCGATCGTCATCGCCTACCTGCTCGAAGGCCTGGTTACGAAGTTGCAATACCTCAAAATTCCCCGTCTGCCGGCGGTACTGACGGTCTACACCTGCTTCCTCGCGTTTTTCATCATCATCCTGCTCGGTCTGATGCCCTATGTCGCCCAGCAATCAATCAAGCTGCTCCAGCGCATGCCGACCATGATCGAGACCAGCCAGAATGCGATGCTCGACTATATTGAGAAGCGGAGCCTGGAAAAGAAAGCGGCGGTTGAGCGCCTTCCTTCGACCGATCCCAGCCTCGCGGGTCACGAACCGCCCACCCCCCCGACGGTTCCGGTACCTGCTCCGGTCACGATCGCCATCCCACCACCGGCGGAGACCAATGTGATCACGCAAGTCGGGACGAATACGGTGACCAACGTCGTCGCCGTGGTGACCAATGCCGTTCCGGGTAAAAAAATATTTTCCTTTCCCCCGACCTTTCCTTCCCGTGAGCCGCCCACCACCGGCGAATCGATATCCGAGGAACAGATCAAGTGGGTCACCAATCTCATCAATGAACGCCTGGTCAAGATGGGCGATTTCGTGGCCAAGCGCATTACCGATTGGGGCAAGGGCTTGATCACGCTCGTGGTCTACATGATCCTTGTGCCGATCCTGATTTTCTTCTTCCTCAAGGATAAGGAAAAGATTCGGAAATACCTCGCCAACTTTCTCCCCGATGAGCGCCCCCTCGCCGCGCAGGTCTGGCGGGAGGTCGACCAGCAGCTGGGCAACTATGTCCGGGGTAAGTTCTGGGAGATCATTATCGTCTGGGGGGTCACCTACTCCGTCTTCAGCCTGATCGGGCTGCAGTACGCCATGTTGCTTGCCGTGTTCACGGGTTTGTCGGTGCTGATTCCCTACATCGGGGCCACCGTCATGACCATTCCCGTCGCGTTGATTGCCTATTTCCAGTACGGTGATATCGGCTCCGGTTTTGCCTGGGCGGTCGGTGCCTACTTGATTATCCAATTGCTGGATGGCAATTTGCTCGCCCCCTTGTTGCTGTCCGAAGTCACCAACTTGCATCCCATCGCCATCATCGGGGCGATCCTGTTTTTTGGCGGCCTGTTCGGCTTCTGGGGCGTCTTCTTCGCCATCCCGCTCGCGACGCTCGTTCAGGCCGTGATTAATGCCTGGCCCCGCAAACATCAGGTGGAGCCCAAGCCCGACTCGGATCCACCACCGGATCTGCCGTTGGAAGCCGCGTAAGCGCATTTCATTCCTGCCGCTTGACCGGGTAACTTTCACCTTGTGCAAACCCGTTGATGGACGCTGAACGAGGAAACTTTTTCACATCTGTCATAGCAAAAAAAGACTTTATCTTTATACTCAGCCAGCTCAAGGAACCAACAAACACGCTGTAGATGATCAGGATCAACGCATGAACATTGCCAATTATTTTACCTACTGGGGCATCGATGAAAACCCCTTCCAGGCGGAAGAAGCCCGGGACGATGTGATTTATCAGCGCATCATGACCGAGGACATGACGCATCCTGATTTCGAAAAAATTTACGGTTCGCCGGTTCGTCCGAGCACCTCGGTCGTCTTCGGCGAAAAGGGCAGTGGCAAAACCGCGATTCGCCTGCTCATCGAAAAGCGGCTGAAGGCGCACAACGAGCGCACACCGGAAAGCCAGGTCTGGGTGGTGAACTACGACAACCTGAATCCGATTCTCGACACCCTGGAGCGACTCAAGTCCGAGGGCAAGACCGAGGGCGAATTCCGCCTGGTCGATCATCAGGATGCCATTCTCTCCATGGCGGTTACCCGCCTGGTGGACTTTCTGGTAAACGCCGATGACCTCGGCCTGAAGAACGAAAAAAAGCTGCGCAAGGGCTTGCGCAAGATGTCCCGCCAGAAGCGCCTCGACCTTGTTCAGCTCGTGGCCATCTACGATCAGCCCACCAAGACCAACGCGATGAGCCGTTGGAACAAGGTGAAGAATTTCCTTCGTATCGGCAAGGTCATGAACATCACCGTGCTCTTCTGGACCATGGTGGTTTCCTTCGGGCTCCTGCTGGCCGGCGTCATCGCGGTGCTCATGTCCGCAGATCCGCTCAGTATCGGTGGTACGGCCGCGATGACGGTTATCTTTCTGCTCAGCGGTTTCATGTGGATCAGCGAGACTTTTACCGTAGGCCGCCTGATGAAAAAAATTGAGAAGGAAGTCCGGGTGGTTGAACGCCAGCCCAACGAACTGAAGCTCAAGCTCAGCGACCTGAGTTCACGCGACCTGCAGGGCCAGCCAGTACCCGTACCGGGCGACCAGGACAGCCGCTACGAGCTCACCGCGCGGTTCCTCCGCATCATTCAAGAGCTGAATTTTCGCAGCATGACCGTACTCGTTGATCGCGTGGACGAGCCCGTCCTCGTGAACGGAAATGCCGAACACATGCGGGGCATTATCTGGCCTATGCTCAATAATAAATTTCTCCAGCAGGATAACGTTGGATTCAAATTGCTGCTGCCCATCGAACTCAGCCACATGCTCCGCAAGGAAGGCCCCGATTTCTATCAGCAGGCCCGCCTGGACAAACAAAACATGGTCGAGAAGCTGGAATGGACCGGCGCCACCCTGTACGACATCGCTTCCCGACGCCTGAAAGCCTGCCTGGGAAAGGACGGTAAAGTCGAACGCCTCACCGACCTCTTCGACGACGATGTGACCTCCAGCGACCTCATCGATGCCTTGGATCAGATGAACCAGCCCCGCGACGCCTTCAAATTTCTTTACGCCGTCGTCCAGGAACATTGCAACAACACCTCCGACGACAGCCCGAACTACAAAATCCCCAAGCTGCTCCTCGACCAGATCCGCAAGCAGCAAAGCCAACGCGTCCAGAACTTGTACCGCGGCCTCGGGCCCGCGTAGGCGTTTGCCCGTAGCCGTAGCCCTGCAAACCCTGCCGGAGATCCACCTCCTACATCCATCCTCACCCCACTGAACGCGTATAGCGGCAACGCGGATAGCTTATACAGCCCCAGAACGCCTGGCCGGTCTTCCCATTTTTGCGGGCCACAAGTCGGTTTCCACACTGGGGACAGCTTTCAAGCGGTCGTTGAATATGCGCCTGGCTTCGTGCCACCTTGAGATTCGCAACATGCGCCCGCTTCTTCTCGC
>JBLIND010000135.1:0-15174 GCA_047639095.1 Candidatus Omnitrophota bacterium | reverse complement strand
CCATTGATGATGTAATACGGAGTGAGTCGGATCCCACCGCGAGTTTTACGGTGGTGCTGGATCAAGTGCCAACCAGTCCGGTAAGCCTGGATTGGATGAGCCGGGATGGATCCGCAACGGCGGGCGAGGACTACGTGGCCGCCACGGGCAGCCTGACGTTCAGCCCCGGGTTTACCAGCCAGGTCGTCAATATCACCTTGCTCGACGATGTTGTGGATGAGCTGGATGAAGTCTTCTTTATCGATCTGACGAATCTCGTCGGAGCCAGCTTCCTGAATGCGGAGGGGCAGGCAACGCTCCTTGATGACGATGCATTGCCGCAAATTTCGATCAACAGTGTCGCCAGCGACGAGGATTCCGGGCCGATGACCTTCACCGTTGTGCTGGATCGGCCAAGCAGTCAGACGATTACCGTGGACGTTGACGGTGTAGATGACAGCGCCCTCGCCGGTGATGATTATCTGGCGTTGTCCACGAGTCTGAGCTTTGCGCCCGGTGTGACCAGTCAGACGGTCAACGTGAGTCTGGTGAACGATAGCGTGAATGAGGCTGGTGAGCAGTTTTTTGTGCAGCTGAGCAGTCCTGTCAATGCGGGTGTTACAACGGCCCAGGGCGTTGGAAGCATTGCCGATGATGACCCCTTGCCGGTGTTTGTCCTGGGTGCGGCGAGTGTCGACGAGTCTGCAGGTGTGCTGAACTATCCCGTCACGCTTTCTGCGATTAGCGCGCAGACGATCAGTCTCGATATCGGCTTGTCGAATCTCAGTGCAACGTTTGGACAGGATTATGGGATTGCTGCAAACAGCGTGACCTTACCGCCGGGGATCCTGTCGACGAACTTCCCCGTGCCGATTCTTGAAGATACACTGGATGAAGCCGACGAGACCTTCCTGTTGCTGTTTGTGAGTCCGGTGAACGCCGTGCTGACGAATGGATCGGCTACAGTTACGGTTCTGGATAACGATCTGATGCCCAACCTGTCGATCAGCGATGCGGCCGGGCCCGAGTCCAATAGTTCCTTGGCGTTTACGGTAAGCCTGGACGCGGCAAGCGCTAAAGCCATCAGCGTTGCCTATACCAGTTCCAACCAGTCGGCGGTCGCCGGGTCGGATTACACGGTCGTATCGGGGACCCTGAATTTCCCTGCGGGTACCACGAATCTGACCGTGCTCGTGTCCTTGATGGAGGATGCCCTCGACGAGGCGGATGAGACGTTCAGCTTGAGTCTGAGTGGTCCATCGAATGCCGGTATTGGAGATGGAGAAGGCGTGGGAACGATTTTCGATAACGACGGGCCACCCAATTTGGCGGTCGATGATCTCTCGGTTGCTGAAGGGGACGTGGCCAGTTTCGTGGTGAGTCTGGATGAGGCCAGTGGTTTGACCGTGGAGGTTGATCTGGTGACTTCCAATGAATCCGCCCATGCCGGGTTGGATTATGTGTCGACGAGTGAGCACCTCATTTTTGCTCCGGGGGAAACTCAGAAAATCGTTGCCGTAAGCTGCATCCAGGATGCGGTGGACGAGGAAGATGAAACCTTTGCCGTTCTTTTGAGTAATCCGAGTAATGCGGTGATCAGTGATCCCCAGGGGCAGGGTGTGATTGCGGACGATGATGCGCCACCGGCGCTGTCCATTGGTGACGCAGGGGCGGATGAGACGGATCTCGTCATGACGTTCACGGTGACCCTTGATGCACCCAGTGAAAAGGTCGTTACCGTCCTGGCAACTTCCGCTGATGTTTCCGCAACCGCTGGTGCGGACTATGTCCTGAAGAGTCAAACCCTGAGTTTTCCAACCGGGATCGTGACGCAGAGTTTTACGATTGATATCCTGGAAGATGCGCTTGATGAGCCGAGTGAAACCTTTCATGTCGTGCTGTCGAGCCCGTCCAATGCGACGATTGCGGACGGGATGGGAGCGGGTTCGATAACGGACAATGATGTAACGCCGATCCTGTCGATTGCAGGTGTGAATGGCGGCGAAGGAGACGGAACGTTTTCATTTGTTGTTTCGCTGAACGCCGCAAGCGGACAGGCCATCAGCGCGGATGTCGTCACGTCGGATGCCACCGCGATCGATGGGGAGGATTATACTGCGGTTGCCGAGAGTCTCAGCTTCACTCCCGGGGAAACACAAAAAGTTTTTGTTGTAACCATCCTTGATGATCTGTTGGACGAGACGAGCGAGGATTTCCGGGTCCTTTTGACCAATGCGGTCAACGTCGCCCTGGCTACAAACGAGGTAAGTGGTTTGATCACGGACAATGACAATCCTCCCGGGATTTCGATTTTGGACGTGCCGGGCTTGGAAGGGGATGGCGCTTTTACATTCAATGTAACGCTGGATGTGCCCAGCGCCATGCCTGTTAGCGTGGGCTATGCCACCATGGAACAAACTGCGATGGGGGGTTCGGATTTCATCATGAAGACGGGCGTTGTGACTATTGCAGCGATGGAGCTCCTGGCTTCCGTGGATGTGATGATCGTTGACGATCTCCAGCATGAGGCTGCAGAAACGTTTATCCTCGTCCTGACAAATGCCATGAACGGCGTGCTGGTCGATGCGGAAGGATTGGGCACGATCTCGGATGACGATGCGTTGCCTTCTCTGAGTGTCGCCGATGTTTCGGTGAATGAAGGTGATGGCGTTGCGAGCTTTAGCGTGGTGCTTAGCGCCCCCAGCGGTCAGACCGTGCAGGTCGATGTCGCCACATCGAATCAAACCGCTGTTGCAGGTTCCGACTACTCTCCGAACAGCCAGACCTTGAACTTTGCTCCCGGAGTAACCTCGCAGATGTTCAGCGTGCTCATTACCGATGACAGCCTGGATGAAGCGTCGGAAGTGTTCCAGTTCATCCTGTCCAATCCTACGGCGGCATCGATCGCGGATGGGTCGGCGGATGTGCATATTGAAGACGATGATGATGCTCCCGGTATTTCCGTCGAAGCAGTCTTCCTGACCGAGCAGGCGGGTACCGCGGTATTGACCGTCGAGCTGGATGCGCCAAGCGGTCGCATGGTTACGGTTCAATACGCGACCTCAAATGAGACCGCAGTCGCCGGGCTTGATTATGCTGCGCAGAGTGGCGAACTCATGTTTAATCCGGGTGAGAGCAGCCAGTCCATCATCGTAACGCTGTTGGACGATTTTGTTGATGAAGATCTGGAAGCCTTTACGGTTTGGTTGTCTAGTCCGCTTGAGGCTACGCTGCTTGTGGACCGGGCCCGGGCATTTATCCTCGATAATGATCGGGCACCGGGAATACTCATCGATGATATCCTGGTAAATGAAGCCGACGGAACGGCCGGTTTCACGGTTCGGTTGGATAATATCAGTGGCAAAGTGATTTCGGCGCAGGCCTCCACCGCCGATGATACCGCCATTGCACCTGGGGATTATTCGGCAATATCCGAGGCCTTGACCTTTGCGCCCGGCGTCACCAGTCAGACCTTCTCAGTGATCTTAATCGATGATGCGACGGTCGAGTCGGCAGAGCAGTTCATGGTAAATCTCAGTATGTTGGTAAATGTAACCCCACTCGATGTTCAAGCTGCGGCCATCGTTGAGGACGATGACGAGCCCCTTGAATTGCGGATACTCGGCATAGATCTGGCCAATGGCAGGCTGGATTTCGAGGTGCTGAGTGGCATTGCATCGCAGTGGACGTTGGAAACGGCTTCGCATCCGGATGGTCCCTGGACGAAATTGTCTGCGGGTTCTGCGCTTGAGTTGGGTGGGAGTCAATACCGGTTTATGTGGTCAGCCATTCAGCCCCATGAAATTCTAAAGGTCGTGGGCCAGCCCTGACCGCGTGGGCCGTCCTGCTTTTTCCTGTTGCATCATATAGGTTCCGGACTATCTTCCTGCCCTTATGAGCGACGACCCAACCGAATCCAATAAGCATTTTATTCAGCAGATCATCGAGGACGACCTGACGAGTGGCAAACATTCGCAGATTATTACCCGTTTTCCACCAGAGCCCAATGGTTACCTCCACATTGGTCACGCCAAAGCCATCTGCGTCGATTTCGGGCTGGCTGCGGCTTCTGGAGGCACCTGCCACCTGCGTTTTGACGATACGAATCCCGTAAAAGAGGATGTCGAATACGTAGAGTCGATCAAGGCCGACATACGCTGGCTGGGCTTCGACTGGAACGAGCATCTGTATCAAACCTCTGATTACTTTGATCAGCTGTTCACCTGGGCGGTGGAGCTTATCGATAAAGGTCTGGCTTATGTCTGTTCGCTGGATGCCGAAGCCTTCAAGGCCTATCGCGGTGTGCCGACCGAGGCGGGGAAGGAATCGCCTTCTCGCAATCGACCGGCTGAGGAAAATCTGGACCTGTTCGCACGCATGAAGGCGGGAGAATTTCCGGACGGGACTTACGTGTTGCGCGCGAAAATCGATATGGCCTCCCCCAATTTACACATGCGCGATCCCGTACTCTATCGCATCAAGCATGCCACCCATCATGCGACAGGTGACACATGGTGCATCTATCCCATGTATGATTATTCTCATCCGCTGTCGGATGCGATTGAGCATATTACACATAGCTTGTGTACGCTGGAATTTGAAGTGCATCGCCCTCTGTATGATTGGTGTATTGAGCACCTCAGCGTTCCCAGCGCGCCCCGACAAATTGAATTTGCCCGGTTGAATTTAACCTATACGGTGATGAGCAAGCGGTTGTTGCTCCAGATGGTTCAGGAAGGCCTGGTGAATGGCTGGGATGACCCACGTATGCCGACCTTAAGTGGCATGCGCCGCCGGGGATATCCCCCGGCGGCCATTCGCAACCTTTGCGAAACGGTTGGGGTAACGAAATTCAACAGTCTGACGGACATGAGTCTGCTTGAGTTTCATGTCCGGGAGGATTTGAACAAATCATCCCTTCGATTTATGGGCGTGTTGGATCCGCTTAAAGTCGTGATTACGAATTATCCGGAAGACGAAGAGGAGACCTTTTCCGCCGTAAATAACCCGGGTGATGAAGCTGCGGGTACACGAGATGTTCCCTTCGCCCGCGAAATCTATATCGAGCGCGGGGATTTCATGGAAATTCCGCCGCCCAAATTTTTCCGCTTATCGCCGGGGAAAGAGGTTCGGCTTCGCGCCGCCTGTTACATCACCTGTGATGAAGTCATCAAAGACGCTTCGGGTGAAATCATCGAGCTGCATTGCAGCTGGGATCCCGCATCACGGGGTGGGGGAACGCCCGACAATCGAAAGGTTAAATCCACCTTGCATTGGGTTTCGGCCACCCACGCTCTGGATGCCGAAGTGCGTAACTACGACCGACTTTTCACGGTTGAACAACCGATGGCGGATAAGGAGAAGGACTTTAAAGATTTTCTCAATCCCGAATCGTTGACAACAGTCATGGCGAAGGTCGAACCCGCGTTAGCATCGGTTGCTGTGGGGGAGACCATCCAGTTCGAGCGTCTGGGTTACTTCTGCGTGGACCCTGATTCCTCGTCAGACCGCATGGTGTTTAACCGGACGGTTACCTTGCGCGATACCTGGGCGAAGGTGAAAGGCAAGTAGGTGACCTATCCAGCCGGGTCCATGGGTCAGTGCTGATGGGTTTGTAAGACCTGCAGGATGGCATTGCCAAATTGCTTGGCCTTGTTCGGGCCGATGCCCCAGATTCGCGTCAGTTCGGCCTGATCGCTCGGCGGGGTAGCTGCAATGGCTCTCAAGCTTTTGTCGGTCAGGATTAAATACGGAGGAATGTGTCGCGTCCGTGCCAGTTGATTTCGCCATTGCTTCAGGGCATCAAAAACGACCGGGTTCACGGGCGTAACACCTGCATCATCGACGGTGGATCCAGAGCGTTGAGCAGATCGTGATGACTCCGGCCATTCCATGTGGATCGTGTGTTTACGCCACATGACTTCCTTGCCAAATGCGGTCAGGCCCAACACAGGGTAGTCGCCAGTGGACACCTCTACACAGTTTTCGCGTACCAGCTCATCGAGGACCTGTCGGATGAACGCTTCCTTATGGCCCGCCAGTTGATTGTAACTCTGACTTTTATCCAGTCCCAGGTCGCGTACCTGTTTGGCTTTTGATCCCACCAGGATCTGGCAGATTCGCGCGCGACCGAATCGGTTGTTGTGTCGGCCGATGCAGCTGAGTATTTTCTGGATGATCGGCCATTCATCTTCAGTCGGTTCGCGAAGCGTGTGGTCATTCAGGCGGACACAGTTGTCACATACGTCACAGGCCGCTTCCATTGCGGGTTCGCCAAAGTATTCAAGAATGTAACTGTGACGGCACTTGCGGGTATCCACGTAGTCCAGCGTGCGATTGAGACGTGCCCGGTCGCGCTCGCGTTTATGTCCGAGGTTTTTCAGTTGCTCGTTGAGCCCCGCCATGTCGGGTTCGGAAACGAGGTCGATGGTGGCGGTTCGGTTGCCCTGTTCATGACTGCGGACAATCAGTCCCGCACGTTCTAAGATATACATGGCGGCCTGCACCGCCATGTCGTTATTCGTGGAGTGAATTTCTGAGGACCAATCAGTTATGGAGAGGGTGGCGGGTCCATGACTGCAATGCTTTTTTATGACCTTCAATGTTTCGGTGATGGTTTCCCGCATGGGGTTGGCCCCTTCGAGAAAGAACTCCTGGGTGCGCACATCCGCGTAGTTGTAAAGCAGTTCGCAATAGGAATCCTCACCATCTCGTCCCGCCCGTCCGATTTCCTGATAATAGGCTTCCATGCTGCCGGGTATATCCCAGTGAATAATGAAGCGTACATCGTCACGATCGATTCCCATGCCGAAGGCATTGGTCGCCACAACAAGGGGAACCGCCTTGGAGATAAAGCGATTTTGCATTTTCTCCCGTTGCGCATCGGTGAGGCCACCATGATACATCCCCACGCTCAACTTTTCGGCCTTCATGAGCTTGTACACCTTTTCCACTTGTTTTCGTGTCGAGCAGTAGACAATTCCGGTGTGGTAACGCTCCGCTGCCGAGAGGACCTGGTCGAGCTTGATCGTGTGGGTTCCCGCGCGGGTGACTTTGATTTTCAGGTTGGGCCGGGCAAACCCAAAAACAAAGATCGACGCCTTTGCACGACCATGGTCACCCAGTCCCAGGTTGCGTTCAATGTCTTCACGGACGTCCGGGGTCGCGGTCGCGGTCATCGCCATGATTCGGCTGGCCGGGAAATCCCTGATCACGTGGCGCAGGCGGAGATAGTCCGGTCGGAAGTCATGTCCCCACTGGCTGATGCAATGCGCTTCATCCACCGCGATCATGGCAATCCGGCTGCCATGCATCAGCTCCAGAAAACGCTCGTTCCGAAATCGTTCTGGAGCGATGTACACGAGTTTATATACATTGGCCTGAATCTCGCGCAGGCGTTGGTACATGTCCTCCTGGCTGAGGGAGGAGTTGATGAAGGTCGCCGCGATACCCCGGCCCACCAGGGCATCTACCTGGTCTTTCATTAAGGCGATGAGCGGAGAGATCACCAATGTGACCCCATCCAGCAGCAGGGCGGGCAATTGATAGCAGAGTGATTTGCCTGAGCCGGTTGGCATGATGAGGAGGACATCTCGTCCCTGATCGACCACTTCTGCGATGGCTTCCTCCTGGCCTTCGAGAAAGGCTTCGAAGCCAAAGTTTTCTTTTAGCGCTAGGATCAAGTCGGTCATAGTTACGGCAAGGTTGAGTTCGGACTATGACAAATGTCGGCGGCAATCATCAACCGATTTACATTGCATAATAAGGCCCCGAAAATAGGGTCTGACCAAGTTGTAAAGGAAGCCATGCATGCCACAAGTCTGGGAGCCCAAAGCCAGTCAGGGGAGTCACGTTCCCTTCATTACCAAGTATCATTACCCGATACTTGTCGTGATTCTTGTGCTCGCGTCATTTACCGCCTTCGGCCCGCGGCCAGAGGGGTTGAGCCTGGAAGGGCAGCGCGCATTGGGGGTCTTTGTTCTCTGCGCATTGCTATGGGTGACCAGCCTGATCCCGCTGCAGATCACATCGATTCTCGCCCTCACCCTGCTGCCCGTGCTGGGGGCGCTGCCGGAGAAAGATGGCGTCGGTTCTGCTGAGCAGGCTTTTCGCCTGTTCGGAAATGAAGCGGTATTCTTTATCCTCGGCGCGTTCATCATGTCCGCCGTACTGGTGAAGTGTGGATTGTCCACCCGGCTCACCTGCATTGTGCTGCATACCTTCTCGAAGTCGGCCACCCAGTTACGCAATGCGATCTTCCTGTTCTGCGCGTTCTTCAGTTGCTTCATGAGCGAACATGCCGTAGCCGCTATGTTTTTTCCGGTTGTATCGCGGATTGTCACCGCTCTGGGCTTAAAGCCCATGCAGAGTAGGTTTGGTATGAGTTTCTTTTTCGCCTTGGCATGGGGCTGTGTGATCGGGGGCGTAACGACCTATCTCGGGGGTGCCCGAAATCCGCTGGCTGCCGGGATCTATACCCAGGCAACTGGAGAGACGATCAGTTTCACCTATTGGCTAAAGGCCTCCGCGCCAATTGTGGGTTTGATGCTGATCTGCGCCTTGCTGGTCTTGAATTTGTTCTACAAAGCCGAGCCGGTCGATATGGAAGCCGCAGAAAAGATGCTGGATGCGGATCGCGACAAGTTGGGTCCGGTCAGTCGGCAGGAATGGGGCGTAGGGGCTTTGTTTATCCTGACGATCTTAGGCTGGGTGACCCTGCACGAATCTTACGGCTTGGCGACGATTGCCCTCCTCTCCGTTGCATTGATGTTTATCTTCCGCTTCACCGACTGGGCGACGGTTGAGCGCAGTGTGAACTGGGGGATCATCCTGATGTATGGCGGTGCGATCGCGTTGGGCTCGGCTCTAAGCAGCGCCGGAACCTCGGCGTGGCTCATTGATCGTTTGCTGGGCCAGGCAGATCTTTCCCCGACCGCGACGATCATTATCATTGCCGCGCTCTCCCTGGTGCTGACGGAGTTTATCAGCAATGCGGCGGTCGTGTCGGTCATGCTGCCGGTTGCGATCAGCCTCGCCCAGGTTCAGGATATTTCCCTGGTTGCCATCACCCTGGCGGTGGCCTTGCCATCCGGCTTAACCTACACCCTGCCGATTGGAACACCGGCGACGGCCATTGCCTACAGCTCAGGCTTCATGTCCATGAAAGACTTTCTGAAAATCGGACCGATTATGGGCGTTATCAGCATCGCTGCATTTGCCTTTGTCGCGATCTTTATCTGGCCGCTTATGGGAATATGAAATATGGCCCTTTAAGTTCAACCTGTTTGCTGAGAGAATCGTGATATGAAATTGTGGGTACCTATCGTTGCAGTGGTTCTTTCCTTCACGCAGACGCCTGTAAGTTTTGGCGAGCTTGACCTTAAAGACGCTCCGGGGGTGTACGAGCTGATGGAGAAATCTATCTCACTCAGCGATACGAAAGAGCGGACCTTGCGGCTGCATCATCGCCTGAAGATCCTGAATCGGGATGCGATCGACGCTCTCGGTGACATTAAAATTCCGTACAATGCGCATTATCAAAAGGCCCGCCTGGTTCGAGCGGAGACCATTACGCCGGACGGGCGTCACGTACCGGTTCAGGACGAGCTCGTCCGTGATATGCTCCCCGAATCGGCACAGGGATACAGTGAGTACTCAGATACACGGATTCTGACCTTTTCAATGCCTGCACTCACGCGGGATGCTGTGATTGATTATGAAATTGAAGTTACGTTTCAGCCGATCATTGACGAACTTTTTGCGGTAACCCATTTTTTCGACCATGCCTTACCCGTCCAGACGTCCCGACTCGCGGTGACGCTGCCCGTTGACTTGGACATGACCTGGGCTCCGCAGCAGTTGGGTGTAACCCCCACCGTCGTGACCAACGGTGTCATGGTGGAGCATCGTTGGGAGTTGCGCGACATTCCGGGGATCCAGCCGGAAGCCAACCTGCCGCCGGTGGCGGATATCCGGAAAGTCCTGCGGGCCACCAGCCTGAAAGAATGGAACGCCGTTGCCTCCTGGTATGCGGGTTTGATGGAAGGTCGCGTCAGTGCATCTCAAGAGGTGAAAGATCTGGCGAAGCGTTTGACGGCAGGCCTGGATAAGCCGATCGATCGCGTGAATGCGCTTTTGTATTATGTGCAGAAAGACGTTCGGTATGTGGCCATCGAGTTGGGGCAGGGGGCTTACCAACCACGCCCCGCCGATGATTGCCTGCGAAATCTTTATGGGGATTGCAAAGATCAGTCCGTGGTGCTGATCAGCCTGCTGCGCGCGGCAGGCTTTACCGCTAACATCGCGCTGATTCGCCCAAATTTTTACGGCAAGGTGTATGAGGAGTTGCCAGAGCCTGGGCAGTTTAACCATGCGATTGTGCATCTGGATCTCGATGGACAGGATAGGTGGCTCGACCCCACGGTGCCCTATATCGATGCTGAGGCTTGGCCGGAAGGACTCGATGGGGTTGAAGCCTTCGTAATAGAAAATCATGAAGGTCGCTTCAAAACTATCCCCGCTCTGGCCGCGGCCAAAAGTTTGAATGAGCGCATGTATGACATCAAGCTCTCGCCCGATGGCATGCATGAGGTCGTATTCAGTGAGTATGCCACGGGTCGCCGAGCGGCCCAATTGCGTCGCGTCCTGGATGAAATTGGTGAATATCGGATGGAGGAGGAGATGCGCCGAAACGCTTCTGCGCGTCCCGGCTTCCAGCGTCTACTGGGCTATAAAGTGGATGCTCTCGATATGCTGACGCCATCCTTTCGTTACGAGGTCTCCTATGTTTCCAATCAGATTCTGACCGCGGGTCGAGACAGCTTTCGTACCTCCCTCGACGTAGGGCCGACCGCGGGCATGTTGGTCCTGGCGGATTGGTCACGTGGAAAAGAGCCGCGCCGACAGGCCTGGGTAAACCTGGCGACGCGCTCGGAATCCCTCCAGCTGAGTATCAAACTGCCACCCGGGTACAAACTCTCCAACGCCGTGCGTGCGTACGATAAGAAGTTGGCTCATGGAAGCCTCGCGCTAAGCGCTGACCTGAAGGGGAGCACGTTGATCGTGGGGGTAAAGGCGACCTTGAATGCCTGTGAAATTCCGGCGAAACGCGTCGATGACCTTCGTCGCGAGGTTGAACGTCTGCTTCAGCGCGCCGACCAACCACTCGAATTTGTTGATGAACCCGCCCAGATGCTGGTAAATCGTCAGCCTCATGAAGCGCGTAGCTACCTGCACGAGCTCATGGAGCGCTTTCCTCAGGATCCATTCCTTCAAATGCGGATCGGGGATCATGAGACGGCATGCGGCTACCGGCATGCGGCTGAGGCGCACTATGCGCAGGCCATTGCCATGGACCCATCCGTTTTTGCCTTCTATGAACGATGGGCTAATCTTTCGAATCTGTACGACGCTGCGCTTGGCGGACCGTACCACCGTGCACGTGTCATCGAGATCATCGAAAAAAGCCGGGCGCATCTGCAAGACCCCAAGCAGTTGGATGCCTCCGTGTCGATGGCACATGCGACGGATCGTCATCGCATGCTTTTTGGCCTCGGAGCAGACGTCGAGGAATCGGTCAGCCTGGCCGAAAGACTGGTGAAGGATTATCCGGAGGACCCCTTGATCCTGAACTGGCGGGGCGTCACGCACTATCATTCCGGCGAGTATAACCAGGCCGCGACCATCCTTGCCGAGGCCTTGAAGAAGGGGTCACGTCTGATTGAAACCCAACAATTGCTTTGGCGTAGCGAGGTGTTGGATGGAGAGGTCGAGTCCGGCTTGAACCGTCTCGCTTCCGTGGTCAATCAACCCAATCAAGTCATGTCCGAGTTGATCTTTCTCATGCAGAAGCTGGTGAGTCTGGGGGATTTTGACGACGCCGCATTCCTTGCACGCCAATTGGCCGCGCGCGCGCGCCGCCCCGAGATCGAAACGGATCTCATGGCCGAAATTCAACCCCTGAAAGGCCGGGTAATTCCGGATTATCGGACCATGCTGGATCAGGGTAACCCCGCCGCTGCTGCTCGTAGCTTTATCAGTGCATATCAGTACGGCGATCGCGATCGCATGGCGTCTTTAATGGCACCCGCATGTGATCTTTCCTGCTCAGAATTGATCGCCTTGAGTCATGCTCCGGTGGTTTCCGGTGCAAATCCGGAATTGCGGGATTTGAATCTCGCCATGTTGTTCAATGAACTGAAATCAAGCTCGCATGAGTTCACAGAAGATCTGGTACGGTACCAGGTTCGACGTGATGTATCGTCCATCCGTTCGTCACCGGTCGTCACGAGCCTCTTGTTGTTGAAGCAGGATGAGCGCTGGTGGGTGATCGATTACGAAGATCCCGCTGGCCGTGGACCCAACCTGCTCGTGAGTGTGATGGAGGAGGCCTGGAAGGCAAACAATACGGTTCGAACCCGGGCTCTGGTGGATTATATCCGCACTCGCTACAGTCAGACGGACTCCATGCTACGTGCCATGGAATATCGTCCTTTCCTCAATCAACCGATGCCATCTGAACGCGATCAGGCCCTGGCTTTGATCGCGGGTGCGCTGGTCTATTCGGGCAAAGAGGAAAAGGTGCAGCGGGGCCTGGAGTACCTGGAAGAACTGGTCGCGCGGTATCCGGACGCGGCCGTTCTCCATGCACACTTGGGGGTGACGTACGCAGGTGAGACACGGCCCTTGACGTCCCTGAAGCACAAAACGCGTGTGCTGGAACTGCAGGGCACTCAGGAGAACCTTCTTGCGGATCAGGTGCAGGCCATGCTTCATGCCGGAGAGGTCGGGCAGGCATTGAAAGCCCTCGAATCGCTCGAAATTGAATACCCCGCGTGTCGATTCAGGGATGCGCTTCGCAAAGAATATCACTTACGTGCAGGCGAGCTGGATGAAGCCCTTCGCTTTACTACTGAGCCGGTGGATGGACAGCCCGTGCGGACCGTGTCGATGCTGGACCTGTTTGTTTACCTGGATAGCGGGGCTACGAACGCATTTATCGAAATGGGTGAAGCCTTGCGCACGGGACAGCCCGATGTAGGAAGCATCGAGCAAATTGGCATGGGATATCTGGCGCTTGGCGACTTTGATGGGGCGCTGGAACAACTTGAGATCATCCACCTCGTTCAGCCTGGCTCTATTAATGCCCAGTTGGAACAGGCCCGGATCCTCTTGCTCCAGGGCAAGCATGATGAAGCTCAGCGCATTCTTGACGATTACGTCCGATCCCAGAACTGCCCGGAAGCCTGGCAGGCGCGACTCTGCTATGTCCTGCACGGTCAGGAAAAATTTGCTGAAGCGATTGCATCCTACCAGGTGGCGGAAGGGCAGCGCCCGTCGATGGCGGGAGAATATTTCCGACTGCTGTCGGCCGTGTGTTACCAGCAGATGGGTGAGGAGGACAAGGCTCGTGAACTTCTCAAGAAGGTCGCCACTTGGGCATCGCCTGAACCCGGCATGACGAAACACTTTGCGGCCATGCTACTTGGCGACCAGACACCTGAGGAGGTGCATACGCGGGTTCTGAACGTCGCGGATTATATCCTTCGCAAAGATCATCTGACGGAGTTCAATTATTATCGAGGGATGATGTCCTTATGGGCTGGGGAGAAGGACGCTGCGGAAACCTATTTTCAGAATAGCATCTCACAATTGAGACCTCACCACATGGAGTACTTCCTCGCGCGCATGCAATTGGTGAAGATGCGCGCAGAGTAGTGTTCTGCACCTTCGGTATCGCTCGCACGGGCGTGCCGGATTCGAGTGGATCGAGCCACCCATACAGCGATTAGCTCGCGGTGTTTTTTTCCTGAACCGTATGCAGTAATTCCTGCATTTCTGCACGTCCGTCATCAAACGCCAATTCTTTGGATAGCAACTGATTCACGTATTGAATCTGTTTTTCCAAATCGGAAATTCGTTGTTCGGCTTGGGTCAAGGCCTTGTCGTATGGTTGTGTGCTCATGATAGGGGTGGCGCGGTCGCCATTGTGCACATTAAGCAATTGGTGTGCCAATACGCTGTATTATGACGTGTTGACGTTTCTTTTGACGTGTTGTGGGCCTTCCTTTATGACACATCCGATACTTGTCAGCGGGAACGAATCACGCTACATTATTGACAGCATCAAGAGTTTGTCCGCGAGGACAACGCCAACCGAGGCCCTGGGGAGGGCATGCGGTGGTAAAATGATGTGCTTGGAAGGCCACGTGGGTCTGAAGAGAAAAATATAAATCCTCCCCGGACGCGACCCTGCTCGCAGCTGGATTCCCCGGAGCACCTGAAGGAAAATAGGTATGTCCATTCAAGCTGAGTACATCGAATCCCCGCATCCGGAGCTGGCGATCCGCACCGACGATCGCAACCCCAACCACCACTTGTGGAACAACAACGGGACCTGGTTTATCCACTACACCATCTATCCCACACCGGTGACGAAGCAGCGAATTCGGAAGTCGCTGCACACCAAGTCCCTCGCCGAAGCACGCGTACGGCGTGATAGTATTTTATCCACCTACGCCGGAGCGGCTCGCTCATGAAGCTGGAAACGATTGAAACCCTGGTTCGTTCGGAGGAAATCCGACGGGTGCGTATCTGTAATGCCGCGGGCGAAGCGGTGGGTTGTGTGTACGTGCCCGAGGGTGGGGCGCTGATTCTGGATGTGATCGGCTACCCGAGCGACGGGTAGGTGAATCAGGGGACGCCCGACGTTTCTGACGTGGGCGGCTTCCTGTTTTCGTTCAGGATTCGCTGGTATCGGAGCCGGCTTCCGCCGCTTCGGCTTCGGCTTCCACTTCGGCTTCCACTGGAGCTGGCGCACCGTGCATGACATCTTCCATGTCATACCCCGTGTATTCTTTGATGCCTTTCAGGAGCTTCATCAAGGCGAACATCGTTACAACCATGCATGGTATCGTAATCACCGGCCAACTCCAGAGCGTCATTTTTCCTAATTCCTGCACAAAGGCATCCGTATCGGTTTCGCTTTTGATCAGGAATTTAGCCAGACCGTAATTCAGCACCGCACTCAGGACGAAGGATCCTGCGAGATACCAAGTGCAGGTTTGCATAAGTTTCTCGAACTTGGGATGCGTCTGATTCTTGTCGAGTGCCCGGTCAATCTTGGGCACATCAAAAAGTTCAGGATTGTAGAGAAACGTACGCACCAGGGGGAACCGGGTCTTTAAGGAAACCAGA
>JBLIND010000134.1:0-15255 GCA_047639095.1 Candidatus Omnitrophota bacterium | reverse complement strand
CCCTTCGAAGTCGGCGATCTGTTGCAGGTTGGTGCGACTACCGGCACGGTCACCAGCATTGATATGTTGTCCTGCAAGCTTCGGACCCATGACAATAAATACGTGCGTATCCCCAACGAGCACCTGGTTAAAAACGAATTTACGAACGTCACCCGCTATCCGATTCGACGGTACGACATTTCGCTCGGCGTGGCCTACAAGGAAGACGTCTCCGAGGTCATCAAGCTCTTGAAATCGGTGGCGGATAAGAATCCCTACAGCCTGGATGAGCCGGAGCCGGTCATTCTGTTCACCGGATTTGGTGAATCATCGCTCAACCTCCTGGTTGGCATCTGGTTTTCCAAGGATGATTTCATCATGCTCCGCAATTCGATCAATCACGAGATCAAGGAGGCCTTTGATGCCGCCGGGATCGAAATTCCTTTCCCGCATCGCACGCTGTTTGTCGGTTCGAATACCGCGCCCTTCCCCGTGCGTATCGTTGAGCCTGGGGGGGCGGAGTAATGAAAAAATTACATGTAATCGGATGGCGGGAGAAGGTGAATCTGCCGGAGTGGGATATCCAGGGCCTGCTGGCAAAGTCGGATACTGGGGCCAACAGCTCCGCCATTGATGTCGCCTGGCTGGAGGAAGGGGAAGACGGGCTGGTTCGCTTTGGCGTGCGTCTCAGTCGGAAGTATCCCGATCGAATTCAGGTCGTCGAGTCGCGTATTGTTCGCACCACGCGCATCCGGTCCAGTAATGGCGTTCGCGCACATCGCGTCTTTGTGGAGACGGAGATCCTCATCGGCCGGGTGCGGAAACGAGTTGAATTCGGACTGGTCTGTCGGAAGAAGATGCTCTGTCGGGTGCTCCTGGGGCGGAAAGCCCTGGAAGGAGATTTTCTGGTCGATTGTTCCGATCGTCACCTGCACGCGGACGATGCAACTCCGCCTTCGATGGTGCGGATAAAGCCGGGCATACCCAAGGCCTCAAAGTAAGGGCGCCCGCATCGGGTGTTGCGGCAAGTAAACGCTTAACCGTCGATTTGCTCGGGGATGCGTTGCCTGGGTAAAAAAAGAGGAGCACAGAGCCCTTGCGGGATACCTGAGCCATCGGGAGGAGGGGGGGGAGATAAACCCAGGTCATGTATGCTCCAAAGTCGTTGTTCGCTTCAATACTATAAGGCATACATCATGCCAGCACATCGATTTCCTGCAGGTTTCGCGGATGGATCGCTTTTTGGGCCATATTTTAAAGGATTGCCAGCGTCTTGCCTGTCATCCCCGCGAACTTTCGGTGCGAAATATTCCGAAAAACCGGAAGTGGCGTTGCGGGATTTAAGGCGCTGGATCGCTGCTTAGCAGGGAACTCACCGGTTCGCGCAGGAGTCTTGCGAGGACCTCATGCCCGAAGGGGGTCAAGTGCGCGGTGTCCCACCACAGAGGATGATCATCTTCGAGGCGTACGGTTTCCGGCATGGCGTCTACGACGGAAAACCGGTACCGCTCAGCGAGGTCTTTATAGCGCTCATAGAGTTCGCGATCCGGACGGAGGGGACTCTCCCGACTCATGGCCTCCAGTACCAGGACGCCTTTGACGCCATCCGCTGCGCACTGCTTAAGCACGACCTCCAGGGCTGCAACCATGCGTTCACGATGTTGATTCCGCTTGGTTGAATCGCGATCCTGTTGCAGGGAGGCGCTGTCGTTCAGGCCGATATCGAGGATGAGCAGCTCCGGCATGTAGTGTCGGACCAATTGCACATACAGGTCGCGTACAGTGGAGATGCCCGCGCCGTTTACCCCTGCGTTGTAAACGCGAATCTCCGGGTCGATCGTTTCCTGGAGCATGCGTTCAAGGAGTCCATCGTAGGTGTGATAGGAGTCGGCTGCCCCGGAACCCCAGGCCTGGCTGCCGCCCATGGCAAAGACGCGGCGTTCCTCGGCAGGATTTTCTCGCGGCACGGCATGAGGACCAAAGCGCTGGTGCCATACGAAGTTGTTGGCTCCGATGGACACATTGCGCGCATACCACGGCATGAGTTTGAGCCCGCTATTTGGTTTGGCGCTTGCCGGAGCGACAGCGTTGCGATCTTTTTTCCAGCTGTGTTCCGGCGGCAGTCGGTCGTACCCAATCTTGCCCACGGCCATAAAGATGAGGACGAAGATCAGATTAAACAGCAGGGCTTTGCGCGGCATCTGTTCACGCGGAAACAGCAGTGCGGCCGCAAGCCCCAGGATGCAGCCGAGGTATAGGATATGAATCCATTCCGATCGAATCGCTCCGAGATGGAGCAGGCTGCTCGTCGACAGGATAAGGCTTAGGCCGGCAAACACTGCAGGAAGCAGGAGTAGGCTTAGTCCCAGGAGCAGGCCTGTCTGCAGGCGCATGCCCGCCAGCCTCAGGAGGATGCCGCATCCGAAGGGGAGCACGATCAGGATACCCAACACGAAGCCCAGGCGTGTGCGCCATCCTGCAGTTCCTCCATCCAGCGGCTTCACATGAATGGTATGAAGTTCGACCCCGGACTCGTAGACCATAAAACCCGTTTCGCCAAAACCGAGGGGCTGTGCATGGGGAAAGGAGGAGTGCGTACCATTCAGGTCGATCTCGAGACCATCCTTGTGGGAGGATAGGCGGATCTGATTCGTCCCCTCCGGCTGCAATCCCGCAATCACGGAAAAGGGGCCCGGCTGTTTGTGGAGGCCTTCCGCCAGTCCGCTGGTCACCCCGGGATAGGTGCTCAGTCTCACCAGGCGTCGATGCAGCGGGAGGGGTTCTCCCTCCGGGTCGCCCCGCGTTTGATACGCCTGCTGTTGGAAGACGATGTCGAGGGTGGCGGGTTGATGGAAGGTGAAGGCGAAGGCGATTTCCTGTTCCCGGTACACGGCCTTGGACGGAAACCAGGGTTTGCCCGGTTCCAGGTGGATGTGTTCCGCGTGCTCGAACACCTCACCCTTCAACGATTGATCCGGGTGAAGGAGAAACGCCGAAGGATCAATCCCGGCCATGTGGGACCAGATGTGTTCTTCCGCATGGTTCAGCCACTCGCCATGCTTCAGCCCCGCCGCGATCAGGATGGAGGTACTCATCAAGGCCCAGGCAAGCCCCCAGCGTACCGCGCGTGCAGGCGCAGGATCGCGTTTACACCTGGCCAGCAGGAGCACCGTCCAGAGTTCCGACGCGACAAAGGCACCTGCAATATGTTCGCCCCCGTTCGACGGGCAGATCCACCCGGCCAGCAGGTGACTCAGCAGGAACAGGAGTTGGTCCAGGTTGATAAAGCGAAGGGGTGATCGGATGCCGAAGAGACGCACCAGCAGGACGCCGCGTGCGATACGCAGACCTGCGATGCAGGTACAAACCAGGAAGAGGGTTAGAAGGTGTCGGGGGGATCTTTTGCTTCTGGAAAATGTTTCCCTGGCCTGGGAGGTCGCACCGTCGCTCATGCGGAAGCCCATGTCGATCTCGCGCAGGTACACATGGGTTCTCCCTCGACCCGATCCCTGAAAGCCAAACCAGCCGTGCGGGGAATCCGGCAGGGATACCGTCCCGAGTGCGTGGCCGTCCATGGAGGCCGCCCACGTTTCCCCGATCCGATGAAGGTGCACCTTTCGCCATGCTTCACTTTCTTCTACCACCTCATCGAAGGCGGTGTAGTTCGTCAGCTCCCCCGAGGCATCATAGGTATAGAATCCGTTGCGGTGCCGTTCGCTGTTTGAGATCCGCATCCGCAACCGGGCGTTCCCCCGGGCGTGCAGGGTCACCCACAGGTAACACTCGTTGGCGATGCTGGTTTCAAACGAAAGGTCTTCCAGCCAGGCGTTCGCGGTATCTTCCTGTCGGTGGCGGATTTCCTGATACCCCATATGAGAGGCGAGGTCGATGCGGCCCTCTTGAAAGGGTGCAAACATGAAGGCGTACGAATAGAAAACGAACTTCCCCGTGTCTTTACCGGCTTTCCACTGATGGGTTCCGTAGAGATGGTTCTGTCGTGCCAGCCACCAGTCGGACACGCTCAAGGCCAGGGTCAGACCGGTGCATGCGATCAGGAAACATCCGATCAGCAGGCTTGTACGTGAAGACCTTTTTTCTTCCACCGGTACCAGACGGGCTAAGGGGTTGATACCGGAAGCGAGGGGGCTTCCGGGTCCGAGACTACCGACGCGCTGATGGCCCTCGCGCGTTCAAGGAAGAGGGGCTGAGGCATCAGGAAGACAATGCGTGGTTTTGTTTCGCTCATGCCGATCCCTTTCCAGAACGATAATAGGTCGAAAGACGCCGTACGACTTGCAAGGGACTGGAGCGTCGCCCGAGCCGTTCGGGCCGCAGTTCCCCTTGGTGCAGGTATTCCCGCAAGGCCGCCGGGTCGGCCGGACCCGTAAACGTTGACCCGAAACGACCGATTACGTTGACCTCATCCGGAGATGGGAGGGGGTCTGTCCCGGCAAACACGGGAAGCGGTGCGGTACGCATCAATTGGGGTTCGCCCCATCCGAGGGGGCGCAGGCTGGAATCGCCAACACCGGCTAAGGTCCCTCCGTTCAGCAGTTTGTCGGCAAGGGGCCGGCGTTTGAACATCCATTTTCCGAGAGACCATCCCAGGACGGGAAGGCCGCCGGCCTGCTGGACCGCGAGAATCGTTTCATCAATGGAAATCCCATCTTCGAAAACGTCATCCGTCATCAGGGCGAGAATTTCCACTCGTTCGCGACAGGCAATTTGCCGGCCCGCAAAGACCGTGATGGAGGGGCCCTCTGGAGCGAGGATGTGCAGGGCCGCGGCATCGTTCGTCGGCGACACCTGCCAGCCCGCGGGCAGGTCGGCCCGGCCTTCAGCGAGCTCACGAAAGGCGTGGCAATCCGCGCGCTCGGTCAGGAAAATGGCCAGCTGCACCGGGGGTGAAAAAGAGGGTGCATGGTTGAGCAGGGCGCGTTGGATGCGGGGCCATACCTGAAGGGGGTCGTACGTGGGATAGAGGTGCACATGCATGTCGCAGATCCAGCGCACATCGACGTGTTCCGTGTGAGCTGCTGCAGCTGCCGGGCTGGCAGCGGCTTCAGCACGTGTGCATTTCGTAGGAGGTTCCTGCATATCGATTTTTGTAACGGCTTCAGGTTGGAGCAAGGGAGACCTATAAAGCAAGAATCATGTCTGGCGAGCTTTCGCTCCCGAAGCCTTTCGGCCATGGGCGTGTTCGTCGAGGAAGGGCTCCTCGATACCGCCAGCGGAGTCCGGTTTTAAATCACCGGGATCGGGTTCGCCTTCAGCGAGTCGGCCACGGCTGCCAGGCTGCTGCCTTCGTCTACCGCTTTTACAAACTGCGCGGTCGAGTGGGCCCGCGCCTGCAGTCTCGGGATACGCTCTTCCAACAGGCCGCGGATGTGATCGCGTTCCGCCCAGCCTTTCTGCATGTGTGCGGCCAGGCCTTCGACGCTGAAATTATCGAAGCTCATGGTGTACTCGTCCAGGCCCAGTAAGTCGAAATAGAATTTAACCTTGGGCTGATAGTTGAGTCCGACGATCGGGGTCATCGCAGACGAACCGAGAATGTTCGCATGCAGGCGCATGCCGAAAAGCAGGCTGGCTTTCCCCAGCACCCCCTTGATTTCGTAGTGGTTGTACGTGGTGTTGTTGCAGAGCTTGGTCGGCGTAAGTTTCTGCATCTTGTCGACCACGGCCTGGGCAATCGGCACGTCGTGATGCTGGGTGTTCACGAAGAGCACCGGAACGTTCAACTCCTTTACCACGATGTCGATGGCCTTGGCAAAAGTGTCGGAGAACTTCTCCGCACCCATGCTTTCACGCTTGCCGTCGTCCGCCCAGGTGTCGATGTAGCGGTTGACGTTGATCGCCAGAATCTCCTGGTCGGGATCGAGGCCGATTTCCTGGTAGATCTCGCGTACGCGCTCTTCCGGGGAGGCTTTCAGCCGAACCGCCGCATCGGCGGTGATCACCCGTAACGGGTTGGTTACCCCGACCTCGGCCAGAATGCCTTCCGATGCGATATCGCGGGTGGTGATGAAATCGGCCTGGTCGGAGAGTCGGCGTAGAATGGCCTTGCCCGCCGGGGTGTTCACTGGTCCGGTACCGACGTTGAAGTAGCCAAATTGTTTCCCCTTCTTTTTGGCCGCCGGCAGGATTTTGTCGAGGGTCCACATAAAGTTGAACAGCGGATTGTAGAGCGAGCGGTCAAAGAGGATCGCATCAAAAATGAGGGTCAGGTCGGTCCGCATGACCGAGCGGTAGGTGGGTATGCCGAGCATTTTTACCGACGCGTGCCAGGGCATCATGCCGATGGGGACGGTGTCATTGTCGTACTGGTCGGTAATGTAGGACGGGCAGATGGTGGGGATCTCGTAGGTAATACGACGCCCCAGGGTTTCGTCGACGGAATCCATGATGGATCCGATGAGTGCCGCATCGCCTGCGTTGCGTCCGGAAGAAGAGCCTAGGAGGGTAATTCGTTTAATCATGGTGCTGACCTGGTTGCCATTTGAGAAAGCCGCCACTCTCGTAAAAATCCAAACGCTTGGCGAGGACAATTTATGTCCGGCCTGGGAGCCAGGGTTCGAGGGGAACCGGATTGCGGTTTGACGTGCAGCCCTTTCACGGTAGTTTCCTTCCATGCATCGCACATCAGCAGACGAAAAATATCGCGCCACCATCAAATCGCTTTCCGATCGGCTTGTGAACGCGCAGCGCCCGGTGCGTATTCTCGATGCCATCAAGTGGGATGACGAAGTGAAGCGGGAGTTTCTGGCGGCCAAAGGCGATCGGCTGCCCCAGGTCGATGCATCCTATTACGCCGGTCGTCCGCTCGGATTCGATCCGGCCGAGAAGCTGCGGGAATTCCGGGAGATCGAAGCGGATGTTATTCTGGAGTTGGGTCGATTGAGCTCGGTGGGCGACGTGTTGCGCCGAATGTGCCGTGAATATTCGGATGTGGTCCGCATGCTGGAGGCGCGCGGCCAGCCTGCCTTTGCGGAGCTCAGCCGTGAGCTCTATGGCTCAACCGGCGAAGCCTTCCACGCGGGCGAATCCACGCTGGCGGATTTTGGGCGCACCATTTCACGCGCCCTTAACCGTATTGACAAGAGCCTCATTCTGGAAGCCGACGAGAAGAATATTACCGCACCGGAGGCGGTTGAGATTCTCGGCGAACGCCTTAAAAAATCTTTTGGGGATTCGTCCGAGGGGGTTCGTGTCATCATTGATGACGGTATCGTCGCGGATGCGGCCGCGGGCAGCGACTACATCAAGCTTCGCCAGGATGCGATGTTCAGCGATCGCGAACTCCGCATGCTGGAGGTGCATGAAGGATGGGTGCATGTAGGAACCACCATCAACGGTGCGCAACAGAGCGTGTGCACCTTCCTGAGTAAAGGCCCCCCGTCCTCAACCGTGACCCAGGAAGGGTTGGCGGTGCTCATGGAGGTCTTCGCCTTTGTCACCCATCCCGCGCGCCTGCGCCGCCTCGTTAATCGCATCCGGGCGGTACACTTGGCCGAAGAGGGGGCTGATTTTATGGAGGTCTACCGGTTTTATCTGGAGCAGGAATTCAGTCCCGAGGAGAGTTACATCAGCGCCATGCGCGTGTTCCGGGGGAGTGTGCCGGACGGTCAGCCGTTCACCAAAGACATTTCCTATACCAAGGGGTTTATCCTGGTTTATAACTTCATCCGTTTCGCGGTGAAGAACGGTAAACTCGAAATGGTGCCACTGCTCTTCTGTGGCAAAACCGTGATTGAGGACATGCGGGTACTTAAGCACCTGCTCGACGAGGAGATCCTCGACCGGCCCCGCTTTGTACCGCCACAATTTGCCGACCTGCATGCGCTCACCTCCTGGATGTGTTATGCCGATTTTCTCCACGGATTTAATTCGTCTCGGCTCGAAGCCGATTACGCGAGTTTTTTCTAAGGCGTTGGCGTTTAAGCTCCGCTTATATAGAGAGTGTTGAATGATGAATGAAATTATACCAGAAGCGACCGATGCCTGGCATGAGCTGGAAGCCTGCATGGAAGCCGATGACCTCGTGGAGGTCACCCGTATCCTGGAAAACTTGCCGACCGGTGAGGTCGCCCGGGTGGTTGACCGTCTGGATGAAGACGATCAGCATCGGTTGCTGACCTTACTCGGCCCGGAGGCCGCTTCATCCTTGATTTGTGATCTCTCTCACGCGCAGGCGCTGGACGTGCTCGAAAACCTGCCTGCGGAACAGGTTGCCGATATCGTCGAAGAAATGATGTCGGATACCCAGGCGGACGTGCTTGGCGATTTCGATATAGAGCACGCGGAAGCCATCCTCAACGCCATGGAGCCGGAGGATGCTGAGCATGCCCGCAGCCTGTTGGTTTATGATGAGGATACGGCCGGCGGTCTGATGCAGATCGAGCTGCTGCGCTTTAAGTACAACATTACCGTCCAGGAAGTGATCGAAAATCTACGGGCACATGCCGAAGATTATTCCGACTTCGATGTGCAATACGCCTACGTGGTCAATGAAGCGGATATCCTGGTAGGCGTGTTGCGTATGCGTGACCTCCTGCTGGCTCCCGGTACGCAGCTCATTTCTGAGCTCATGATTCACGAACCTGTTACCGTCGATCACCATTACACCCTGCAGGAGCTACAGGCCATTTTTGACGAAAAGGCGTACATCGGTTTGCCCGTGGTCGATGAAGAGCGGCGCTTGCTCGGGGTCGTCCTGCGCAGAGCTGTCTACGAAGCGACCTCGGAGATCGCGGCGGAAGACTTCCTGAAAGTCAGTGGCTTAAGCGGTCGGGAAGAGCTGCGGTCCATGCCCTTACGCACCCGTTCCGGCCGGCGTCTTTCCTGGTTGAGCATCAACATCCTGCTCAATGTTCTGGCCGCCAGTGTCATCGCTTTTTACCAGGACACCCTGGCGCAGGTGATCGCCCTCGCCGTTTTTCTGCCCATCATCTCCGACATGAGCGGGTGCAGTGGCAGTCAAGCGGTGGCGGTCAGCATCCGGGAGTTGACCCTCGGTCTGGTGCGGCCCGCAGAATTGTTGCGTGTGTTCCGCAAGGAGCTGGCCCTCGGCCTGGTGAACGGTTTGGCCCTCGGCGTGCTGATTGCCCTGGTCGCCCTGCTGTGGAAAGGAAATCCCTGGTTGGGCTTAGTAGTAGGGGGCGCCCTCATGGTCAATACCGTGGTGGCTGTTTGTCTGGGTGGGTTAATCCCGCTAATACTCAAGCGGTTCAATTTCGATCCCGCCCTGGCCTCGGGCCCGATCCTTACCACGGTCACCGATATGTGCGGCTTCTTCCTCGTGTTGAGCCTTGCGACCGGATTTCTCCAGCACCTGATCTAGCTGGCTGCGACCAGAAGACTTCAGGGCCCGATCAGTCGATTTCGTCGGGCTTGGTTTCTTCGTCAGTTGGAACCATCTTCTCGATGCGCGTAATGTTCACCCGCCGATCCGTCATCGATTGGATGGTGAACCGAAAGCCGTGTTCCTCGACGACATCGCCGACCTCCGGCACGCGGCCCATGCGAACCATGAACAGACCGGAAAGCGTGTTCGCGTCCAGTTCATCGGGAAATTCGATATCCAACGCACGCTCGAGATCGGTAATCTGGGTCCAGCCATCAGCTTCCCAGTGCCCGTCTTTTTCGTTCAGTACGGTCTGGTCGTGGTCATGGTCCAGCTCATCGGCGATCTCGCCGACGATCTCTTCCAACAGGTCTTCCATGGTGACGATGCCCGCGAAGGCACCGTATTCATCGATGACCACCGACATGTGCTGACGTTCCGACCGCATGCGCTCAAACAGCTGGCCGACGGTCTGCGTTTCCGGAACGACCAAGGGCTCGCGGATCAAGCTGCGGAGGTGGGGTTCGATCGAGGTCTCGCCATTCAGCACCAGGGTGTAGACATCTTTCATGAGCAGCACACCGAGTAGATGCTGATCCCCGCCTTCCGTCACCGGGAAACGGGAGTGCTGAATCTTGCGCAGGACCTCGTCTTGCTTTTCCCACGGATCCTGCAGATCGATGCAGGCCACTTTGCCTCGAGGCACCATGATTTCCTCAACCGTCCGCGTGTCGAACTCAAACAGGTTCTGGAGCATCATCGCTTTGTCGCTCTCCATCGTGCCATGTTCTTCGCTGGTTTCGATCAGCCCCATGATCTCCAGGTCGCTCAGCACGTCATGATGAGAGGCCTCCTCCACGCCGAACAGGCCCAGCAGCGCCGCGGTGGCCGTATTGAGCATCCAGTTCAAGCCAAAGGTGGCGACGTAAAACCAATGCAGGGGGTAGGCGATCCAGAGGGAGACCGGTTCCGGTTTCCGAATGGCAAAGGTCTTGGGGACCTGTTCGCCAACCACGATGTGCAGGGAGGAAAAAATGATGAATCCCGTGATAAATGCGATGGTGTGGATCAGCTGTTCGGACAGGTTGAATTTGTGCAGGAGCGGTTCCAGCATATGGGCCACCGTGGGTTCCCCGACCCAGCCGAGGGCCAACGAGGCCATGGTGATGCCCAGCTGACAGGCGGCCAGATACGGCTCCAGCTTGCGCAGAATCCGCTGAGTCAGCTTCGCCGATTTGCTGCCTTCGTCCGCGAGCGCGTCGATTCGAAAGCCCTTCGCTTTGACCAGGGCAAATTCAGCTGCGACAAAAAAGGCATTCGCGACGAGCAGGAGGATGATGATGATGATGCTTGTTAACATGAGAGCGTGGACCTTTTTTTATTAACCCCATTGAGTCAAACTAAAAGCAGGATGCGGGCAGGCTTTACTGCATAGAGGAGGGGGTGCCCCGCTCGACCTGCTTTCCCCTTGCCCCGTTCCGGGCGTGAGTTATTCTGCAAGGGTCGATTCGCTCTCACGGAAGCCGTAGCTGCAACATGGAGTACATCACATGGCCATGCATCAGGAAATACCGATCAACGCCAGCATCGAAAAATCTTCGAGGCCTTAACCGAGGCGGAGGTATTCAGCCAATGGACCGGAGCGCCTGCACGCATTTCGCCTGATGAGGGCGGCGCATTCAGCTGTTTTGACGGCGCCATTGTTGGTCGTGATATCGAGCGGGTGCCCCATACGCGTATCGTCCAGGCCTGGCGCGTGGCCAGCATGTGGGCGGAGGGCGCGTACTCCATCGCCCGCTTTGATCTCGCACCCGAGGGTGACGCTACCACGCTCACCCTGATCCATACCGGCTACCCGGAGGAAGCGGCCAGCCACCTCGAAGGCGGCTGGCATAAGAGGTATTGGGAGCCGCTGAAAGCATTGCTCGAATCCGGCAGCTGATGGCTTTTGCGTTTACCGCAAGGTCGCCCGGTAGTAGTTCACCGTACCTGCTGGTGCCGCATGATCCAGCAGGATGGAACCATCCGGCGCCGCGACGACACTTCCCAGGACCTGCCAGCTGATCGGTTGTTCCGTGAGATCCTGGGTCCACTCGATGTCGTAGCTCGCCCCCGGAGTACCCCTGAATGCGATGCGATAATCCCCATTGGGCAACTGCTGCGTGCCACCGAGGATGGCGGTCGCGGCCTCGCCGGCGGGAGGTTCACCCGTAATGACGCTGACCAGTCCCAGAACCGCGTCGGTGCCGTCCGTGACGGTGTAGGTGAAGCTGTCCGCACCTTCGTAACCGGGCGCGGGCGTGAAGGTCACCGTCGTCCCGTCAAAGCTGACCGTTCCGTTTTCGATGGAGCTCGCGAGCACGCTGGTAATCATCAGTGGACCTACGCCATCCCCGACCTGGTCATTCGCGAGGAGCTGGCTGGCTGGAACACTCACGCCGACTCCGGTGGGTCGCACGATGGTGTCCGGTCCGGCGTAGGTGAGGAAGCCACCCGTCGCATTCAGGGTGATCGCGTTGCCCAGGTAGCTGACCACGAACTCGGCACCTTGTGCACTGATTCGCTGCCCCTGGGGAATTCCATTGAAGGTGCCGGAAACCGAGGAACCCATCGCGAGGACGAGCACGTCCGTGGGGGTGGGGGTGTAGCCCGGCGCCTTGATCAGGTTCAAGGTTGCATTGCTCAGCGTGATATCGCCTCCAACGCTTAGTTGATCGTAGCTGGCGGCACTATCCAGTTCGGCGTGAAAGACCGAGGAGAAGTTCGAGTAGGTGAGCCCACCCGTTACCGACAGCGTTCCCACGCTCGCACCGGGATTCGTTTCGCCTCGGGTCTGTACCGCGACGCCTCCGCCGATGGTGCCCGTACCCATGAGCACGGCCTCGCGCACGGCCACGGTACCGGTCGCGGTGCTGCCGCTGACCATGAGAATGCCGCTGCTGGCGGTGGTCCCGCCATCATAGGTATTCGCCCCGGCAAGGGTCAGGGTCCCGCCACCGGTTTTGACTACGGCGTTTATGGCGGACAACGCATCGCGCGCATCGTAATGCCTTTCCACATCACTTGGGGAAAGGGCCTTATCGTAAAGCGCAACTTCGTCGATAAATCCGTTAAACGCATTCCCGTTATTCACGGTGGGCCCATCCTGGATGCCCTGGCCACCAATGTTGAAGAAAAAGCCGGAGTTGCCGTAGTCTGCCACGACATCCGCATCCGTAGCAACTGCTACCCCGTTGACGTATATGGTTCGGTTACTCCCATCGCCGGTCGCCACGAGGTGAAACCATTCGCCGGAGGGGTAGGGCGTCCTGAAGGCCGCTGCGGCGGGACTCCATAGCTCGATCTCGGTACCACTCGCCATCCCGAATTCGTAGGCGTCGTTCTGGCCCGCTACGCCGCTGCGGTTGTTCTGCGGGCTTGGGGACATCACCCAGGCTTCGATAGTGAACTGGTTTGACAGCACGTTCATGCTGAACGGGGTGGTGATGCCGGAAGCGATGTTGTCGTCGAAGGCCGCCGCGGTCCCGAGGGTCGTATCCAGGCTGGGCACATTCAGATCCGTGTGCGCGCCATCGAACACCATGCCGTCAAAGGTGGATCCCGCCGTTCCCGAGTTGACGACATTGCTGCCGCTGGTCTCATTCAGTTGGTAGTAAAGCAGTGGGGCGTCACCCAAGACTTCAAGCGGATAGGGGGGTTGGCTGGCGCCGAGTCCGAGCCCGTGGACCTCACCATTCAGGATGATATCCCCTTCGCCACTGGCCGATAAGGCGGCGTAACCCAGATCGATGTCTGGATTCACCGTGAAGGTGTCGGCAAGGGATCCGATGCCGGCGATCATGGCATTGGAGTGCGCCACGATAACCGTTGGCGGGTTGATGGTCGTCAAGCCGCCGAGGCTGACCAGGGCTCCCGGCATATCGGCTGCCCCCGTGCCGTTCAGGATCAGGGTTTCCGCTGTGCTATAGGTTGCGCCGCTCGGTATCGCAAGCGTTCCACCGTTCGCCACGGTGCCGTCCGTCGTATCGCCGAGAGCTGCGGGGGATCCTGCAATCAGTACACCATCCAGGAGGGTGGTCGGCCCGACATAGGTGTTGTTCCCGGTGAGGGTGGCGGTGCCGCTGCCCTGTTTTTCCACTTCATCGCTGGAATCGAAGTAGAGTTGCCAGATGCCATCCTGGACGGGATCGCCCGGATTGACGGTCAGTTGGGCCGGCATGGAAGGCGCCTTGAACTGCACGTGAACCTCCGAACCGCCGCCCCCTTCGGCATGGGTCACCGCAAAGAGGTACGCTCCTGCCGCGAGGGTGACAATTTTTGTTCCGCCGTCGTTGTCGTATTGCAGCTGCTCGCCGCGGTCGCTGTCCAGTCCGGCCGTGGTCGACTCGAAGATTGCGTTCTGGTTGAGGTCGAGCCAGATACCCATATTGTCATCGTCGACGTTACGTCGGAATTCCCAGTCACCGGCTTCAGCAGGGGATACGACCAGGTACCCCAGGACGAGATCGCTGTAATTGTCGTTCTGGGTCGTTGCGATCACGCCTTCATTCTGAAAGTCCTGATCGTTGTCGTAGTCCAGCCCGCGTCCACCCGGACCGGTCGTGAGGAACGCCTGCCCAAAGAAATTCTGGAAGGTGGTCGGATCGCCGCCACCCATCATGCCGCCGTTCTGGTCCAGATCGAGGGCGATACCGTCATTTCGGAAGTGGTAGCCGTAATGGCGAAGCGCATTGACGCCGGTGATGCCCGTGGTGTTGCTAACGTCGCTGTTCACGACGATCTCTCCAGGGCCGTCCAAGGTCAATTTGCTGGGGCCAAGGGTGAGCACATGGTTGCCCGGCGTGCCGACCGTAAGTCGTCCGGCGGGTGAGGTAGTCGAAAAACCAAGGCTGGGAAAGTCGCTTACCAGGATGTCGCCGAGGAACGCGTTGTCGTCCCCGAGGTTGATCAGATTCACCGGTTCTAGTGCCCCGCGGGCGTTCAGGGTTTTCCCGGCGATGGTCACGTTATTCGTGAAGGCGAGCGAACCGTTGCTGGCGAAGATCGCCGTGTCCGTTCCGAGGGACTGATCATGGGCGGCAACGATCATTCCTCCCGTAATGTTTACCTCCTGGTTAAACGGGTTATCCGCGAAGAGCCTCAGCACGCCCGCACCCGATTTGTTGAGGGCGTTCGCAGCCTGGATCCCGGGTGCGGCGGCCCCGAGGGGCTCCCACATACCCGCCTGGTTCGCATCGCCCGGCTTGATATTGGCCAGGCTTCCCATGAGGGGCGATTTAAACACAACATGTGCCTGTGAACCGCCGGTGCCTTCGTGATGCGTCGCCGCGAACAGGTAGCGGCCTTCGGCCAGGGTGCGGGTCTTGATTCCGCCGTCGCCATCCCACTGAAGCTGCTCATCACGATTAGAGCCAAAGCCAACCGGTGTGGATTCAAAGATACCGTTGGTATTCACATCCAGCCAGATGCCGATCTGGTCATCGTCGGCGAGGCGTTGGAACTGCCAGTCACCGGCCTGCGCCGCATGGACATTCAGATAGCCGATGAACAGGGTGCTGTAGCGGTCGAACTGGTTCGTCGGAATGACCCCTGCATTCTGAAAGTCCTCATCGCTGTCGAAGTCGAGCCCGCGCCCGCCGGGCCCATCCGTGAGCAAGGCCTCGGCGAGAAAGTTGAGGTTCGTCGCGGCCGCCGGGTCAGGCGGGACTCCGTTCACCATGCCGCCGTTCTGGTCCAGGTTCAACGCGAGGTTGTTGTTATCGATGTCAAATCCGAAGATCGAAAGCGCTCCGGGCACCGCGACCGGTACGTCACCGTTGCCGATGGGTTGCAGAATATTCAGATCGCCATCCCCGCCGAAGTTTAACGCGCTGGTCGCGCTGACCGACACCGGTATATCCAGGGTCGTCTCTCCACTCACGCTATTCACGGAC
>JBLIND010000133.1:0-15255 GCA_047639095.1 Candidatus Omnitrophota bacterium | reverse complement strand
GAAAAAGCGGGTGCGATAGCCAAACAGAATTCCGAACAGGGAAAGGATGATCAACCCCTCGACCAGGTAGAACACCCACGCCGGCGGAAATCCGGAAAACGCGAGCGACGCAATGCTCGGATGCGGGGGGTGGAAGAAGCCATCGTGCATGCGTTCCAGCCAGGCATAGCGATGCACGCCGATGACAAAGAGCATGTAACTCGCATAGAAAATGCGGTAGGTCGCGAGCTGGGCATGACTCATCGGCCAGCTGTCGAAAATGCACCGATCCAACCAGGCTGTAAGACGGGCCATCATTTGAAATCTATCCGATGCCGGTCGAGCACAGTCTGATCGATGACCTCTACCGGACGGCGGGTCAAATCGTGGGTAAAGCGGGTGTACACCACTTCCATGGCAACCGGATCGCTTTTTGCGATGGCGGCACAGTGATCGCGTAACCAGGCGTGCAAGCCTTCAACATACGCCGGGCGGATCCAGCTGCGCGGCGGTGAGGAGAGGCTGGTCTTCATAATGTTGCGTCGATAGGCGCTGGGCGCATCCTCGAGCAAGTCATCCATCGAGCAAGTGACGACCGCGCCATCGGCCAGAATGATCCGGATTTCAATCTGCTCCGTGCTCGCGCGTTCCCGGGAAGCGACATCGGGTCCACCGAACGAAGGCATAAGCACAGCCGGATAGGGCTCGAAGCCTTTATGGTAATAAATGTATTGAACGATGAAGGCGGGCCAGATCGCGATGAAAAGCCCACGGATCAGCCATCGCTGCCCCGTTGAACGGCCTTCCTGGTCGATTTCCGTACGCATGGGTTTATGAAAGCACATTGCCTTAACCGGATAAACCTTGGAATCGCGGATTCAAGGGTCGGGGATCCCCCGATCGGAAATGGCCGTTTAAAATATTTGGTCGATCTGCTAAGAAACCGGATGGACCCTGCGTCCTAGAGACATACCCGATTGGTGAGGCTGCTTATGAAATGGATGATCCCTGTACTTTTATGCTCGTTTGGCCTGTCCGCATTTGCGGCAAATGAGATTGGTTATATCGAAACCTTCAGCCTGGCGGAGGATCGGGCCAAGGCCCTTGAGCAACTCATCCCCGGCACGGACGACTATTACTTCTACCACTGCCTGCATTACCAGAACACGGCCGACGCGGCGAATTACCAGAAGTTTCTCGCGCTCTGGATCAAGCGACACAACGGGAACACCCCGAATGGCGCGCGCGAATTGATAAACCGCCAGGCCTTGATCGACCACGACCAGAAACCCGGCGAATCCCTGGACTACATCCGCAGACAATTAAACCTCCAGTTCAATCACGCCCGACGCATCGAAGGTGCCAAGAGCACCCTGCCCGTTGAACTGGACCCGAAGGTGATCAGTACGGAAACTCTGACGGCCCGGGCTTTAAAGGAAGTTCGCTCGACCACGAAATTTTCAGATCTGGCCCTCGACTGGGCGGCTGTACAAGCCCTGAATGCCGAACAACGTCGCGATCTGCTCAGCCGACTGAGGCATCCGGACGTGAAAGGCCTGGTCGACCTGATCGTCACCGACCTTAACGTAAATAACAGCAAAGGGTTCGGACACCACCCGATCCATGAGTTGTTAACCCTCGACCAGCTGGATGCCTTGCTGAAAGCGATGCCAAAGCTCCGCAACGAAACGCGATTCCTCAACGCCTACCTCGCCCGCCTGCGTCCCTCCAACGACATCGACCTCGCGGAAAACACGGTCGAGCATCGGGCGTACCTGGATCGTCTCTGGGCCTTTGTATCCACGCTCGATCCGGTGCACAACTCGCTGAAAGCCTGCGTGCTCCACGATCGCCTGACGCTTGAACGCGACCAGGGCACCTACGACCGGGCCCGCTTCATGGAGTACATCAAACTCCCGCGCAACGTTCATTATGTAAATCCCGACTACCTGAAGCGCCCGGAAAATCGGAACGTCCAGGCGAATCTCCGTAGCGACTATCGCGCTTTCATCGGTCTGCCCCCCATCGGCAACGAGGAGCCGCTCGTCCGGGATTACCTTCGCGAATTTTTCGCCACGGACAAAGATTATGCCGCCTACCTGCCTTACCTGCGCGATACCTTCCTGAAACAACGTTTCGCCGAGACCAAGATCGAAAATGGCAGCGGCAGCGTCGAGCAATGGGCATCCATGCTCTCCCCTGAAGCCTATAAAGCCCTGAAAGAACGGGTCGACCTCGACTTTGCGCATCAGAACCAGCAGCGCTTCGGGCCCAGCGACGCGGTCAAACTCGACGTGTACGTGAAGAACGCAAAAGACCTGCTGGTGAAGGTGTTTGAGATCAATACCTTCAACTACTACAAAGCCAACAACCAGGAAATCAATATGGCCATCAACCTCGATGGCCTGGTGGCTTCGGTCGAACGCAAGCTGACCTTCGACAGCGCCCCGGAACGCCGGGTGCGTCGGAGCCTGAATTTTCCCGAGCTTAAAAACCGCGGCGTCTACATCGTCGAGCTCATCGGCAATGGCCGCAGCAGCCGCGCCCTCATCGCCAAAGGGCGATTGCACTTCCTGGAGGACATCACGCCCGCCGGGCATCGCTTCACCGTCATCGACGAACAACGCAAGCTGGTAAAGAATGCCACGCTCTGGCTTTCGGGCCGGGCATTCACCCCGGAAAAGGACGGCCGCATTCTCGTCCCCTTCAGCACCCAACCGGGCAAGCAGGCACTCATCGTTCAACAGGGCGATTTCGCTTCGCGCGGTGAGTTTAATCACATGCCCGAGCAGTACCAGCTGAACGCTGGCTTCTATGTCGATCGCGAGACGCTGGTGAAAGGGAATAAAACCCACGTGCTGATTCGTCCCGTCCTCCGGGTGGGCGGGGTACCCACCAGCTTGAAGTTGCTCAAAGACCTTCAACTCAGCATCGACTCCGTGGATCGCTTTGGCGTGCTGTCGCACAAGGATGTGAGTGACCTGGTCCTCCTCGAAGACCAGGAGGCCGAGTATGCATTCAAGGTTCCCGAGAACCTCGCCCAGCTCTCTTTCACGCTCACCGCCAAGGTCCGCAACGTGAGCAACAATCGCGATGACACGCTCGTCACCAACCAGCGCATGACCCTGAACGGGATCGATCAAACCGACGAAGTGGATTGCCCACACATCCTGCGCACCGACGCAGGTTACGTGGTCGAGCTCCTGGGAAAGAATGGGGAAGCTCGCAGCGGCCGCCCCCTGCAATTCCAATTCAAACATCGCTGGTTCAACGAGGTCGTCCATCAGAACCTGCAGTCCGATGAGCACGGCCGCTGCCCCCTGGGCACGCTGGAAAACATCGAGTGGCTGAAGGTGAAAAATGGCGGGCGCGAGCTCACCTGGCGACCGCTTCAGGCAAAGAGCACCTTACCGGATGTCCTGCAGGGCAAGGCGGGAGCAGGCGTGGTCCTGCCTTTGCTGCTCGAAGGCGATGCTGCCGCACAACTGTCCCTGGTCGAACAGCGCTCGGGCCGCAACATCCGCCTGCACAATCAAGCACTCTCCTATAAAGAAGGCCTGTTGAGCATCAGCGACCTCCCGGCCGGCGATTACGAGCTGACCATCAAACCCCTGCAGACCCGCATCACCCTTCGCCTGACGGACGGAGCGGTCATCGGTAGCCAGGTGGTCTCGGACACCCGCGCCCTGGAAGCGTCACCCGCGGCTCCGTTGCATGTAAAAAAGGTCCAGGTCGCGGACGATGAGGTGACCCTTCAGCTCGGCAATGCCGACCCGTTCACGCGCGTACATGTCTTTGCCGTGCGATACCAACCGGAGTACGCGCTCTTTGACCGGATGCAGTTTCACGGCACCCCCAGCCCGATCCAGGTGATGCGCCGCTCTCCCCTCTCCTTCTATGCGAGTGGACGCAACATTGGTGACGAATACCGCTACATTCTCGAGCGCCGCAATCGCACCAAGTATCCGGGCAACATGCTGGAACGTCCCGGCCTGCTGTTGAATCCCTGGGCCCTGCGTGAGACCGATGCGGGTGAAGAAGTCCTCGCACAGGACGAAGATGTCACGGAGATGGCGGAAGGGATGGCCGAAGCCGCGAAACGCGCCAGTGCCCACGGGGGTCGAGCGGTGGAGGGCGGAAGTTTTCCGAACCTGGATTTTCTGGCCAGCCCGGCGATTGAACTCACCAACCTTGCCGCAGACAAAAACGGACGCATCACGATTAAAAGGGAACTGCTCGGGGACAAAACCACCCTGCAGATGCTGGTTGCGGGTCCGCGCAGCTCCTTCTTTCTCGAAGTGCCCCTCCCGGATCGCGCGCTCAAGCGACAGGACCTGCGCCTCGCACGCAACCTCGACCCGACCAAACATTTCACCGAGCAGAAGCTCATCACCGTCGTGCCCAAAGGGCAGGTGTTCACGCTGGACGATGTGACGACCTCCGAGTTCGAAACCTATGACAGCCTCGCCAGCGTCTACCGGCTCTTCGCCACCCTGAACAACAACGCGCACTGGACCGAATTCGCTTTCCTGTTGACCTGGCCAGAGTTGGAAGCTGCTAAGAAGCAGGAGCTCTATTCCAAATACGCCTCGCACGAACTCAGTTTCTTCCTGTCCCGGAAAGATCCCGCGTTCTTCGCCCAGGTCATTCAGCCCTATCTGAAAAACAAAAAAGACCAGACGTTTATGGACCACTGGCTGTTGCAATCCGATCTCGACACCTACACGGAGGCCTGGAAGTTTGAGCGTCTGAACATGGCCGAACGCCTGCTGCTCGGCATCCGCATCCCCGGTCAACAACCCAGCATTCAGCGCCATGTTCACGACCTGTACGACATGATTCCCCCGCAACTGGCCGCATTCGGCCGACGCTTCGAGACCGCGATCATGACCGGGGCGCTCGATTTTTCGACGGAAGACGAAGCCATCAATGGCATCCGGAAAATCGAACGCCTGCGCTCGTCGGAAGTGCTTAAATCGATCAGCGGATCAGCGCCTGCCGCATTTGGCGCCATGGCCGAGAAGAAAATGGCTAACGGCGTCATGGCCGCTGGCGCGGAACGCTCCGAGCAAAAGGTTCTGGAAGACCGTTCAGGTGTCGAGCAGCTCGCAAAGCAGTCCGTCGCGCGCAAAAGCAAACAGAAGCGTAATGCGCTGTACGATGACTTCGGCGGTGCACGTGACAAACAACGGGCGTTCTTCCAGAAGCTGGATCAGACGGAAGAGTTGGTGGAGAACAATTATTACCGACTGCCCATCGAGCAACAAGGTGCCGGACGGATCTCCGCGAACGGCTTCTGGGACGACTACGCCAAACACGCCGACGGCAACTTTCTGTCCCGCAACCTCAACGAAGCCACCCGCAACTTCTCCGAGATGATGCTGGCCCTCGCCCTGATCGACCTCCCCTACACCCCGGGTGAACACAAGACGACCTTTGAAAAAGTGAAGATGAATCTTAAGGCGGCAAGCCCGCTGATCATCTTCCACAAGGAAATCCGAGAGCAGGCCCTCGCCGAAGAACGCCCGCCGATCCTCGTCTCGCAACACTTCTATCGCAAGGACGACCGCTATCGGCACGTAAACAACGAACGCTATGACAAGTACGTGAAGGATGAATTCCTGCCGCACGTGGTCTACGGTTGCCAGGTCATCCTCACAAACCCTTCGTCCAACCCGCAGAAGCTGAATGTACTCCTGCAGATCCCCCAGGGCGCCATCCCGGTGGACAACGGTTTCTTTACCAAAGGACAGCTCGTCGACCTACCCGCATATGGAACGCAGACAATCGAATATACCTTCTACTTCCCCGCGGTCGGCGGCTTCGACCACTTCCCGGTCCATGTGGCGAAGGATGAAGCCTTGATTGCTTTTGCCGAGGCCGCGGGCTGCAAGGTGGTCGAAAAACTGAGCCAGATCGACAAAACGAACTGGGCTTGGATTTCACAAAATGGAAGCGAAGCAGATGTGCTCACCTTCCTCGGGAAAGAAAACGTCGAGCGCTTGCCTCTCGCTGAAATCGCCTGGCGCATGAGCGACAAGGCCTTCTTCCGGAAAGCCACCGACCTGCTGACGGCTCGCCATAAATACGACAACACCCTCTGGAGCTACGGCATTAAACACAATGAGCGTGCCGTCGCCCGGACCTTCCTGGAACACTCGAATTTCGCCCAGCGCTGCGGACTGTACATCGACACCCCCCTGCTGATGATCAACCCCATCGATCGCCACACCTACCAGCACATGGAGTACGCCCCGCTCGTCAATCCGCGCGCGCATCCGGTGGGAAAAGCACCCACGATTCTGAATCACCCCTTCCGTGAACAGTACCAGCGGACCATGCGCGTGCTCTCCTACAAGGCGACCTTGACTCCCATGGATCAACTCGCGGTGACCTACTACCTGGCCCTCCAGGACCGGGTGACGGAAGCCCTCGCTCGCTTCAGTCAGATCAAGCGCGAGGACGTACACGCACAGCTGCAATACGATTACATACAGGCCTACCTCGGCATGTACGAAGGCAAACACGATCAGGCACGGAAGATCGCGACGACCTACAAGGAGCACCCCGTGCCACGCTGGCGGATCAAATTCACGCAGCTGCTCGCGCAACTGGACGGTCTCGACCAAGTGGACAATCCTGATGACCGCGAACAGATCCAGGCCCAACTCGCGGCGAGCGAACCGGCCATCGACTTCAAGGTCGAGGCGCGCAAGATCGTCTTCGACTATCAGAATCTAGAAGACTGCACGGTGCACTTCTACCCCATGGACATCGAATTACTCTTCAGCCGAAATCCGTTCATTCAGCAGCAGTCCGCCGAGTTTTCTTTCATCCGCCCGGTGCTCACACGCGAAGTCCAGTTGCCCAAAGACCAGGCGCGCTTCAGCTACGAGCTCCCCCAGCAGTTTCACAGCAGCAACGTGATGGTGGAAATCGTGGCCGGCGGCATTCGCACATCCCAGGCCTATTACGCCAACACGCTCAACGTGCAGATCATCGAGAACTACGGCCATGTCCTGGTGACCCATGCCGACTCCCGGAAGCCGCTGAACACGGTATACATCAAGGTCTACGCCCGTCAGGCCAATGGCGAAGTGAAGTTTTTCAAAGACGGATACACCGACTTCCGCGGCAAGTTCGATTTCGTTTCACTCAATTCTCAGGACCTGAATACGACCACGAAATTTGCCTTGCTGATCATGAGCGAAGAACACGGTGCGGTGATCAAAGAAGCCAATCCTCCCAAGCAATAACCCGGTTGAAACCATGTTAAAAACCCTCCTGTGCGGCATTCTGCTGCCCCTTGCCTGCTGTCTGGGCGCCAACGAAATTGGCTTCATCGAGACGTATGCGCTCGCGGATGACCGCGCCGCGACCCTGGAATCCTTGATCCCGGGCACGGATGACTATTACTACTTCCATGCCCTGCACTACCAGCAGACGAAGCAGCGGGTCGCCTACGAAGACACTTTGAAAAAGTGGGCAACCCGCTTTCCCAAAGCCCCCCGTTTGAACATGCTCCGGGATCGACAAGCCCTGCTCGACTACGCGCAGGATCCGCAGGCCGCACTCAAGCACGTTCGCGAGACGCTGGGCCTGAACCTCAACCATCAAGGTCAGGCGGAAGACGGCAAACTGGACCTTCCGGTGAAGCTTGATCCGACACGCATCGCGTTCAACACCCTGCTCGAACAGGCTTTCAAGGATCACCCAGAGAGCACGGGCGGCCTGGAAGATGCAGGCTTGCTCGCGCTGAATCCTACCAAGCTCAGCCAGCCACGAAAACGCGACTACCTTCGACGGCTGACCTGGCCCGTTGTCCCCGGGTTGGCAAAAATCATTGCGGAAGACGCACCCCACAGCAAAGGCTTTGGTTCCGACCGCATCCACCAGGCCTTACTCGAAGATCAGTTGATCGAGCTGGCGCGACTCGACCCCAAAACCGCCAAGCTGAACACGTATATCGAGGAGCGCCTGGAATGCCTCAAGCCCAACAGCGACGTGGACCTCAGCCGCGATCGCCCGGCACTCGCGGCCTACCTCGACCGGCTGGACACGTATGTCAGCACCCTGGAACCCGGTCAAAACCCGCTCAAAGCCACCGTCCTGTATCGCAAATTGATCCTCGGACAGCAGCAGGGGCAGTACGATGCTGCCCTGTTCAAACGCTACTTGGAAATTCCCCGCGCGAACGGATGGGAAGTCGAAACGAAGGAGCCTCGCCAGGTGCATCCGGTGAACTTGAATGCGACCTACGGGTCGAAAATTCTCGTCGAACCCATCGGCGGCGATGACCGCGACCTGATCCGGGACTATCTGGAGCACCTGCTGATCAAGGCGCCCAACCCCGATGCCTACCGCCCCTTCATCAAGGATACCCTCCTGAATAAGATTTTTGCCGAGACGAAAATTCTGCACGGTATTGGCAACCCGGAACAATGGGCATCCCTGCTCTCCCCGCAGGAATACGAGGCGATCAAACATCGGGTGGAAATCCGCTTTGCGGCGACGAATCAGGAGGTCTTCTCCCCGAAGGATACGGTCTCCCTCGCGGTCGACGTGAAGCATGTGAACAGCCTGCTGATCAAGGTGTTCACGATCAACACCTACAACTACTATCGCGAGCACCTGGAGGAAATCCATACCGGTCTGGACCTCGATGGCTTGACCGCCACCCACGAACGCGTCGTCGATCTCAGCCGCGAGGCCATGGAGCGCCGGATGCGCAAGACCTTCGACTTTCCGGAGCTGAACCAACCCGGCACCTACATCATCGACCTCATCGGCAACGGCATCAACAGTCGCGCGCTCATCATCAAGGGTCGCCTGGGCTTGATCGAAGAGATCACGGCGGATGGCCAGGCCTTCGCGGTGCTGGATGCCGGACAGCAGCTGGTCAAAAAGGCCTCGATCTGGATGGGCGGCCGAACCTACGAATCGAATAAACAGGGCCTGATCGTTCTGCCCTTCACGACCCAAGCCAAAGAGGAACGCATCATTCTCCAGGGCGCGGGGCTCACCACGCTCGCACGGTTTAACCACGTCGAAGAAGTCTACGACTTCCGCACCGGCTTTTACGTGGATCGCGAGGCCCTGTTGCGCTACCGCAAAGCCACCGTCCTCGTGCGGCCGCATCTGGAGGTCGCCGGAGCGCGTATGAGTGTTGCCGAAATCGAAAATCCCCGCCTGGAGATTCTCTCGCGCACACACGAAGGCATTGAATCCACCCGCGAAGAACCGATTCAACTTCACAACCAAGGCGAAACGCCATTCGAATTTCGCGTGCCGGAACGCCTGGCCTACCTACGCTTCACCCTGAAGGGCAAGATCCGAAATCGCAGCCGGAACAAGGATGAAGACCTGAGCTTAAGTGAGGAATTCACCCTGAACGGAATCGATACGACCGCGGCAACCCATACCGTCTTGGTGACCCATGAACAGGCGGGCTACGTCGCCGAGCTGCGCGGTCGCAATGGCGAAACGCTTGCCGGCCAGGGGATTCATATCGAGTTGAAACACCATCTATTCACCAAAACCGTTCACCTGGACCTGCAAACCGATGCGGAAGGCCGCGCCCATCTCGGCCCGCTCGGGGACATCACCTGGTTTCACACCCGCAGCCCTTCAGGTATCGTGCAGCGACATGTGCCACAGCGGGATCGCATCCTCCAGCCCATCGCGCTCCACGGTATTGAACAGGAAACTCTGCGCGTCGCCGTGTTGCCGGGTGAAAGTGCCACCCTGTTAAGTCACAATCACGGCCGCTATCGCCTGGACCTGAGCAAGCAGGTCCTGCCCAAAAATGGATATGCTGAAATCACAGGCCTGGGCGCGGGAGACTACGAACTCACCCTCCTGCCTTCCGGCGTGCACATTCCGATCCGCATCACCCGCGGGGTTAAACAATTGGGCAAAGCTCTTTCTCCCACCCGCGCGCTGGACCTGCCCGAGCTGGCCGCCGCGCATATCACGGGGATCACTCTGGATGGCAAACAGCTGGTCATTCAGCTCGGGCAAACCAATCGCCTGACCCGCGTGCATCTCCTGGTGAATCGTTACCTGCCCGAGTACGATCTGTTCTCTCAGCTTTCGGCTCCTTCATCACCGGCACATGCTATGGCCCTTCGCACCACGGCATCGCTCTACCTCTCCGGCCGCGCGATCGGTGACGAACACCAGTACATTCTCGATCGTCAGCTCGCGCAAAAATACCCGGGCCAGCTGCTCACGCGGCCGGGCCTGCTCTTGAATCCATGGGCCTTGAAAAAAACGGAGCAGGACCTTGAGGACCTGGAGCGGGGGGATGCGTTACTTTCGATGCAGCCACCGGCATCCCCCGCCCCAAAGATGGCCCCTCGATTCCAGGCGGCGAAAGATCGGGCGGGTGAAGGCGGGCCGATGGCGTTTCACAACAACCTCGACTTCCTGAAACAGGCCTCCATCCTCGCGGCCAACCTGCTTCCGGATGCGCAGGGTCGGATTACGATTCCGTTGGAGGAGCTCGCGAGTCACCCCCAGGTGCAGGTGCTCCTGCTCGGCCCCGGACAGGCCGAACTGCGCCACCTGCGCGTGCCCCATCAAGCGGCCGAATGTCGCGAGTTGCGGCTAGCGGGCGCCTTCAAACCGGACCTCGCCTTGAGCGAGCAACGGAAGGTATCCGTGCTCCAAAAGGGCCAGGCCTTCACCATCGATGACCTCTCGACCTCGAAGATGGAACGCTTCGAATCCCTCGCAGACGTCTACCGGCTCTACATGACCCTGCAACCGCTGGAATCCTTCGTCGCGTTCGGCTTCATCCTGAACTGGCCGGACCTGGAACCTGAAGCGCAGCGCGTGAATTATGCAAAGTACGCCAGCCATGAACTGAATCTCTTTCTCTACTTCAAGGATCGCCCCTTTTTTGACCAGGTGATCCACGACTACCTGCGGAACAAAAAGGAAAAGACCTTTATCGATTATTGGTTGCTCGGCGAGGACCTGAGCGCGTTTGCTGAGCCCTGGGCATTTGGCCGATTAAACGCCGTCGAGCGCCTGCTGCTCGCGCAACGCCTGCCAAATCGTGCAGATGGCATTCGCCGCCACGAACACGACCTGGGCGCTCTGCAGGTCGTTCTTCCAGAGCAGGTCACCCGCCGATTCGACACGGCGCTGGCAACTGCAGCACTCTTTAGCATTGAGCGTGAATTCGAACTACTGGAAGAGATGTCCGATGTCACGGCCCGCATCACAGTCCAGGACGGGCTGGGCATCTCCAAAGGCATGCGCTGGTTCGATTCTTCAGCCCGCGGGGTAAACGCGAACCGCACGCGCGCTCTTGCCAAGACGGACAAAGCATCTGCGCTGAATCGACCGTCCTCGAACAAATCGATGGAAGGCGAAATACGGGAACTGGATGGGGACGGACTTTCCGATCGGGGCCTGGAAAAGCTACCCGCTCTCGGGCGCTTGTTCAGGAGTCGCGACGCGACGAGAAAGATGCCCGTGGCGATGCTGTTCCTGAAGCTCAAACCGACGAGCGAGTGGGCGGAAAACAACTACTACTATCTGCCGGTCGAACAGCAAACCGCGGACCTCATCCTGACCAATCCCTTCTGGCAGGACTTCGCTGCACACGAAGGCGTCTTTCTCAGCGAACACCTCGCGGCACCCACATCCAACCTGGCGGAGATGATGCTCGCGCTCGCATTGATCGACCTGCCGTTCAAAGCCGGGGAACACACCATCGTCACCGAGGAGCGGCGCTTCACCATCACGCCTGCCCACCCAATTATCGTTTTCCACCAGGAAATCCGAAAAGCCGATATCGATGCCGACGCCCCGGTCATGGTGAACCAGCTGTTCCTGCGCAGCGATGACCGCACCCACCGGGTCGGAAACGAGACGGTTGAGCAACCGGTGACCGAGGAATTCCTGCGCCGGGTCGTGTACACGGGTAAAATCACCGTGACCAATCCCACCGCGCGCAAGCGCGCGCTCAATCTCCTCCTGCAGATTCCAGCGGGTGCGATACCGGTCAATCAGTCGCTGGAAACGCGTGGAGTACCCGTGGTACTGGAGCCCTATTCCACCCAGTCGGTCGAGATCGACTTCTACTTTCCAGAAGCTGGGGAGTTCAGCCACTACCCCGTTCATGTCGCCCAGGATGGTATCATCGTCGCGCGCGCCGAGCCCTTTCGGTTCACCGTGGTCGAAAAGCTCAGCAAGGTGGACGAAACCAGCTGGGCCTGGCTCTCCCAGTACGGCACGCTCGAACAAGTCATCACCTTTTTGGAGAAAACCAATATCGAAGGCGTCAACGTGAATGCGATGGCTTGGCGGATGAAGGATCCTGCGGCGTATACGCGCGTGATGAAACTGCTCGCGGATCGCCATGTGTTCAACCCGACCCTGTGCAGTTACGCGCTTATGCACAACGACCTGCCCATCGCCCGGGAATTTCTAAAACACAGCGCCTACCCCCTTCGGGTCGGGGCCATTGACAGCCCCTTACTCACCACCGACTGGGTGGCCATGCACCGCTATCAGCACCTGGAATATGCGCCCTTGGTGAATCCGCGCGTGCACCCGGTGGGCAAGGACCTCACCATCCTCAATCATCCTTTGCGCGCGCAGTACCAGCGCTTCATGCAGTTGCTCAGCCAGAAAGCTGCGCTCGATGATGAGGATCGTCTGGCCGTGGCCTACTACCTGGCCCTGCAGGATCGGATCGAAGAGGCGCTGACTACGTTCGCACAGGTTCCGCGCGACACCGTTGCGTCAAAGCTGCAGCACGACTACCTCCGCGCCTACCTCGGCATGTACGAAGCCAGACTCGACCAGGCGCGCGGCATTGCCGAGAGCTACAAAAGCTATCCGGCCCCCCGCTGGCGCAATCGCTTTCTCAACATCCTCGCCCAGCTGGATGAATCCGGAAAACCCGTGGACCCGGAGAACCGCGAACAAGCGCAGGAAGCACTCGCAGCGACCGCGCCGGCGCTCGACTTCACCGTCGACGGCCTCAACCTGATGTTTGACTACCAGGCCATTGCGGGATGCACGTTGAACTTCTACCCGATGGATCTCGAACTGCTCTTTTCGCGCAATCCCTTCCTCGCCGATGGTGCGGGACCCTTCTCCACCATCCGCCCGGTGCTGAGCCGGAAGATCGATCTCCCGGCGGACCAGAACCGCTTCACCTATGCACTCCCCCCTGTCTTTCGCAGGCAAAACGTGATGGTGGAAGTACTGGCGGATGGCATTCGGCGCTCCCAACCGGCCCTCGCGAATGAATTGAACCTGCAGCTCATCTCCGCCTACGGCCAACTCAACCTCCGCCACGCGGTGACCGCGAAACCCATCAGCCGGGCGTACGTGAAAGTCTACGCCCGGATGAACGACGGCCAGGTGAAATTCTTTAAAGATGGCTACACCGATTTCCGCGGACGTTTTGACTACGTCTCCCTCAACACGGGCGACCTGGAAAACGTACAACGCTTCGCCCTGCTGATCATGAGCGAGGAAAACGGAGCCACGATCAAGGAAATTGAACCTCCCAAGCGATGACATCATGAAGAAACTTTTACTAGGATGGGCGCTATGCCTGGCGACCCTTTGTCCGGCCGTGAATGAGATCGACTACGTCGAAACGTTTGCCCTCGCCGAGGATCGGGCGGCTGCGTTGACCCAACTGATTCCGGGTACGGATGACTATTACTATTATCACTGCCTGCACTTCCAGAACACCGGGAACCGTGCGCAATACGATGCATTCATGAAGCTGTGGAAAGAGCGGCACCGGAACTCCGGCCATCGCGAGATGCTGGAAAATCGCCAGGCCTTGGTCGACTACTCAAAAACGCCGGAGGCTTCGCTGGAACTCTTTCGCAAGCGACTGGGGCTCAACTACGCTTACGCCCGGAAGACCCAACCGGTAAAAGGCCTCCACCCGACCAGCCTGGACCCCGCGCTCATCGAACCGGCCACCCTGCTCGCACAGGTGATGAAAGCCAACAACCACCAGGGCAGCTCCGGACTCACCGATGAAGGCCTCGCGCTTTTAAAAGGACAGGACCTGACGCCCGAATTGCGCCGCGACCTGCTCAAGCGGCTCATCCGGCCGGATTACCCCGGTCTGGTCGAGCTGATCGATGCCGATCTCCGGGCAAAGAACAGCGGCGGCTTTGGCTCGATGCAGATTCACCTCGCGTTGCTGATCGACCAACTGGATGCCCTGCTGAAAAAAATGCCAGAGCTGAACACGCAGGAGAAATTCGTCCACCTGTATCTGTCCAAGCTGAAGCCGAATAACGATGTCGCGCCCCGGCACAACCCGGCAGAGATGGCGGCGTATTTGGATCGCCTCAACTCGGCCGTGAAGACCCTGGACCCGGTCTTCAATTCCCTCAAAGCGCATGCGCTCTATCATACCCTCGCTTTCGAGCGCGACCAGGGCGCGTACAACGCCGAGCGCTTCCTGGACTACCTCAAACTGCCGCGCAACGCGCAATGGACCCACCCGGAATACCTCAAACGCGCTGACATGCGGAACGTGCAGAGTCAGCTGAACGCGACCTTCGACGGCGTCACGCTCTTCCCGCCGATTCACAACGACGAAGGCCTCTTACGGGACTTCCTGGAACACCTGCTCGTCAAGGCCGCCAACACCGACGTGTACGCCCCCTTTCTGCGCGACACCTGGCTGAAACAGGTCTTCGCTGAAACCCAGATCCTCAACGGAGTGGGTGCAAGCGAACGCTGGGCCTCGATGCTCTCGCCCGCACAATACGAGGCACTGAAAACCCGCGTCGACCTTCGTTTTGCTCACACGAATACGGAACGTTTTGGCCCCAACGATCCCGTCACCCTGAAGCTCCAATTGAAAAATGTGAACGAGCTGCTGATCAAGGTTTACGAGATCAATGCCTACAACCTGTATCGCGATACCATGCGTGAAATCGACACCGCGATCAACCTCGACGGTTTGATCGCCACCGTGGAGCGCAAGGAAGACCTCCGCGACCAGCCGGCGGAGCGGCGAATCGATAAAGCATACACCTTTCCCGAGTTGAAACAGCCCGGCGTCTACGTGGTCGAGTTCATCGGCAACGGCGTGAGCAGCCGGGCCCTCGTCTTCAAGGGTCGACTGAATATGCTGCATCAGGTCACACCGGATGGCCATTTGATCACCGTCCTTGATGCAGACAACCGGCAGGTCAAGGATGCGGACGTCTGGATGGCGGGCAAATCCTATGCGGCCGATCGGAACGGATTCATCGCCCTTCCCTTCAGCACTCA
>JBLIND010000132.1:0-15258 GCA_047639095.1 Candidatus Omnitrophota bacterium | reverse complement strand
ATCCTGGCCATGGCCACCAGTCCCTGGGCACCGCTGCTCGCGGTTGCGGGACAGGACCATGTACGGTTGATCCATACCGAGACGGAAGCAGAGCTGGGCAAACTCCCCTTCCCCGAAGGGGTACCGCATGTCATTCGCTTCAGCCGTAATGGATCGGTGCTCATGGTTGCCGGTGGGCAACCCGTGCAACGCGGATCGGTCGTGTTGTACGACGTGAAAAGTGGCCAACGCCTGGCGTCCTTCGGCGATGAAATCGATGCCGTACTCGCAGCCGACCTCAGCCCGGACCAGCAGCTGGTCGCCCTCGGGGGGTCCGGACAAATCGTCAAAGTCTATTCCACCGTCAACGCCGCGCTCGTGTACAAACTCGAAAAGCACACCGATTGGATCACGTCCCTGGCCTTCAGTCCGGATGGGCAGAAGCTCGCCACGGCGGACCGCGCCGGAGGCATTCATCTCTGGGACGCCACGAGCGGCGGCATTCTGCTGAGCCTGGGCGAACACAAAGCCTCGGTGCGTGGCATGGACTGGCGTGCCGACAGTAAGATTCTCGCATCGGTCGGCGACGACGGCCTCGTCATCTGGTGGGATGTAAAAGATGGGTGGCCAGCGATTACCAAACCGAATGCCCATCCCCCGGTACGGCCCAAAGGCGTCTACGGCACCCTCCCGAATGGCGTACTCGCCGTGACCTTTGGCTCCGACGGAAGCTTGCTGACGGTGGGACGCAATCAAACCGCCCAACGCTGGGACGCCGATGGAAAACCCATCTGGCGGCAGGCCACCAGTGAAAATGCCCTTCCCATTCAAGCAGCCATGGTTCAGAACAACCAAGGCCAAGGCCTCATCGTCGGGGACTCCGTCGGTCAGCTGAAATTCTGGCAGGTCGATCAATGAGGAAATCCGTACCCTGGAGCACCGCTCCGTATCATCAACCAGGAAACTGCGCATGAATCCATCCAACACCCCGCCCTCCCACCTCGGCTGTGCCGGTTATCGTGCGCTCTCGCGGAGACACGCCATCCAGGCCGGCGTCTTCGGCGCGCTCGGACTCTCCATGGGCGACCTGTTTCGCCTCAACGCTGCCGACAACAACGCCTTCACCATCGCCTCAGGCAACAAGAAGGAAGCGAAAGCCCTCAGCGTCATCCAGCTGCATCTCGGTGGCGGCATGCAACAGCAGGAATCGTTTGACCCCAAGCCGGAAGCCCCAGTTGAGATTCGCGGATCCTTTGGCGTAACCAAAACGAACACCGGCGAAACCCTCAGCGAGAACTTCCCGGAGACGGCTAAAATTTCAGACAAGGTTACCATTATCCGCAGCATGGTCGGCCGCATCCCCGATCACGGCCAGGCGACCTATCACCTGTTCACCGGCTACACGCCCACCGCGGTGATTGATTTTCCGCAGATGGGTTCCATCGTATCCCACGAGCTCGGCAAGCGCGGAGAGCTGCCGCCCTACGTGGCCATTCCGAGTAAGGGCGGCTACTCCGGCGGTACGGGCTTCCTGAGCAGCACCTACGGCCCGTTCGAGACCAATGCCGATCCGGGCCAGGGCAAGGGGTATAAAGTAAAAGATTTTTCGATTCCCGAAGGGGTCTCCACCGCCCGCTTTGATCGGCGGCAGACCGCACGCCAGATCGTCGAAAAGCGGATTCGCCAGTTGGAAGCCGATCCCAGCACCCTCGACACCATGGATGACTTCTACAAGCAGGCTTACACCGTACTTACCTCAGAAAAAGCGCAAGCCGCGTTTGCCCTCGACACCGAAACCGAAGACACCATGCAGCTCTATGGACGCGATGTCGTAGGCCTAAAGGGGCCGGACAACAAATATCACCCCAAAGGCCTGGCGGAACGCCTCATCGTCGCCCGCAGGCTGGTTGAATCCGGCGTACGCTTTGTCACGGTTAACTATGGTTCCTGGGATTGCCATGTGGATACGAAAAAGAATTCGCTCGATCAGATGCCTGCGCTCGATGCGGCGATCGCCGGTATGGTCACCGATCTTGAACAACGCGGCTTACTGGACAGCACCATCTTCTGGGTGACCACGGAGTTCGGGCGCACGCCGAAAGTGAACAGCGATGGCGGTCGCGATCACTGGGCGCGCTGTTATTCCAACCTGATTGCCGGTGGTGGATTTACCCGAGGTCAGATCTATGGCGCAAGTGATGCGACCGGTGCCGAACCGGCGCGTGACGCGGTGCCCCTCGAAGATCTGATGCATACGATTTATCACCAGCTGGGCATCGATGCGGGCAAGGAGCTCCTGGCCTTCGGCACACGCCCGATTGAAATCATCAAAGGTGGCAAATTGGTGAAGGGCTTGCTGGCTTAGCGAATGCGGATGACGATTCAACCCCCACGGCAGCGGACGGCCGCGCTACGCCTATTGCTCCTGGCATTCGGGCTGGCGCCCTTCACGGCATCTGCCAATATGACGAAAGCCATCGAAGGCGTTTCCCCCCGCATCGGCCAGCAGGGAACAACCGTCGAAATCACCCTCGTCGGCGTCTCGCTGCATGAACCGCGTGAGATCATCTTTTTCAAGCCCGGCATTCGCGCCTTCGACTTTAAAACCCCGGATACCCCCCCGCGGCCCCGCGGCATGGCCCACGGCGGACGCATTGCCGAGTCCGTCGTATGCTCGTTCGAAATTGCGCCTGACTGCCCACCCGGCGAACACCCCTTTCGCTTGCGCACGGCCACGGAACTCACCTGCGTGGGGACGTTTCATGTTTCGCGGTTTCCGGTCATCGATGAAGAAGAACAAGGTCAATATGGCAACGACACCCGGGAAACGGCCAAGCCGGTGATGCCCAACGTAACCGTGCGCGCAAAACTCGGGGGAGGATCACGGGGCGAAGTCGACATTTTCCAGGTTGAAGCCAAAGCCGGGCAACACCTGTCGGTCGAAGTCGAAGCGGCGGGCTTGGCCGATGTGCACTACGGCGGATCGGAATACGACCTCGCCTTGCGCATCCTCGACGCCCAGGGCAAGGAACTCGCCGCGAACGACGACAACGCGGTGCACATCCAGGATCCGATGGCCTCTGTCCTGGCCGCGCGTGACGGACCGCTTTTCGTGGAAGTCAAACGCTCGGTGTTTGTGTCTTCAGAGATTCAGTATGCCATCCATATCGGAACGAACCCGCAGCCGGTGATTGCCTTTCCACCAGGTGGACCATCGGGTACGGTCCTTAAGGTAGCGCTTGCCGGTGACCCCTCCGGTGTCCTGGAGAAGTCGGTCCAGGTCCCGGATACCCTGGGGTCGTTTGCCTACTTTGGCGACGCCCCCTCGCCCCTCACCCTGCGTTCCTGTGCGTATCCCAACCTGCTGGAGGAACCTTCCGCGAAAGAGACACACGTTCCCACCTGGCCCATCGCGTTGAATGGGCGAATTGATCGTCATGATGACACCGACACCTATCGGATAACGGTACAGAAGGGCGTCCCCCTGCATATTCGGGTCTACTCGGCCGCACTCGGCTCGCCGCTGGACCCCCGCATCAGCCTGCGCCCGATCACCGGGGACGAGACGCCCGGGGCCATTGAAATCGTGGCCGATGACGCCAGCCTCCAGGATCGGGATATCTTCGGCACCTCCTACCGGTCCCGGGGCGGGCAAATTGACATCCTCGATCCGTCGATTCTCTGGGAGCCCAAGTCCGATGGCGACTACCTGCTAGAGATCGCCGATAACAGCGGAGCGGGTGGCACGACGGGCGTGTACCGCATCGAAATCGAGCCACCCCGCACCGTCGTACAGACCGTTCTGCAAAGTCAAACCTTCGACTGGACGGAAAGCGTACGCGTCACCGGCCTGGCGGTTCCGCAGGGCAATCGCTGGATGATCAACCTCAACCTGCCCGGTGGCCAATGGCAGAAAATACAGGGCGAGTACGACCTCATCGCCCACGGCCTGCCCGAAGGCGTTCGCCTGGTCTCGCCTCGGGTCAAAGCGAACATGAGTCGTTGGCCCATCCAGCTCGTGGCAGACGCCTCGGCGAAGCCGGGAGGCGCGGTGATCACGCTCGAAGCGATTCCCGTCGACCCGACACAGAACGTGGAGACGCGCTCTCAGCAAAATGTTCCTTTCATCAATCACTCCGGTGGCGATGCCTGGCGGGCGGTGCGGATGGACCAATACGTTATGGCGGTTACCGATCCGGCCCCGTTCACCCTCGACATCGAACAACCGACGATGGCGCTCGTGCGCGGCGGGGAACTCCCCATTGTGGTGAAGGTAAAAAGACGCGAAGGCTTTAACGAGCCCATTGAATTTCGCGCGGGCTGGGTGCATGGCGCCATCGACACCCAACCGGCCACGATTTTGCCCGCCGGAGAAGACCAAGGCGAGCTGCGTCTTTCCGCCCGACCGAATGCCCCTCTTGAAACCTTGCCCTTCGTGGTGGTGGGCACCACCGTGAATGACCGGATCGACGATTTTCTCGGAGCCGGCCATGTGCGGGTTTCCTCAGACATTGTTCAACTGACCGTAGCCGAACCCTACGTCGAGCTCGCGGCCGAACCCGAAAGCGTTCGCCGGGGTGAGCGCAAAGGGTTCACGTGGAATGTCCGGCACAAGAGTCCTTTCGCCGGATCCGCGCGGGTCAAACTCACCGGCCTGCCCAAGGGCGTTCACGCGCTTGATCCGCTGCCCGTCCTCACAAAAGATTCAACCGAAATCACCTTCCAGATCGAAGCAAGCGACGAAGCCTTGCTCGGTCGCGTCAGCGGCCTCGTGTGCGAAGTTTTTGTACGCGCGGGCGATCAGGAAATCAGCCAGCGCACGGGCCAGGGCACCTTACGAATCGATCCGAAATTATGATCAGCAAACAGGCACCTTTTATCGCGGCCATGCTTGCAGCGCTGGCCTTCTCGTCACCTGCAGCGGAGGACGTCCCCAGCTTTCGCAGCGACATCATGCCCATTTTTTTCCGCGCTGGATGCAACGCGGGGACCTGCCACGGCTCCGCGAGTGGCAAAGACGGCTTTATGCTCTCGCTGTTCGGCTATGATCCAAAAGGCGACTATCACCGCGTGGTTAAGGAAATGATCGGCCGACGCATCAATCCCGCCATCCCCGAAAACAGCCTGATCTTACTCAAGGCGACGGGCGCGGTTCCCCATACCGGCGGTGAACTCTTCGACAAAACCAGCACCCACTATCGCACCCTGCTCCGCTGGATCGAAGCCGGGAGCCCAGACGATGAAGGTGCCGTGGCTGAGGTCGTGGAGTTGGTTTTATCCAGCACACGTATGGTGTTCGAACAGACCGGCGCAGCGGAATCCCTCCGCGTGATCGCTCGGGCGAGTGATGGCAGCGAACGCGACGTCACCCACCTCGCCCGTTTCCACAGCAACAACAGCAGCGTGGCCCGGATCGATGAAGACGGCCGGATCCAGGCCGTGGGCCCCGGCGACACCCATGTCTTCGCACGATACAATCGGTTTACAATCGGGGCGGAAGTGATAATGCTCCCCCCGGCCGCGGGCTTCACCTGGCCCAATCCACCGGAAAACAATTACATCGACACCCTGGTTTTTGATCGCCTGCAGAAACTGCGGATCGCGCCGTCGCAGCGCTGTGACGATGAAACCTTCCTTCGGCGCATCACCCTGGACCTGGCCGGCCGCACGCCGACGGTGGAGGAGTACCAGCTCTTCATGTCCGACACCGGTCCGGACAAGCGGGCACATAAAATCGACACCCTCCTCGCGGACGATGCGTTCGCCGATCTCTGGACCGCGATCTGGGCGGAACAGCTGCGGGTCATGGGTGGAAATTACGCCCCGGTGGCCACGCACGTGAAGGCGGCCTCGGCGTATTACGAATGGATACGCCGGCAGATGCGTACGGATCGACCGCTCAACGAGTTCGTTGCGGAGATGGTAAGCGCATCCGGCAGCAATCTCGCGAACGGTCCGGCAAATCTCTACACCATGCTCGTCCACAAACCGAACTTTGAACCCAAACCCTTTGCCGCCGACTTCTCGCAACTTTTTCTCGGTATTCAGATCCAATGCGCGGAGTGTCACAATCATCCGTTTGATCGCTGGACCCAGGATGACTACTACAGCTTCGTAAGTTTCTTCACCGGCATGAAACGCAAACCCGGAGTGGAGGCACGTGAGCGACGCATCTATTACGACACCCAGGCGGGCCCCGCGAAACACAAGGTCGACGGGCGTCCGATGCCTGCCCGGGTGCTGGGCGCGATTGAACCCGTGGAACCGGGTGGCGATCCACGCCATGCGCTCGCGTCCTGGTTGACCTCCCCTGACAATGACCTGTTCAGCCGCAATCTGGCCAATCGCATCTGGGCCCAGCTCATGGGCCGCGGAATCATCGAGCCGGTGGATGACGTACGGGTCAGCAATCCCCCGGTGAATGGTCCCCTGCTCGATGCCTTGGCCGAACACCTGGTCGCATCCAACTTCAACCTGCGCAGTCTCGTACGCGACATCTGTAACGCCGAGGTCTACCAATTGAGCGCCCAGCCCAACGCAACCAATGCGGGCGACACCCGTCAATTTTCGCACGCGCATCTCCGACGCCTGCGCGCCGATGTGCTACTGGACAGCATCGTCACCGCGACCGGGATGCCGTTTGGCTTGCCCGGTTTCCCGGAAGGCACCCGCGCGATTGATTATTACCCACGCGGAAATGGCGGCACCGAAGGGCCAAACTTCGGGCACGCCTTTTTCGAAACCTTCGGACGCTCGAGCCGGGGAACGATCTGTGCCTGTGAAACCAAAACCGAACCCACTTTGTCCCAGACCCTACACCTCTCGGTCGGCGCGACTGTACGTGATCGCCTCGGAGCGAACGGCGAACTGAAAAAACTCATCGACACCCTTTCCGGCCCGGATGAGGTGATCGAAGCCCTGTTTATTCGCGCGCTGAGTCGCCGACCGACGCCTGCGGAGCTCCGCGACTTTCGCGAACTGGTCGTGGGCGATGCGATTAAGGACCCGGCCGTCTACGAAGACATTTTCTGGAGCCTGCTCAATGCAACCGAGTTTACCTTTAATCACTAAGCCCATGCGTAAACGATTCATCCACCTGTTGATTATGCTTGCTGGCGCTGTTGCGGCCGGGCCGGATATCTCCACGGACACGTTCTTCGATCAGCACTGCATCGAATGCCACGATGCCGAAACGAAGAAAGGCCGACTGGACCTGACCCAGCTGAAAGCAGACTATACCGATGCAGACACGTTTGCCACGTGGGTCAAGATTCACGACCGCATCGACACCGGGGAAATGCCGCCCAAAAAGAAGAAACGCCCACCCGAGGACGCGCGTAAAGCCCTCGTAAAAACCCTGTACGACACCCTGGTGAAAGCAGACCAGGACCTGCAGCAATCCGGACGACCCCGCCTGCGCCGGCTCACCCGGGTGGAGTATCAGCACACGATTCGTGATCTCTTCGATATGCCCGGCCTCGCGCTCTCGGAAATTTTACCGCCCGATGGTTCGGCCCATGGCTTTGACAAACTCAGCGATGCCCTGGACCTGTCGCACGTAAATCTGGCCAAGTACATGGAGGCCGCGGATCACATCCTCGACCTCGCCATCGCCACCCAACCGGAAGCGCCACAGGTGCGCACGCAACGGCTCTCGCTGGCTGAACGCGGGGGTTTCGTTGCCCATATCCTCATGCGGGGCGATGGGGTCATGCTCCGGGACAAAAAGATCGATCCCGAATTCCCCCCCGCGGGAAAATACGACCACATCGACCAGGGGGCACACGAACGGATCGGCACCTTTGACCGCAACAGCACGGTCGGCCTCTTCCGACCGGAGGACGAATCGTTCAGCCCGTACTTCGCCTCGCATGTGACCATCTATCCGGGAACGTATCGCCTGCGAACGTCGCTCTGGAGCTTTCAATGGGACAAGGGACAGGTCCTGCCCTCCCGGGGCATCGAGGCGGGGCGGCTCTCGGTTGTCCAGCTCACCGGAGATGGACGCGGGGGCCAGCACCCCAGCTACGTCCTCGGCTATTTCGATGCACCATCGATGGACGCCCGGGAACACGAGATGGACGTATGGTTGAATCGTAACGAGATCATAGGTTTTAACACCGCATCGATTGCCCGAGCCCATACGCGTGGAGAGCTGCGGGCCATGGGCTACACCGGCCCCGGAATTGCGTGTGACTGGTTGGACATTGAAGGTCCCCTGCACGACCTCTGGCCGCCGCGCGCGCATCGCCTGATCTTCGGAGAGCTACCGCTGCAGCAATGGGACACGGCTGCAAAGTCGCGCAAGCCCATACGCAAGAAGGTTCGCAAGATCGGCGCCGGCATCAATCGACCGGATCCCGATCCGGGTTTGTGGACGGTGCACAGCGAAGCGCCCCTGGTCGATGCCGACCGCCTCCTCGCCGACTTCCTCCCCCGCGCCTTTCGACGGCCGGTAAGCGATGAGCTGCGCAAAAACTATCTGGATCACGTGGGAAAACGTCTGGAGGCCGACGACTGCTTTGAAAGCGCGATGCGTTGGGCGTACCGGGCGGCTCTCTGCTCACCCGACTTTCTTTTTCATCTTGAAAACGAAGGCCCGCTGGATGCGTTTGCGTTGGCTTCACGCCTCTCGTATTTCCTCGGGAATACGCAGCCCGACGCCCACATGGTGGAGCTTGCCCGAAGTGGAGGCCTGCACGCATCGCTGCACGACGAGGTGGAACGCCTGCTCAACGCGCCAAGCTCCCAGCGCTTCATCGAGGACTTCCTGGGTCAGTGGCTCAGCCTGTATAAAATTGCAGCCAACGACCCGGACCGAAAATTGTACCCGGAATTCGATGCTTACCTGCAGGATTCCATGATCGCCGAAACCCACGCGTACTTTCGGGAGCTACTGGACAAGGACCTCGGGGTGCACCACCTCATCCAATCGGATTTCGCCATGCTCAACGAACGACTGGCGGTGCACTACGGCATACCGGACGTGAAAGGAACCACCACCCGGCGCGTGGCTCTGCCTGCGGATTGTCCCCGGGGTGGATTCCTCACCCATGCATCGGTCTTGAAAATTACCGCCAACGGCACCACGACATCCCCCGTGCCCCGCGGAGCGTTTGTACTCGATCGACTGTTGGGTAAACCGCCGGAGCCCCCGCCCCCGAACATTCCGGCCATCGAACCCGATGTACGCGGAGCGAGCACCATTCGCGAACAACTCGACAAGCATCGTGCGGATCCGTCCTGCGCGTCCTGCCACAAACACATCGATCCTCCCGGGTTCGCTCTCGAATCTTTTGATGTCATCGGCGGCTTCCGCACCCGCTATCGATCCATCGGAGAAGGTGAACCCGCCCCACGTGGAGCCATCGATCCGGCAATCGGGATCAGCTTCAAACTGGGCCCCGCGGTCGATGCCTCGGGCGAGCTTCCGGATGGCAGAAGTTTTGAACAGGTCCAAGGCATGCAGAAACTCCTGCTCTCGGACGAAGACGCGCTCGCCGAAAACCTCACCCGACAACTGGCGGTCTACGCTTGTGGACGCGCCATGGGCTTTCGGGATCGTTCCGCCATCGCGGAAATCGTTTCCGAGGCGCAGAAAAGCGGTGGCGGCGTGCGCAGCCTGATCCATGCGCTGGTGCAACACCCCCTCTTTCAAAGCAAGGAACCATGACACTTTTCAAACAGCTTATGCTCATCGGACTGCTGACCAGCCTCGCCATCGGGGCGGAGGAACCGGTGCGCTATCAGGTCACCGGTCTGTTCTATCCCGACCGGGTGCATGATCTGCGCGAGACCTTTAAGGCTCTCCCGGAAATCGAACTCATCGAAGTCGATGTTGATCGGGCGGAGGTCCACGTGCGTTACGATGCGAAGACGGCCTTTCCCAACGCGAAACCGGAAGACCTGATCAAACAACTGGATAACAAAGTTCGTAACGCATCCCAGCATACCTTCGGGGTAAAGGCGCTCTGCACCACGCCGCGCACGGAGTTAACCTTCATCGAGATTGACGTTGGCGGCCTGGACTGCAAAGCCTGCAGCTTCGGCGCCTACGATGCCATCTATCGGCTGGACGGCGTCGAACAGGCCACGGCCAGCTTCAAGACGGGAAAGGTCACGGCCTGGATTCATCCCGACAAGACCACACGTGAAGCGCTGGAGGAAGCCCTGAAAAAACGAGGAGTCACGCTTGTTCCAGCGGCTGAGCAATGAAGTTGTTCATCGCGCTCGCCCTCTGCGCCCAGCCCCTCTTTGCGGCAAACGCACCCTTTCCCATGCAGACATCTGGAATTTCATCGAGCAACATCTGCTCAAAGCCACGCAGTAGTAATTTCACTTCCCGCAACGACTCCCCATGATAGTCTGTATCGAACATCTAAACCGGAACCGATTATGAAAAACAGCATTGAAACTTCTTCCCGCCACCTCCTGACCGGCATCCTCGCATGGATCAGCGTCCAAGGGGTCGCGAACGCCATCGAACCTGTACTCGAAAAAGGCGACCGCCTGGCCATCATCGGCGACTCAATCACCGAGCAGAAACAGTACAGTAAATTTATCGAAACCTACCTGCAGGTTTGCCGTCCTGATCTCGACATCCAGTGCTTTCAGTTCGGCTGGGGTGGCGAACGGGCTCCGGGATTTGCCTCGCGCATGGAGAACGACCTCGTCCCCTGGAAGCCGGATGTGGTGACCACCTGCTACGGCATGAATGACGGATCCTACCGCGCCTATGAAGAAGCCATCGGCAAAGAATACGAAAACGGCATGCGTAAAATTCTCGATCGTATGAAGGAAGCCAATGCCACGGTAGTCGTGGGCACCCCGGGTGTGGTCGACAGTTTTACCTGGCGGCGGGAAGATCCACCCTTCGACGAGGTGTACAACGACAACCTGGCACAGCTGAGCGCGATCGCCGATCGGCTGGCGAAGGAGTACGGCATGCCCCACGCCGATGTCTTTGATGCGATGAAGGCGTCGATGATCTCCGCCAAGGCTGTACTCGGCGAAGAATATCATGTGGCTGGAGGCGATGGCGTACATCCGGGTGCGAACGGACACCTGGTGATGGCGTACGCCTTCCTGAAGGGACTCGGCATGGACGGCGACCTCGGCAGTATCCACGTCGACCTGGCGAGCGGAAAAGCCCACGGCGCGGGCGGACACAAAATCCTGGGCAGCCAGGACGGCACCATCGAAGTGGAAAGCACCCGCTACCCCTTCTGCTTCTTTGGAAAGGATAAAGACCCGAACAGTACCCGCAGCATTCTCCCCTTCGTCTCGTTCAACCAGGACCTCAATCGCTTCACCTTGAAAGCCGACCACCTGTCCACCGCAGAGGCCGAGGTGACCTTTGGCTCCGAAACCAAAACCTTCAGCAAAGAAGCGCTGGCTTCCGGAATCAACCTGGCCGCGGAATTTCTGGACAATCCTTTTTCACAACCTTTCTCAGAGGTACAAAATGAGGTTGCCCATAAACAACAGTTCGAGACGACGATGATCAAAGGCTTCATCACGAACTTCCGGCATATCGGATCGATGTTTGAAGGTGATGCGGAGGCGGAAACAGCCCTCCTCACCCTGCGCCGGAAAATGACGGACAAAAACGATGTGGCCCATGAAAAGGTCAAGGCCACGGTGAAACCCGTACGGTACAGCATTGTGATCACGCCTAAGGCGTAGGCCTATTCCGGCAGGGCACCCGGCGGCTCGAGCAGCAGCAGGTTTTCGAGGTAGTTAAATAGATCTTCGGCAATGGGGGTCATCCCCAGGGCCACTCGTTTCTGCGAAATCAACTTGGGCAAGGGCCCCAGATCGAGCTTACGGTAGAGCAGGACATTTTGCCGCAAGGTTCGATAGGCATCGTCCCGGCTGAACGGGTGGTTGTACACCGTTTCCCCCACGAGCTTCCGTACTACCGCGTCGACCTGATGCAGCGGGGGCGGCGGAATGGACCGGGTGATGTAGGCTTCAAACTCGTGGAACAACTCAGGCTTCTGTCGCCAGATCAGCATGCTCATTTCAGTATACTCACAGGAGTTCGTGTGCGGATCCTTGGTGTAGAGCAGCCAGTCGTTGCAGTCTTTATCCAGCGGCACCGGCAGCAACACCACCGCGAGCTGGCCATCATATCGATCGACCGCAAGGTCCATCATATGATGCATCATCACCGAATTCGTATACGTATAGTCGTACATCAGGCCGACGACGTGGGTCGCGTTGCTTGGACCGAGGATCGGGACATCCCCAACCTTCAAGTGAATCTTTCCCGCCGCCAGGTCATAGTGCGTGCGTTGCACGCGCGTACCCATGGATCCAGAAATCAACGTTTCCTCCTCAAACACCTGAGGGGGTGTCAGTACCGGTGCCGGGGGTAAAATGACTTTTTCATGCCGACCAAAGACGTGGGCATTCGTAGTGGTCAGGCCGGCCGTATTAAAGACGAGTTCCCGATCATCGAAGTTTTTCCGAACCACGGGGTCTGGAGGTGCTTCAAGGGAAAAGAGTGTGCCCGCAAACTCATCCTCGGGCTTGACGTCGGATGCAGCGGAGGCCTTGGGTGTGATAGCCGGACCGGACTTCATCGCGGGTGTACCTGCAGGCACCACGTATTGGCCCGCCACGACGAGCAGGGTCACCAGCAAGCCTTTCAAGGTCGAAGGCAGGTCGCGGGGAAACCAGCTGATGTACAAAACCACGACGAGGATCCCGCAGCCATTCGCGATCGCGCAGAAGGGACAGATCGTGCGCAGGAGGCCGAGCTGAACCGCCATCATCCAGACGCCCACGAAGCCGGTTAAGGCGGCGAGAAACACAAACCATTTTCGGGCCGCTAACGACGTGATCTCCGTGGTGTAGGGTTTGATCCAGAACGAAAGAAAAAACAGAACGCCAAACACCACCGCTCCCGGCAGCGCAATCGGCAGGCCAAACCAGCGCCCCCAGGGCGTGCGCAGGGTCAGGTAGCAGGATGGCTCCCCCACACAGCCATACACCACGCCCTTGTTCAAGGTAGCCACGGTGAGGTAGACCGAAAGCAGGCAACCAAACGCCAGGGCGGCCCGGGATACCCACACCGTCGCGCGGGAAATCTCTCTCTGGTAATCGTCCATCAGGTCAGTTGCGGGTTAACAGGCATATCGAGGAAGGTAAGCGGTAATCATCGATCGGTAAAGGTTCATCCGGCCTCCCGCTGCCGGATGGCCTCGTAAGCCAGGACGGCCGCACTGACCGAGACATTGAGTGAGTCGGCCTGCCCTTTCATGGGAATCGACACCTGGATGGAAGCCGCCGTCTGCCAGGCATCGTCCAAGCCATCCTGCTCACGCCCGAGCAGGAATGCCACAGGTCCGCGCAGGTCGGTGGCGAAAAGGGATTGAGTGGCATCGGGGACGGTCGCGATCCCGGAGATGCCCCGCTCCGCCAGCCAGGCTTGAATCGCCGGGCCATCGGCTACCGCAAGGGGCACCGTGAACACGGTGCCCGTGCTCGAACGGATCACGTTGGGGTTGTAGATGTCGACGGCGGGCGTTGCCACGAGCACCGCATCCGCGCCGACGGCATCGGCCGTTCGCAGGATGGCGCCGAGATTGCCCGGCTTTTCGATCGAGACGGCGATCAGGATCAAGGGGTTCTCAGAGACGGTCAACTGATCCAGGGTGAGCGCCCGCATGCGGGCCACCGCGAGCAGGCCCTCGGAATTCTCCCGATAGCTGATCTTCTCCAGCACGTGCGGACTGACGCTGATCCCCTGGCCCAGCTCGGCGATTCGGGAGGCCTCGATCTGTTCGGGGCAATAGTAGACGGCCTCCAGCTCCACGCCCGATGCGGCCGCGCGTTGGATATCACGATGCCCATCAATCAGGTACCGCTGCTCGCGCTCGCGGACGCTCCGCTTACGCAACTGGATCAGTTGTTTTACACGGGGATTTTGAGTGCTGGTGATGTCAAAAGGCATAAATCTTGAATTCGGCTGAACGAAATTAGGGTGTACAGGGTCTGTATTAAAGTGTTTAATAAGATCAATCTATGAAAGCTTTCTTCATCTTCTTCTATTCCTCTCTGCTCGTTGCGATCACCGCCAACGGGGCTTCTGGCTTAGATCGGTATCAGATCATCATCGATAAGGCCCCGTTTGGCAAAGCGCCGGCCATCGTCGTAAAGCCGCCCGAACCAAAACCGGTCGTCACCGGACCATCCTGGGTGGAAGCCTACCGCATGACGATGCTTATGGAAGACAATCAAGGCCGCCCCCGCATCGGCTTGCTTGAGATCAATGAGAATAAGAGCTTCACCCTGCGCCTGGATCGACCCTTTGAAGGCATTTCGCTCAAATCGGTGAACTACAAAGACGATAGCGCGGTCATCGTTCGGAACGGCGATGAAAAAACTATCAAAATTCAGATTGTGTCCGGCACACCCGCTGCGGCCCCCACCAGCTCTCGTCCAACTCCCAGCTTTATGCGAAGCAAGTACGTCTCCTCTCGCAAGCCGCAAGCGCCTCCCAAGCCCCCGGTGGTTGTAAAGGAACCCAAGTATTCCGGCGAAGAGCTCGAACAGCACTTGCGTGATTATCAGATGGAAGTCCTGCGCAAAGGTCTGCCGCCCTTACCGGTTGCGCTCACCCCGGCAATGGACAACCAGTTGGTTGAGGAAGGCGTGCTCCAGCCCCAGGAAGGCCAGGAAGGCCTCGCTCCGCCAGGCGGTCTGCCCTCACCCGAATAAGCCGCGTTGATCGCACGCCGGAAGTCCCTCTCCGGCCCACCAGGATGCAGGCTGCTTCCGAGAAACCTTTACACCCGCCTTTTTGCCCCTATATTTTCCGGATGCCGTTGAAATACAATATTTGGACTATCGGATGTCAGATGAACGAGGCCGACTCACGTCATCTGGGCTCCCAACTGGAATCACTGGGCTACCTGCAGACCGAGCAGGCCGATGAAGCCGATCTCGTTGTTATGAATACCTGCGTGGTCCGCCAGCAGGCGGAGGATCGCGCGGTCGGTCGCCTGCAGTACATTTCCCAACTCAAAATGCGTAAGCCCGAGCTGAAAGTCGGCCTGATGGGCTGCATGGTCGGGATGAAAGAATCCGGACGTCTGAAGGAACGCTTTCCCTACGTCGATGTCTTCATGCCGCCTTCAGATACCGAACCCTTGATGAATTTCCTCAGCGACAATGCCGAGCACGATGCGGACAAACTCTCGGAGACTCGGCGAAAGGCAATCCTCAACGCGGTCCAGGACGAGGAGTACATCCTTCCGGCCCTGCAGAAAC
>JBLIND010000131.1:0-15311 GCA_047639095.1 Candidatus Omnitrophota bacterium | reverse complement strand
ATCCTGCAAAGTCACGCGCCCACCAAATTCGTTGTGGGTCGGGCGCACCGCGCCGCCGTCCCAGACACCGACCGTGACTCCGCTACCATCGACCAGGTATGGACTCGTGTTGCGTACCAGATTGACAGTGGTTGAAATCGCGGCATTCACATTCAGGGTGCGATAGTACCGCGGCTGACCCTCGTCGATGGATTGCAGCGCATAGGACATGTTGCCCACGCGACCGCTTTGTTGCCAGCCCGACTGGGTCGCCAGATCGCTCGCCGCTCTCAGGGCGAGCGTCTCCTGCTTGTGCAGCTGCTTTACATAGTTTGCACGAATGGCCGGTTGGGCCAGATCCAGCGCTTGGCCGCGGAGGCTGAATTCTCCGGGCATAAACAGGGTTATGCTGGCTAAAATAAGTGTGTAGGGAGTGCGAGACATACGAAAATACACCTGAAAACCCTTATATACCCGGATGCGAGAACTTCGGAAGGGTAGAATCAGCCTTTTTCGCCTTTAAAAGCGCATGTTTCACTCGAATTTTATGTAATAACCGTCGTGTTTGCGAGCCGTGCCCACGAAGGGGCCGCTCGGGCACACCCCTTCAACGCCATTTTGACGGGTTTGCCTGTGCGGTTGCGGTGTTTTGGAGGGGCGGCCGGTTCGACCCCGGCTTTGGTTCCAAGTCTACTCTTGTGCGATCCGGAACACCGTGAAGAGTGAGCTGAAAGGTCCGGCCACGAGTACCGTGGTGGTCGCCCCCTGAGAAGCCACCCCAGTGGCGATCGGCGTCCAGCCCCGGGCGTCTGTCGAAGCTTCGATTCGATAACTGGCGCTGTCCCCGGATTGCCAGGTGAATGTGACCGACGGACCCATCGCATCATAGAAGATGGAGTCGATAACGATGTCCCCACCGATGACGGGACCGGTCAGAGCCAGCCCCGGATCCAATTCCAGGGTGCCTGCACCGTTTGCGGTCAACAGCACGGGGGACTGGCTGATGCCGGCACCAAAGACTTCCCAATAGGCGCCGCCGCTGCGCTCAAAGAAAAACGCCGTTGCCGGAAAGATGCCCGCGGTCAGGGTGACTTGTCCGATCGTTCGACTGTTGCCGGTCAGGCAATCGCACTGGATGCGATCTCCATTGATGGTTGAGTTCCCGGTCGCGGTCACGATGATGCGGTCCCAGGTTTGACTGTGGATCTGGAGGTAGCCTCCGTCATCCCCCTGGAAGCCGAATTGGTAAACGCCGTCGATTGGGATCTCGATAAACCCTTCGGCCTTAAGCGCGAAGTCCTGGTCGTCTGCCCCCGTGTCATTCGGAAAAGCCCGGTCGCCGGGTATGCTACCCGTACCGCCATTGTTCGGGTCACGGAAATTGAGATCCACCTGATCGCTCACCGTGTTCGAGACCACGAGGTCGGCCTCTCCATCTGCAATGTTCAGGACCTGGGTACCCCCGGGTTCCGAGCTGGCTACGGTCCAGGTGGTGAGGTTGGTGACCACCATGCCCGGGATTCCGACCACATTGCCGCCTGCATCCCCGATCAGCCGCCAGGCCGACGAATCCGCTTCGTTGAAGAAGCGCCCTGAGGAGGTGAACCATTCCCACTGTGCGCCGCCGGTCTGTTCGCCGCCGATGATTTCGATATCGTATTCCCCGGCATCCAACATCACGCCTGCACGTCCATTGTCGCCGGTGTTCGGGCGCGTGTAGACGGTGGAGGTATCTATCGGATCGATAAACAGGTTGCCCGTCGCCCAGAGGAAGGTCTGGCCGACGATACGGAGCGCGGTAACATTGTCCGCACGGTTGCCGAAGCTCCATTCGCCGCTGGTCGGAATCACGATCGTGCCTTTGTACACCGCGGAAATATAGTTGTCGTCGCCTGCCGTGTTGCCGAGCAGGGGATTGCTTTCGATGAATCGGCCATCGTCACCCGCGTTCTCCGGATCGGATACATTCATGGTGGGGATGTAGCCGGTATTGACGATTCCGTTCGTCGACAGCAGGTTGTCGATCGCCTGTTCAACGGTCAGGCAGGCGCTGCTATCGGTTAACTCGTACGCGGAAAGCAGTCCCGCTCCACCGCCGGTTCCGGGAAGGGTATCCGGCAAGGCTTGGCGAATCACCCGGCTGCCGGGGTAGGGCTCGCTCAGCTGCGTTTCCCATTCAATCACCGACGCATAGGCGGGTGAGCCCGCACCAGCGCGATCCGAGGGCAGGCCGCTGCCCTGATCGTTCCAGAAAGCATCTGCCCGCAGGTGCGCCGCATCTTCGCCACCTCCGGCATTGTTCGGCTCTCCCGGAGTGAAAAAATTGTGATACACAAAAGGCGGTGGGGTATCCGCGCCGTTCCCGGCCCACACCCAGCCGCCGATACCGGTTTCCGTACCGCCGAAGGTCTCGTTGTCCGTCGCCCCGATATACACGTTGGCCTTATTGGCGATTAGATGGACCAGAGCATTTTCTTCGAGTGATTCGACCCAGACGAGGTGGCCGGTATAGCTGTTGGCATCCAGTTGAAGGATGGAATTGGTGGCGTTGGTATAGGCCGCTTCCCAGGTGGTCGTGACGCCGAAGCCGGCGCCGATTCCGATGGGCTGGTAGACGTTCCACAGGCCGTTCGTGCCTTGAAACGAAATCAAGGGAAGGTTCAGGGCGGGTATTGTGGCCGGTGGCAGGTTGGTTGGACTCGCCCCACTCGCGAGCGCTTCAATCTGGTTCTGCGCGAGGGCCGTGTCCCAGACCGCGACTTCGTCGATGACCCCGTTGAACGCCCGGGAGGCATTCTGGGCCCGACTGATCCACAACGTGCCGGTCTCCTGGATCAGCCCGCGCAGGGCCGGACCGTTGTCGAGCTCGCCATTGAGGTAAATCTGCTGGGTACCTTCGCTGTAGAGCCAGGTTACATGGATCCAGCGATCGGGGCGTACTCCGCTTTCTCCGCTCAGGTCATTGCCATAGTGCCCGTAACGCAGGACTTCCCCCCGCATGCCCAGGTGGAAAAAAGTTGGACCCAACGAACCAAAAACAAACCGGTCACCTCCGACGAACTCCGGTTTTATCCAGGCGCTGGCCGTGTAAGCCTGATCGATCATGCCGAGCGAGGCGATGGTTTTCCCGGTGTCGATCGCATCCCCATTTGCGTTATTATTTTCGCCATCAAAATCCAGGGCGCCGCCGGGCGTGGAGCCGTTGGGCGCACCGGCGACCCAGCGCTCGTCTCCGCTGTTGCCTTTCAGCGAGCCCCCGGGTGTGCCGGTTTCGATTTCAATCGCCGCCGTATAAAAGGTGCCGGTGTTGGCCGCCAGCCCATCCGCAATACGAATCAACCAATCGCCGTTGGGGTTTTCATTGAACAGCGAGCCGAAGGGCGTGATCGGCAGGTAGTCGCCGCTGTACGGATTGTTCGTCGCCGTGACGGTGTCGAACAGATTCGTCGCCGCATCGGAGAACACCACTTGGCAGAGATTGGTGCCGAGACCGCCCGCCTGGTCCATCAGTTGGATCACCGTGCCCACCGGGGAGACGAGGGAGATGGTCAGGTTTGTGATGGCCGAGTGTGCGATACCGTTGCCGGGATCGTTGAGCGTGGTCGAGCAGGCACCGCCTTCGATGCGAAAGCGCACATCCGTAATCGTGCCGGCGAGGCCACTGACATTCACCGGAATATCGACCGAGCCCGCATCCGGTATCGCTACCGGTGCCCCGGCATAGGCAATGCTCACGGAATTGCTGACCGCAGGTTCGACCGCACTGCTGATGTACGTGCCCGTGCCATCTTCGAAGGCATAGTATAAGACCGGCTGTTGGGCGGATGCAGATATCAGAAATCCTGCGCCGAGCAGGCTTAGGATGAATAGGAAGGATTTATACATGACAGATCTCCTGTTTGTGCGCGTTGTACTCCAGGAACCATACGTACCCAAACGCGCGCTGTCGCTCAAGTGCATTTTGGTACCTCTAATTCTCCTGCTTGCGGTTTTTCTGTGATCTGAAGCCGGTTGCAAAATCGTTCCGATCATAGGAAAACCCTTGGATGAGCGAACCTCCCTTCTTGGACGTCTACACGCGCCTGCTCGCGCGCTTCGGACCGCAACACTGGTGGCCAGGTGACGGTCCCGATGAAATGATCATCGGAGCGATCCTGGTCCAGAACACCGCTTGGACCCATGCGTCCAAAGCCATCGATCAGCTGAAGCTACATTCCGCGATCGACTGGCCGGTCTTGTACGCAACCGAGGTGCAGGTGTTGGCCGAATGGATTCGCCCCGCCGGCTATTACAACAGCAAGGCGAAGAAGTTGAAGGCCTTCGCGACCTGCGTGGTCGAGACGTATGCGGGGCAATTGAATCGGCTCTTCGATGCGCCAGATGAGGTGTTGCGCAATCGGCTGCTCGCGATTTGGGGCATCGGACCCGAGACCGCCGATTGCATCATGCTCTATGCGGCGGAACGTCCCGTATTCGTGATCGATACCTACACGCGTCGACTGCTGACACGTCACAGGTGGGCGGCCGAGAACGAGGACTACAAAGCGCTCTCCCGGCTTTTTTCTTTACAACTCAGAGGCGATACTGGACTATATAACGAGTTTCATGCATTGATTGTTGAGCTGGGTAAGCGATATTGCCGAGCGACGCCGATGTGTGACGGGTGTCCCTTAGAAACGTTTTTACCAAAAGAATAGAAAGAAAGGTTACGAGAACATGAAGGAGAAAAAATCATTCATGATCAATCTACTGGGATGTGGGCTGGTCAGTACGTGTTTATTCATGGTTACGGGTTGTGAAACCACCGGTGGTGGTGAAGCTGAGCCGACCGTTGAAGCACCGGTTGAAGCCGGAGCCGCTAAAGCAGCAGTACCCGCAGGCGCAGCGCTGGTCGACCAGGTGGACAAAGAGTTCAACTACGTCATTATCAAAACCTCTGCGAAGGTCAAAGCGGGCAAGGAGTTTGACGTGTATCGCGGCGATCAAGTCGTCGGCAAGGTGAAGTGCGATGGCACGCGCAGCGGCGATTTCGTCTCTGCAGACATCGTGGACGGCGATATTAAAGTCGGAGATTCCGTTCGACTGAAGTAGGCGCAGCACAAAAAACTATTTTTGGAAAACCGCCACTTGTTGGCGGTTTTCTTTTTTACCGGGTCGGCGCCGGTCCGCTGGTGTTGCGTATGACGAGTTCCGCCGGGAGGAGGCTGACCGCATCCATGCTTCCCGCCTTGCCGGTCGCCCGGTCAAAGGCCTGCTCGCAGATCGCTTCGATGGGCTGTCGAATCGTGGTCAGCGGCGGGTTGGTGTAGGCCGCGAGCGGCATGTCATCGAAACCGGTGAGCGAGATCTGCTCCGGCACCGACAGCCCCGCCTGCACCAGGCCGCGGATCGCCCCGAGGGCGCGAATATCACTGGCGGCGACGATCGCGGTGGGCATTTCATTGCCCGATTGTTCGATCATGCGCTGGACCGTGCTCATCCCCGCCCGCATGGGCGGTTGGGTGCTGTCGACCATCCAGGCGGGACGGGTATTGGCTCCGGCCAATCGCTCAAAATGCTCGTGCCGTTGTTTGTGCAGCCGATTATTCCCGCCGATGAATCCCAGTCGTTCGTGACCGAGCACTTTCAGGTGCGCGATGAGCTGGGCGAAGCCGGAGGCCTCATCCACGGTGACCCCCTGGATCGTTTTGGGATCTGGCGTGTGCCCAATGCATACGCAGGGAATGTTCTGCTCGAGGTAGGGTTTGGCCCAGCTCGACGAATCATGCGTGCCGACGAGTATCAAGCCGTCGACATGGTGCTTCAGCAGCGCGCCGGTGTTCGGGCTCAAGCCTTCGAGCACCAGGGAGTATCGGCGTTCGGCAGCCAGACGCTGCAGCTCGCCGGTAATCCAGCCGATGAACGGATCTTCAAAGTCGCTGACCACGACGCCCAGGGTCTTCGTCGAGACGCCTTTCAGATTCTGGGCGTGCGCGTTCGGCACATAGCCCACCCGTTCGGCCTCGGCCTTGACCCGGTCGATGGTCTGGATCGTGACGCCAATGTTCCGGGCCTTGCCTGATAGCACCCGCGACACGGTGGTCACGGATACATTGCAGGCTTCGGCAATCTCTTTCTGGGTAACCATGCGGTCGCCCGATCTCAGCCAACCTGCGGCCAGTCGGGCTCGGCCGGCATGCTGGCGAGAAACTGGTCTTTCAATTCCTGCTCGAGCTCGGGCGTGTACGAACCTTCGAGAAATTTTGCGAAGATCTCTTCGTGCAGGCGCTGCCAGGAAGCATCTTCCTTGCCCGGGTTGATCGGGTAGAAATGGACGCCCACTTCTTCGGCGGATTCCATGTCTTTCGGCGCATCTCCGATCATCAACACCTTATCCCGATCGTATTTGCCGTTGGTCGTGGCCATGGTCAGGTGTTCGACCTTGGTGCCGATTTCTTTGGCGGCGATAAATTTGACGTACGGACGTATGTGGTTGCCTTCCCATTCGTGGTTCAGCGCGGCAATCGGGGTGGAGGACACCACGATCGGATCCGCCTGCTCACCCACGTGCTCGAGGAAAAATTTTGCATGCGGAAACGGCGGGATGATGTCGAGCGTCTTGACGCCGGCGTCCACGCCCAGGCTCCAGCCGAGAATTTTCTTCAGGGATGCGCTGTCTTTCAAGGCTTCCACTTTTTCGCCGGCAATGGCTGCTTCGAGGCCGTTGTTGCCGAAGGGTCCGCCGCTCGCCAGCCAGGTCTTGAGGTCGGCGGTGTCGGGCAGGCTCACCTTGGCCGCGAGCACTTCCGGACGCTTTTGCAGGAGGTCGATCGACAGATCGAAGCAGACAAAACGATCCTGGCCTCGGGATTGCGAATAGAGGTTTACGAACTCCATGGTTTCGCGGAGCTCTTTTTCGATGGCTTGCAGGCCCCAGTGCTCGATGACCACGGTGTGGAAAACCAGCCGCTGCTTGGCGGTCATGGAATCGAAGACACATCCATCGGAATCGATGCCGACGAGGTGGGTTTTGTTGGCGGGGAGGTCAATTAATTGCTGTTTATCGTAACTCATATTTTCTCCAGAGAGGGTTGGTGATCTAAGAAGGTGTGGGGTGGTCGGGCTGGCCCATGCGGCGCCAGCCCTTCACCGGGACATCGACTGAATCCGGCTTACACGCCGCTGAAAGCGGAGAAGCCTCCGTCTACGGGTACCACGATGCCGGTGACGAATTTGGCCGCAGGTGAACACAACCAGAGCAGTGTTCCGTTCAGCTCGTCCTGATCGCCGAAGCGACCCATCGGGGTCTGGCTGATGATCGTTTCGCCGCGCGGAGTCAGCGCGCCGCTGTCTTTGTCGGTGAGCAGAAAGCGATTCTGTTCGGTGAGGAAGAAGCCGGGAGCGATCGCGTTTACGCGGATGCCTTCTCCGTAATTCTGATTCATGTACACGCTCAACCAGAACGTGAAATTGTCGATGGCCGCTTTCGATGCGGAGTAGCCGATCACCTTGGTCAGCGGGCGCATGGCCGCCATGGAGGAGATGTTGATGATGTTGCCGCTCTTCTGCTCGGTCATAATGCGACCGAAGACCTGGCTGGGAACCATGGTGCCGATGATGTTGAGCTTCATGACGCCGTTCAACGCTTCGGACGGCAGGTCGAAGAAGAGCTGATCAGGTGTCGCAGTCGCTTTGGGATTATTTCCGCCGGCGGCGTTGACCAGAATGTCGACGCGTCCCCAGGCCGCTTTAATCTCGGACGCAATGCCTTCGATGTTTTTTTCGTCGGTCACGTCGGCGGGATAAAAGGCGGCTTCGCCTCCGGCCTGGGCGATGTCATCGAGGACGACCTTAGCTTTCTCGGCGCTGCGTCCGAGGATGGCGACTTTGGCGCCGTTGGCCGCGAGGCAACGCGCCATGGCACCACCGAGTACACCGGTTCCACCGGTTACGACGGCCACCTGGCCGGTTACATCAAAGAGTTGGGAAATTTGCTGACTCATAAGGGGACTCCTGAAGGAAGAAAAAAGGACCAGCAACCCGGAGGCTGCTGGTCCCGTGAAGATTACGCGTTGTAGGTGCTGGACGAGGTTGTTCCGCCGCGACCGGTCCAGTTGGTGTGGATGGATTCGCCCGTGGGGTCATCCAGCCGCTTGTAGGTGTGGGCACCGAAATAATCGCGCTGCGCCTGCAGCAGGTTGGCCGGAAGGCGCGCGGAGCGATATCCGTCGAAGAACGACAGGGCGGTGCTGATCGCCGGCATCGGAATGCCGAGTTCAACCGATTTTGCAACCACACGACGCCAGCTGGCCTGGGCCGTTTCAACCGCCTTCTCGAAGAAGGGATCGAGCAGGAGGTTCGCGAGGTCCGGATTAGTGGTGTACGCATCGCGGATGTTGCTGAGGAAGGCCGAACGAATGATACACCCGCCGCGCCACATCAGGGCGATTCCGCCGTTGTTGAGATTCCAGCCGTAGTCTGCGGCAGCCGCCTTCATGAGCATGTAGCCCTGGGCGTAGGAAACAATCTTCGAGGCGTACAGTGCTTGTTCGAGGTCGTCGATAAACGCTGCGCGATCCCCGTCGAAGGTGGTGCCCGGGCCGTTCAGAATTTTGGAAGCGGCGACGCGCTCATCTTTCAAGGCGGAGAGGCAGCGCGCAAACACGGCTTCACCGATCAGCGTTACCGGCTGACCCTGGTTGAGGGCTTCGACGGCGGTCCATTTGCCGGTGCCTTTCTGGCCCGCGGTGTCGAGAATCTGGTCGACCGTGTACTCGCCGTTTTCGTCTTTGTAGCCGAGGATGTCGCGGGAGATTTCGATGAGGTAGGAATCGAGCACGCCGGAGTTCCACTTGGCGAGCACGTCGTGCATTTCATCGTTGGACAGGCCCATGCCGTTTTTCATAAAGTCGTAGACTTCGCAGATCATCTGCATGTCGCCGTACTCGATGCCGTTGTGCACCATTTTTACGAAGTGACCCGCGCCGTCTTCGCCCACCCAGTCGCAGCAGGGCTCGCCGTCATCGGTCTTGGCCGAGATGTCCTGGAAGATGCCCTTGACGGCTGGCCAGGCTTCAGGATCGCCACCCGGCATGATGCTCGGGCCGATGAGTGCGCCTTCTTCGCCGCCGGAGACGCCGGTGCCGATAAAGCGAAGGCCCTTTTCCTTGAGCGCCTTGGTGCGCCGAATGGTGTCCGGGAAGTGGGTGTTACCGCCGTCGATGAGAATATCACCTTCGTCGAGCAAGGGAACGAGCTGATCGATCACCGCGTCGACTGGGCCGCCAGCTTTGACCATGATCATGATGCGGCGGGGCTTCTTGAGGGAGGCCACGAGCTCTTCCGGCGAGTGGGTGCCGATGATGGGCTTGCCCTGGGCGCGCCCGTTGATGAAATCATCGACCTTGGAAGTGGTACGATTATACACCGCGACGGTGTGGCCGTGATTGGCCATATTGAGGACCAGGTTTTCACCCATGACGGCCAGACCGATGAGGCCGATATCCGCTTTTGCTTCTGACATGTGCGTTTCTCCGTGAATTGGTTGTTGGTTTAGATTCGGGGCCGTAGTGCTATGAATCGACGCCGCCATCGTCAAGCTCAAACGATTGAGAAAAGGATTTTGCTGGGTTTCTGGCGAGGGTGCGTACCGGAAACAGGCAAAATGGGACCTGTGACGGGGTCGACTTAGCGCCGAACCCAGACCGCCGAAGCATTGACGGTGCTGGAGGTAAGCAATTTATCCGTCACCGCATCCCGGACTTGCAGGAAGAGCCGATCCATCTGAGCGGCTCTTCGTGCTTTAATGGGTAGCTCGATGATGCCGTCACCCAGGCCGAAAACGGTCTTGCTGCTTGAGATAAAGGTGTCGGGTGCCTGGTCGGACAGGGGGTGAATCGAGATGCGGGCCCGGCTCCCGGCGACGCGCTCGTAATGGACGCGGACAATGAGCGTTTCGCCTTCGAGCAATTGCGCGGGGGCGGGTGGGAGAAAGCTTTCGACTTCCACTTTTTCGCGTTCATAGCGTTCGCCGCTTGCGGTGGAGGTCCGGGCAATTTTCTGGTTGGCATCTGCGTCAGGCGGGGTGATAAACACCGTCGATCGTTCGGCAGCACCGCTGGAAGTGCGTGGCATGGGTTGGTCGGTGCGTGGCATGGGTTGGTCGGTGCGTGGCATGATTTGGCCGCTGGTGGTGTTCGGGGCAGGCACGCCCTGGTCTTTCTGGCCCTCCACGTTTTGCTGTTCGAGCTTCTCGCGCTCGTCTTCAATCGCGAGGTTGACGAGCTTGCGTTCACGCAGGTAGATCGCCCGAAACTGATTCATCAACTCGGGATCATCATCCATGTCGCGAATCGTGGGTTTGGGGGCTTCCATACGTTCGATCTCGGCCGCGACCGCTTTTGCACGTGGATCGTCTCCCAGGCGATCTTGCAACTTGAGCAACTTCTTATGGTAGTTGTCGTTGAGTTCGTTCAGCTGCATTGCTCGCTGTTTTTCTACCTTCTCCAGCGCTTGGAGGTAATCCAGCTGGAGACGTGCTTCGGGCGTCAACGTGGATTGTGCATGCGAGGCGAGGGGCAGGGTGCAGGCGGTTAGGCAGAAGGCCAGGGAGAACAGCATTTTGCGTTTCATAGTCCTGAAAATACCCGCAAATAGAATGGATAACCATGAAATTCTTTGCTTGGTTGGCAGGATGAAGATTCTCTCATGGAACGTCAACGGTTTGCGCGCGGTGCTCGGAAAAGGCTTCCTCGAGTTTCTTTGCGACGAAGATCCGGACATCCTCTGCCTCCAGGAAGTGAAGGCCTGGCCGGAACAGATCAACGTTGATTTTCCCGAACCGTATTCGGCCCACTGGAACCCGGCGAAGAAGAAGGGCTATTCCGGTACCTTGACCTTGAGCAAGCCCGATCCATTGAGTGCCAGCGAAGGGATGAAGCTGGCCAAGCACGACGACGAAGGCCGGATCGTGACCACGGAACACGAGGCCTTCTATCTCGTCAATGTGTACACGCCCAACTCCCAGAACGAATTACGTCGCCTGGACTATCGGACCCGGGAATGGGATGTCGACTTTCTCGCCTACCTTCGCAAGCTGGAAAAAACCAAGCCGGTGATTTTTTGTGGCGACTTGAATGTCGCCCACAAAGAGATCGATCTCGCCCGTCCGGGCCCCAACAAGCGCAATCCCGGGTTTACCGAAGAGGAGCGGGCGGGCCTGGATAAGGTGGTTGAGGCCGGTTTCATCGACACTTTTCGGGAGTTTAATCAGGAGCCGCATCAGTACTCCTGGTGGTCCTATCGGGCGGGTGCGCGCGGAAAAAATGTCGGCTGGCGACTCGACTACTTCTGGATTAGCCCAGCGCTTCGACCCAAATTGAAAAAAGCCTTTATTTTGCCCGAAATAACCGGGTCGGACCATTGTCCGGTCGGCATCGAAATCGACCTTTGAGTCATGATTGAGCCACGATTCCTGTTCATTTTTTTGTCGCTAAAGTGCAGTTTTTGGGTTGCACATCACCTATTGTGAGCTAAGTATATACCTGTTGTTTGTTGTTTCCTTTCTTTGGGGCAAGGGCCGGCACAAACAACTTGTTGCATGTGCCGGCTCGAGTCTCTTTTAATTCCCCATTTCCCTCGCTCCAACGCCCCTTTTCCCCGCCTTTCCCCCCACCTTTCCCCCCGCCTTTCCCCCCGCCTTTTTCGCAGCTCTTTCGGCGATTCTTATTCCTTTCAGGGTGTTTTTCGCTCGCTGAACCCATCCGTATCAGCGGTTTCGTCCCGCCCCGGTCCCAAGCCACGACCCAGGGATACCCGAAATGTTCGGGACCGAGTGCGCCCTAATCCATGAGCATCCGCAGTTCCTTCCTTGTCCTAAGCCACCTCCATCCGCCTTCCTTTTTACACCTCTTTTACAATCTCTTTACGCCTTCCTGACACCCCACCCGCGGTTCGCGCCATACTACAGCCAACCCGGAGATGGACCTATGAAACGCAGAGACTTTATTCAACTGGCAGGAGCCGGTGCAGCCCTTGGCGCCTTGCGGAGCGACGCGAATACCCAACCCGGTAGCGCGACCGTTCACGAGTGGGGGACTTTCACCACGGTTCACGGTTCGGATGGAAAATTATTGAGTGGACTCCAGGAGGAGGAAGAGCACCTGCCCTGGTTCGTCTACAGCCATGCCGGTATGAAGAAAAGCCACGACCTCCCCGGTGCAGGTTTTTCGCCGGCCCAGCTCAAGCGCATGGGGTCGAGCACGGTCAGGAAAGGATTCAATCGCCCACTTGCCAACGTAACCGTCAAAATGGAAACGCCCGTGCTCTACTTCTACGCGGATGAACCTCAGCGCGCAAAGGTCAAGGTCGGCTTCGAAGGCGGATCCATCAGTCAGTGGTTTCCTCAGCGCAGCGGCGGTGAAACCGTGGTCCCGCCGACGAAGGCAAACAATCACGGCCAGATTGATTTTGGGCAGAGCTATACCGGCGGCATCGAGTGGGAGGTCAATGTGCTCGCGCCGGACAGCAAGGCTGCGTTTACCGCCGCGCCCGAGTGGGGCTATGCGATGTGGCCCGCCGCGCGGGTCGCCGAGGCCAACAAGCTCCAGGTCGGTGAAGAGATCGAGCACTTCCTCTTCTATCGCGGCGTCGGAAATTTTCAGATCCCCTTCGAGGTGTCGGCGCCGGATGACAGTCGGATCCGTCTCCGCAATACCGGAGCTGAGGCGATCAGCCACGCCTTTGTTTTTGATCGCAGGCACCACGGCATTCCCAAGCTGTGGTGGCAGGGCGAGCTGCCCGCGGGAAAAACCGTGGAAGCGGTTGAATCGCCCCATGCGACTGGCCTGCACGCCATCCGCACGACCTTTATCGAGAAACTCGTCGAAGCCGGCTTAAACGTCCAGGAAGCCCATGCCATGGTCAACACCTGGCAGACGAGTTACTTTGATAAACCCGGCCTTAGGGTCTTCTGGATCGCGCCGCGGGCGTATACGGATCGGATTCTCCCCATCGAAATCGATCCCGTGCCGAAGCAGCTCGAGCGCGTCATCGTCGGGCGCAGCGAAGTCTTAACTCCGGGCTTCGAACAAACGCTGGTCAACGAATACCAACGCGATCAGCTAAAGAGTTTTTACGGTGATCGCTATCACCTGGCCTATACCGAACGCGCCCAGCAGCTGATCGGCGGAGGCGTGTAGGGCGGGTTGCCCGGCTTGCGTTTCCGGGACGCCTCTGCTCTGATGGGCTGATGTTCAAATACGCCTTCGTTCTCCTGATACTCTACTCCCTGTCGCTTACCTGCCGCGCCGAGGAGGAAAAGCCCGGGCTGCGGCCCGTGCGTGTCATCTACCTTGTGCCGAGCGATCTGGAAGAGCGGGCGGCGTACAAGGCTGCGATCCATGCGGCGATTCTCGACCTGCAGAAGTGGTACGGCAAGCAGCTCAAAGGGCCGACCTTTCGTCTCAACGATCCGATCGTCGAGGTGGCTAAAAGCGAACAGACGGCCGCCTGGTTTTACGATCATCCGGCTGGACCCCGGGAAGACGACTGGGGATTCAACAACTCACTTGCGGAAGCGAAACGCCTGTTCGGTGCCCGCCACAACGATCCAAATTTCATCTGGGTGATCTACGTGGATTGTCCCGGTAACAAGGGCCGTGGGGGCAGCGGTGTGACCTGCCTGCCGGGGGACGATTTGCTCGGGCTCGTGGGCGAACATCCGACCCAGAAGAATAAGCTACGTTGGGTCGCCGGACTCGGCCACGAGTTGGGTCATGCGTTCGGCCTGCTTCATCCCACAGATACCGTGAAGGATGCCGATGCCATCATGTGGGCCGGCATTTACGGCAAGTTTCCCGTCGTGGCTTATCTTACCCCGCAAGACAAAGCGATCCTGCTGCAGAGTCCGTTCTTTTATCATGACGATGATCGCCCGGTGGTCGCGCCGGCTCGGGTGGTCGCCCGCTATGCGTATGGGGGTGGGGCCTTCGAGCAGCTGGAGAGCAAGGATCCGATTCGCTGGCGTGAGGTCAAAACCGACAGCGATGCACGTTATGCTTTTGAAGAGGCGCGCCGCGATGCAGAGACCATCGTGCTCCGCGATCCGGCCCGAGACATGGCTTTTCGCTTTCCGCTCAAGGGCGGTCGGTCGGAGTTGTCAGAGGATGGCGGAAAGACCTGGCGACCGTTCTACCTTCTGGGCGCGCCTCAAAAGCCGTAGGATAGCTAAAAACCTTGCGGCGAGGAACGAGACGCTTGGCGTTAGCTGTCCCCCCGCTGGCTGGGGACAGGTAACGGCCCTGCCTTGGTCGCTTCGGCTCCCGTTGCATGACCTTTTACCTATCCTACTTGATGGATTCTCGCTTGCAAGGAGCCGGTGAAATTCGTTCAATACGATATCATTCATCGGAGAAAACCTATGCGCCCATCCTTGAACCGTCGTTCCTTTATTAAATCGGCTGCTGCCGCTTCAACTGCGATTGCTGTCCCCACCATCATTCCGGCTTCGGCCCTCGGCAGGGATGGTCGGCCCGCTCCCTCAGAACGCATGACCCTCGGTTGCATCGGCAATGGCAACAACGGTATGAACTGGATGCGGAACTTTCTATCCGATGACCGGGTGCAGGTGGTGGCGGTGTGTGACGTGAATAAATTCTCCAAGGGCTATTGGGCGGACAAGGAGGGTGGACGTGACGTCGCGCGCGCAGAGGTCAATCAGCGCTACAAAAGCGAGAGCGTGACGGAGAAGGATTGTTACAACGATTTTCGCGAGCTGTTGGCGCGCGACGATATCGATGCGGTTCAAATCGCCACCCCGGATCATTGGCACGCCTTGCAGGTCATCGCGGCCGCCCGCGCGGGCAAACACATCTACGGCCAGAAGCCGCTCTCGCTTACCATCCATGAGGGTCGGATGATGTCGGACGCGGTTAAGGAAGCCGGAGTGACCTTCCAGACTGGGAGTCAGCAGCGTTCGAGCGTTCATTTCCGCAAGGGCATTGAGCTGATTCGAAACGGATTCATCGGTAAGGTGCACACGATCAAGGTCGGCTTGCCGGGTGGTCATCCCGACTACAGCAAACACGGTGCGGAAAAAACCGAAGCCCCGGTGCCGGAAGGCCTGGATTACAATCTCTGGCTGGGGCCCGCTCCGGAAGCCTTCTACTGTCCGGCGCGCCTCCACGTGAACTGGCGGTGGATCCTCGACTACTCCGGCGGGCAGGTCACCGACTGGGGTGCGCATCACATCGATATCGCCCAGTGGGCGATGAAGAATCAGAAGACCGGGCCGGTTTCGTTTACGAATTTGAAAGGTGCTTTCCCGCCGCGCACCGAGCTGTACAACACCGCCG
>JBLIND010000130.1:0-15364 GCA_047639095.1 Candidatus Omnitrophota bacterium | reverse complement strand
GATCGAAGCCTACAACGCAGGCATGGCTCCTAAACTTGTGCTCGAAGCTACCCATGCCTCCGTGCTCGAATTCGTGGACCTGGAAATCCTCAAAGGCTTCGCGGCGAAACCCAAGACCTGACATGACCACGCATAGGACGAATACGTTCCATGCGGTGTAAGCACACACCCCGGCTCACGACCTGCGACCATTAGTTAGCATGGTATTGTTCATCCCGTAATGAATAGCTCATCCGATACCCCGTGCTGCAACGTTAAGCCTGACGGCAGTTAAACCGACGGTTTTAGAATATGCAAACCGTGTCATTAAGATCTCCTGAGCCAATGTTAATCATGTACAGAAAGCTCAGGCAATTTGCGAATGATGTGGATGAAAATCCTTCGGCAACGTAAAATTGAAAATGGCGCATAAATTGCTCTAATAAAGTTGAAATAAATTTCAGCACGCCAAAGCGGCAAGCCGCATCCGGCCTAGTCGTAGCGTGGCTGTCCCCAGCCGCGGAATTCAGGATCAGATAGTCTTTCCCCTGAATCAACAAGCCCGCCAAGACGCTCTTGATTAAGGATGTTTTCACATTGAGTCTATGCTACCTCATGTTGTCGGAACAGGTCTTTCCTGTCCGCGACCTTCCCCGTCGTCGCCTGGTGGTGCTTCATGGGGAGCAGGCATCTACACCATGAAATTTCTACCCGCATTATATACGCAGCTGCTCAGCAATCCCGGCAGCCGACGCGACTTCGCCTTGCTGCTGCGCTTCGTCGTGGGGATGTTCTGCCTGATCTCTGTGTTCAGCATTATCTTCCATGTCTTAATGGAGCGGGAGGGACAACATCACAGTTGGATCACCGGGGTCTACTGGTCGCTGACCGTGATGTCTACCCTCGGCTTTGGGGACATCACGTTCACCTCCGACGCCGGGCGCGTCTTCACCATCGTCGTATTATTGTCCGGCACCATGTTCATGCTGGTGCTGCTGCCCTTTCTGTTCATCCAGTTTTTTTACTTGCCTTGGATGCAGGCCCAGGAGGCGGTACGGGCCCCGCGCACCATCCGGCATGATATGACCGGTCATGTGGTGCTGACTCACCATGACGAGGTGACCCGCACGCTCATCACCAAGCTGTCCTATTACAATTACAGTTACGTGCTGGTGGTTCAGGATCTTGAGCAAGCCCTGAACTTCCACGATTCGGACATCAGCATCCTGTACGGCGATCTCGACGATCCGGCCACCTATGCCAATGCCGGAATCGAACGGGCCGCCATGGTCGCGACCTCCTGCAGCGATGAGGTCAATGCCCACGTAGCCTTCACCGTGCGGGGCATGAATGCCGAGGTGCCGATCGTGGCCACCGCCAACTTGGTGGACTCCGTGGACATCATGCAGCTCGCGGGATGTACGCAGGTCTTTCAACTGGGCCACATGATGGGGGAAGCCCTGGCTCGACGCACCCTGGGCAACGACTCCATGACCCACGTGATCGGTATGTTCGGCCGCCTGCTCGTCGCGGAAGCCTCGGTGACAAATACCCCGCTCGTGGGCAAAACGCTCGGAGAGGGTTACCTTGGCGAACAGCTCAGCATTAATGTCGTGGGGCTCTGGCAGGATGGCCGGTTCCAACGGCCCGAACCCGATGCCCTGATCACCGATCAAACCGTCCTCGTGCTCGCGGGCACACGCAGTCAGTTGCGGGACTACGACGAGCTGTTCTGTATCTACCATGCGTCCAGTGCTCCAGTCGTCATTATCGGAGGGGGCCGGGTCGGCCGCGCGACCGGCAAAGCGCTGGCCAAGCGCGGCTTCGACTACCGGATCATCGAAAAACTGCCCGAACGCATTCGCGATCCGGAAAAGTACGTGCACGGCAGCGCGGCCGAACTTGAAACCCTGAAAGCGGCGGGGATCATGAGTGCCCTGACCGTCATCATCACCTCGCATGACGACGACACCAATGTCTACCTGACGATTTATTGCCGGCGGCTTCGCCCGGATATCCAGATCATCTCGCGCGCGGTGCTCGAACGCAACGTGCCCACGCTCCATCGCGCCGGGGCGGACTTCGTGATGTCCTACGCCTCCATGGGCGCGAACGCGATTTTCAACACGCTCAAGCGAACGGACATTGTCATGCTCGCGGAAGGCCTGGATATCTTCCGGGTGAAAGTACCGGAGTCGCTGGCGGGGAAATCGATTGCCGACAGCGCGATCCGCCAGAAATCCGAATGCACGGTTATTGCGGTGCAGGTCGGGGAAGATTTTTCCGTCAACCCCGACCCGAGCACCGTCCTCGAGCTCGGGGTCGAGCTGGTCTTGATCGGCAACACAGACGCAGAAGAGCGTTTTCTGGGTGGATTTAAAGCCAACCAGCAGTGACGCGACCGCAGGATAGATGAAAAGCCTTGCGACGAGGAACGAGGCGCTTGGCGTTATCTGTCCCCCGCTGGCTGGGTGGCTGGGTGGAAAACGACATTAGAGTGATGAGCGAAATTGAGAACGTTATAAATGGACTCGCGAAACTCGCTGACGTTTCGGATGTCTCTGGTGGGCCCGTTCCGATGCCTGACGAAAACGGAGATATGAAGCAGCACATTTTTATCAACCTTAAGTATTCAAGAGATATTGCTGGAGTGCCTGACGCAGTCCTCGTTGAGAATTGTCGCAAAATCACATGCGCAGTCTTCGAGATGGCGAAGGCTTCCGAAGGAATCCATATGTTTGAAAGTATTTGCGTCACGTTCTTCCCGAGCCTCAAAGCGAAGCGACGACTTTATCGCACGAGAATGAACACAGATTTGCTGGATCAATTCACCAGGGAAAGCCTCAATTCTTTGGTCGTTGGAGAAGAGAATCAGTTGCCATCAATTCGTGAGATACTCAGCAATGAAGAGTAGTGAGTAGATTATGGGAATGGTTCAGCGGATACTCCTGCAGTTGGACCGTCCCCCGCTGGATGGATGCTTCGTTGGGTGGATGCTTCGTTGGGTGGATGCTTCGTTGGGTGGATGCTTCGTTGGGTAGATGCTTCGTTGGGTGGATGCTTCGTTGGGTGGGGGACAGGTAACGGTCCTCCGCTGGTCGCTTCGGGCTCCCGTTGAAGGACCTTTTACCTATCCTACTTTTGAGCGCTTTCCTTTTGCGATTCCTGCCAGGCTTTGAATTCCGCCTTTTCCGCATCCGTCGCCTTCTCCCACCAGAACTTCATCAGGTCGGCAGACTGGGTGGGGGGTGGCCCCGCCGGCGCAAGGGCCCGCGGGTCTGCACGCTGTGTGGCGGCCTTCTTTTCTGGCACGGGCGCTTGAAGAGGCGTCACTTCGACCACCGGTGCATCGGCATAGGCAAGTGAGGCCGCAAGATCGGCTGACGGGGGAAAGGAAAGGGTGTACTGCCTGCCGGCCTCTGCAACAAAACTCACTTCGAAGGGTTGCGAACGCACTACATCGTGATCATCGGACCCGCGATCCCAGATCCGGTAATAGGATAGCCGAAGCGTATGGTCTCCAGGCAGGATTGCAAATTGACGTGGACCCGACTGAACCCCCAGTTGGACCCGACGGTTTTCACGCCCGTCGATGGCCAGCAGATTAAAATCGTAAGGCACATCCAGCAGGGCGATGGCGTCGGCGGAACGCGCAGGGCCCTCGTAGAGCTGGGCAATCTGCGTGCTGGCACAGCCGACCAGCACGAGCAACAGGAGCGGAAAACATTTTTTCATGATAGAGCCTTTCTAACCAAAAAACCCCTGGAACGACAAGCGCTCCAGGGGCGAGAGGGACGTTATTCAATCGATGAATCGATTAGAACTTTGCGATGAGGTCGAGCTGCAGACGATTGTAGTCTGCATCTATGCCATCCGGATCGACGCTATTCATGAAGTAGGCAAAGGCCGCCTGCAGGTTTTTTGCAACCTGATACTTACCCGAAAGCTTCCAACCTTCATGATCGGTACCGCCACCGCCATTATCGGAATCCGCGAAGGTTGCGAAAACCGCATCGGCTTCCAACTCACGGTAGTTCAGATCCAGGGACCAGCTACCGGGGGCTTTTGCTTTACCGATGCCTACGCCGATTTGATAACCGGTGTCGCCGTCGGTGTCTGCGTCGTTATTCACCACGTAGTCCGCGTAGATCTTGCCGGGCATGCCGCCGAGATCCGCGCCGTAAGAAGCGCCTACTTCGAATATGCCGTAGTCATTGGCGAGGACGTCCTTGGCGTCATCCCCTTCACCAACCATCATGGTCGAGTTGCCTAATGCATCATCGCCGAAAACAGGACCCTGGCCCTTGATGTTGTCGTACAGGAAGTAGCCGATGCCGAGATTCAAACCGGCCAATTCGGTTGTAATGGTGCTGCCCCAGAGGGTGGTCTCATCCGCGCTGCTGCGCTCTTCGACCACATAGTACCCGCTGTTAATTTCAAGCGGCACGCCTTCACCACCGGAGAAGTTGACGTTAACCCCTTCCGGCGTCACGTCGCCGTCCCAGACGAGGTCTTTCACAATAATCATCGGGTTCGGAATTTTACCACCGGTAAAACTGAGCGATCCGCCAGCGGGCGCCCAGTCGAGGTACGCCTGGTCCAGGCCAAAATTCTTGGAGCTGAAGGCGCCATCGAAAGACTGATTCCGTGAAACGGGATCACCACCGCCGGTCGCCAGACGAAAAGCACCCGAGAGGGTTTCGTTAATTTCAGCAGCCAGCTTCACACGACCACGGATACGCATCCGATTACGACCGTCCTTGCCGTCCTGGTCGATGTACTCTTCGCGAACCCGCAAATCGGCGCTCGTGGTGATTTCTGCATAGGTCGTGGCCATCAGGCCTACGGTACTAAGGGCAACAATGGCCCCGATTAATTTCTGTTTGCACATACTTGTTCACTCCTCAGTGAGTTGTTTTTTTAGTAATTAACCTAACGAGTGGACCATCCACTCAACTTAGATTTGCTACGGACTCCGTTAAAAATCTGGCTATGAGTATCGTTCGATATTATTTGCTTACAGTTAGGTCAACATTAGAAAAACACGTGCCACGCCAACCGCTTTCCGCACTACAACCATTACATTTGGAGCATATCAGCATCAGCCAATGGTAAGCGCATGGTAAACGTGCTGCCTTTACCAACCTCACTCTCCACCTCTGCAACGCCACGGTGCAACTGACAGATATGCTTCACGATGGCGAGCCCGAGACCGGTGCCTCCGACATCACGACTCCGCGCTTTATCCACGCGATAAAACCGTTCGAACAGGCGGGGCAGATGTTCTTCCCCGATGCCTTCGCCGACATCCCTGACTTGAAGTACCACCTTGTTGGCGACGGTTCGCGCGCTCAGGTAAACCTGCGTATGCTCGCGCGTATATTTGACCGCATTGTCCGCCAGGTTCAGCAAAGCCTGTTCCAGTAAATCCTTATTGCCATCGACCCAGAGTTCTTCATCGCATTCGATATGGATGTGTATCCCCCGCTTATCGGCCTGGAGCTGACAGTCCAGGGCGACCGCATGAATCAGCTCGCCGACATTCACCGGCTCGAAGGCACGGGCTTCGCGGGCCGTGGCCTGTTCGATACGGGAGAGGCTCAGGAGATCTTCTACGATTGCGGTGAGGCGATTGGCCTGGCGGTGAATAATCCCCAGGAATCGATGGGCATCATTTGGATTATCCAGGGCCCCCTCCTGCAGGGTCTCGACAAAACCGATGATGGATGTGGTGGGCGTTTTTAATTCGTGGGAGACGTTGGCGACAAAATCGCGTCGCATGTTCTCGAGTCGTTTAACCTCAGTCACATCGGCCAAGACCACCAGTGAACCGATCACCTGATGGTTCGCATCGGTCAGGGGATTTCCATAGAGCCGCATATGTCGCTGGCCATTGATCTGGACGGTGACTTCTTCCTCCAGCGCCTGGTCCTCCAGGGTAACCCGTTCAACGAAGGCCAGCACGTCGGGATGCCGGATAATTTCGCGCACCGGTCGACCGCGAACTTCTTTCGGTTGCAGCTGCAGAAAGCGACCCGCGGCCTCATTGATATCGAGGATATTGCCATTGCCATCCAGCGCGAGCACGCCCTCCACCATGCTCGCAAGTACCGCCTGCTGCAGGTACTGCTGATTACTCAGTTGTTTGATGGTCTCATCCAGCTGCGAGGCCATGTGATTCATCGTCGAGACCATCTGAAACAGTTCGGAGGACTCGGGCGGATCGATTTTCTCGCTGAAATCGCCCTGGGCAAAACGTGAAGCCTTCCGGGTAATCTCCAGGATCGGCAGGCTGATTCTTCGGGAAACCACCACGCTGACCCCAAACACGATGAGCGACAGCGCCAGCAAGGCACCCAGCATGCGATTGATAGAAACATCCACAAAACCGTTGATGCGTTCGAGAGGCAGGGCGACCCGGGTATACCCCAACAGGTGATCTTCGTAGTCCAGGCGACGGGCCACGTACATCATATCCATTTTCAAGGTGTTACTGAAACGCACGGCGGTTCCCGTTTTATCCGCCTTGGCCTGCAGGACTTCGGGGCGGGTCCCGTGGTTCTCCATCTGGTCTGGATGTTCGCTGGTATCGCTCAACACCTTCCCATCGGCGGCGATGATGGTAATCCGGGTGTTGATTTTCTCGCCCCGGTATTTGAAAAATCGCTGGAGATTATCCAGACGCCCGGATTGAATCAACGCCCCGACCTCATCCTCGATGAGCATGGCGCGCGCTTTCAAATCCGCTTCGGTGCCTTCCAGGTACAATCGCCGGGAGCTAGCGATCGACAGAAAAGTGGTCGCCAATACCGCCGCTCCACTGATGAGTAGAAAAGGAAATAGAACTTTAAGGTAGAGCGGGCGAGTTCTCATCCCGCATCTTTGAACCGGTAACCGATCCCCCGCACCGTTTCGATGAAGTCCGCAGCGCTGCCCAGCTTCTTGCGCAAACCGACGACCTGCACATCCACTGAGCGCTCAGTCACCGCATAGTCTTCACCCATCACGGCATCGATAATCTGCTGGCGCGTATACACCCGCCCCATCTTGCGCATCAGATGATGCAGGAGTTTGAATTCAGACGCCGTAAGTTCCACCGCGACGCCTTCCACTTTCACTTCGATCCGTTCTGCATCCAATTCTATTCCACCCACGCGCAAGACCGAGGTACGCTCATCCGGCTCCTCGATGCGGCGCAACACAGCACGTATCCGGGCCAACAGGATACGCGGGCTAAAGGGCTTGGTAATGTAATCATCCGCACCCGCTTCCAGGCCCAGCACCACGTCGGCTTCTTCGCCCCGGGCGGTCAGCATAATCACCTTGGCATCCCGCGTAGCCGGATCGCCTTTTAAACGCTTGCAGACTTCCAGACCACCCAGCCCCGGGAGCATGAGGTCAAGCAGGATCAAATGAGGTTTAAACTGCAGCACCTGCGAGAGGCCTTGCTCGCCCGTGTCCACGGTGGCGACTTCATATCCATCCGATGCCAAATTATACCGAAGAAGTTCCTGAATATCGGACTCATCTTCAACGACCAGTATCTTCAATTGTTCTGCCATGATTTCCATCTTTCTATACTACCGTACAACCTGTCATGGGAAGGTTAGGATATGATGAGGAATTCAATCGAATCCAAGCGCGGAATCAGCTGATCGGACAGTAGATTTTTTTCGCCGGTATCCGTAGAATCTTCCGTTCGGGTAAAACGAGTGCGGACAAGGCCCCGCCGTAGACACAACCGGTATCCAGACCGACCACATTCGGACGATCCAGACCGCCCAGGGATGCCCAATGACCGAACACGATGAGCTCGGGATCTTCATAAAAATCAAACCAGGGCTTCGATTTCTTTCCCCAGGTGCGTATGTTGGTTAGATCCCGGGCGCTCGACTCCTCCAGGGTCTCGTCGGGCACTTTCCCGGCGTGCACGGCGGTGAACCCCTCCCCTCGGATGAACAATGGCCACGTCTCCACGGTTTCGACAAACGAATCAAAGGTAGTGCCGAACTCCTTGCGCAAGCGTTTGTAACTCGGCCAGGTCTGCTTGCGGGCGCGAGCCTGTTCGATGAGATACCATTCATGATTGCCCAGGATGGACTCCGCCTCGAGGGTCAAAAAATATTCGAATACCTCGCGCGAGGCCGGCCCCTTGTTCACCAGGTCGCCGATAAAAATCAACCGGTCCTCGGACGGACGATAGTCGATTGTTCCGATCATCTCCTGTAGTTCATCGATGCAGCCATGTACATCGCCCATGATTATTGTGCGTTCTGCCATTGTCTGGTAAGTTCCGAGCACCTTTCCCGAACAGCAACAGTATGCAAGTAAAAGTAATCATCATTGGCGCCGGTATCAGCGGCCTCGCAGCCGCACGACACCTCACGGAAGCCGGCTGTAAGGTAAGCGTGCTGGATAAAGGCCGGGGCGTTGGCGGACGCATGGCCACCCGACGATTGCCCCTTGCGGATGGCCGCACCGGTCAGGCGGACCACGGGGCGCAATTCTTCACGGTGCGGGATAAACGCTTCCAGGACCTGGTCGACACGCTGCAGACCGACGACCAGGTGACGGAATGGTGCCGCGGCTTTTCCGAAGACGATGGGCACCGCCGATTTCGCGGGACCCTCAGTATGAACGCCGTGGCCAAACACTTGGCCACCGGCCTGGAGATCCATCGCGAGCAACGCGTCTGTGCTCTCAGGCACATGAACACCTGGCTTCTCGAAACGGAATCCGGGGAGGCCTTCCAGGGTGATCAAATCCTGCTGACCGCTCCAGTCCCGCAGGCCATTCAATTGCTTACGGTAAGCGGGATCGCCTATCCAAGCGCGCTCGATGAGCTGCGGTACACCCCTTGCCTCGCTGTACTTGCAAACCTGGACGGTCCGAGTGGCCTGCCTTTCCCCGGTGTTCGCCTGTTTAAGGAGGGTCCGGTCGAATGGATGGCCGACAATCACGTGAAAGGCATCTCGGAAATCCCGACCTTGACCCTGCACGCATCGCCCGACTTCAGCGCGAAGCATTTTGAGCGTGATCGGGATGCTGCAGGTAACGAGATGATCCGCACGGTCCAGGATGAGCTCACCTCCCGGGTAGTGGCACACCAGGTACACGGCTGGCGATACAGCCGGCCGCTGCAGGTCTTCCCGCAACGAAGCCTTCAGGTGGCGAAGGGCTTGTTCCTGGCCGGCGATGGGTTTGGCGACCCGCCTGAAACGGGCGAAACCATCCTGGCGCCGACCCCACGCATCGAAAGCGCCTGGTTATCCGGCCTTCATGCGGCCGAACAGCTCCTGGCTACCCTTTGATGTCGTAGCACATCAGGAAATCCTGCTCCCGCAGGTACAGCTTGCCATCGAGTACCACGGGATGCGACCAGGATTTTCCTTTTTGGAAAACCGGAGTGAAGGTGCTCTTCAAGTTGTACGCTTCCGGCGTCGCTTCGATCAGCGCAATCAATCCATCCTCGTATCGGAAGAGTAAATGACCGTCGACCAGCAGAACCGCAGCAGAGCCTTTTCCCGGACCGCGATTATCTTTTCCACCCCACTTGAGCTCGCCGGTCTTCCATTCCACGCAGGTCGGGAAACCACTGTTGTGCTTATGGCCGAGGTAGACATATTCCCCGAGAAGCACCATGCCGCCATGATGATTCTGAAGTTCGCTGTTGCTCTTCCACCAGACTTCATCTGCCTGAATACCTTTGCCCGCAGCGGAAAGCTTGAGACAGGCCGCTCCGCCATCGTTGTAGCCACTTGAGGCAATGATATAATCATCCACCACGATCGGTGTGGGAATACAGGCGGTCTTGTTCGCCACCCGGTTGTACCCCCAGAGATGCTCGCCATTCGAAGCGCGGACACCAATCACCCCTTTGCCTGTCATGGCCACGTATTGCTTCACCCCGGCGGCGTGTGAAATCACGATGCAGCCATAACCCGCACCGTCTTTGCCCTGATCGCCTTCTGCGGCGCCGCTGCTCTTCCAGATCACCTCACCGGTTTTTTTATCGAGTGCCACCAGCATGGCCTTCTCGCCTCCGGGATTAAAGATCACATGGTCACCATCGATCAGAGGGGATTCCGAGTACCCCCACCCTGACATCATTTTTCCACCCCACTCCTTGAAGGCATGACGCCAGACGATCGAACCGTCCGCGGCTTTCAGACAGACAATCTGTCCGTCTGAAGGAACCACATAAAGACGGTCGCCATCAATGGTGGGCGTGCAACGCGAGCCATCATACCCGTGCTTGGGATCGGCTTCAGTAAGCGCAGTCGACCAGATCTGTTTTCCGTTTTCGAGCGACGACGCAATAACCGCCTGGCCGCTGCCGGTATTGCCCGTCGTATAGATTTTACCATCCGCCATAGAGAGACTCGCATAGCCTTTCCCAACCCCGTTGCTCTTCCACAGCAGCTTGGGTCCACCTTCAGGCCAGCTCTTCAACAGGCCGGTCTCGGGCGAGATACCATCCACATTCGGACCGCGAAAGTGTGTCCAATCCTTTGCCTGGCTCGCGCTGAGCAGGGAAACCAACAACATACCGGAAAGCAATTGCTTCATGACGTACTCCAATGGGGGGTTAGCCGAACCTTTTCATGGCATCGGGCCTGTTTTTCTGATTCAACCGTAATCTAATTACAAGCCAATCACCGCAAAAAGGAATCCATCATGTACTGTATCCACGTATACATTCAGGTTAAGCCCGAATGCATTGCCGACTTTATTGAAGCCACCATCGACAATGCCAGCAACAGCAATCAGGAATCGGGCTGCTACCGCTTTGATGTCTATCGGCGCGATGACGAACCCACGCACTTCGAGCTGGTGGAGCTGTACGAAAACGAGGCCGCCATCGAGGCGCACCGCCAGTCCGACCATTATGCCCGCTGGCAGGCGGTGGCGAATGACATGATGGCGACGCAGCGGAGCAAGCATGTGTTCACGCCGGTGTATACGCGTGAGCATGGACGCGTCGAGTAGCACCGCTGAGCGACATCCTACAAGCTGTTCAAGCCGACAAACGTCCCTCCGTTGCGCTCGCATAACGCGCGCATCAGGGTGGCGAAGCGATAACCGGTCACGCCCATCCCGGGTGGCGCATCGAGCATCACAGGAAAACCCACGCCATGGATCCGCACGCGGTATTCGCCTTTGTCATTGGCTTTGTTCATACGCGCAACCGTATCGACGACGGGCTGCATGGCATTACCACTGAACTCGTCCCCGAATATATACAGACTGATTTTTTTGTCGCTCGCATAGAAATCCCGAATCGCGGCGTTGATGCCTTCGACCGGACTGCTGTTGCTGAACGACTCCCAGGTGGCCAGGGTTTTCAGAATCGCGCTGCGCCGGGCCGGGGTATCCGGAATCCAGGTTCCCTTGTACTGGCTGAACATGTAATTGCCCATGTCGTTCATGACCTGGATACCTTTCACCTTGGGATACAGATCCAGCGTCTCCCGCATCTTGGTCATGACCATCGGCCAGGCATTCCCCTTCATCGATCCCGAAGTGTCGATAATGAAGACAATGTACTCACTGTCCACGGGGATTCCCCCGACGCTTTCGACCTTCTTGCTCTGCGGAAGATTCGCCAACAGCCGCTTCATTTCCTCGGTCAACTCCTGGCGCGCCTCCGCCAGGGTGCCCTCGATTTTATTCTGCACCGTCGCATCCGCATCCGAGCCGCTGAACTCCCCTTTGATGTCCGACAAGTCTCCCTGCAGGCGGGCCAACTTCTCTTTGGAATCCGACAACTGCTCGACCTTGCCTTCGAGGTCGCGATTCAAAATGGCGGTCTCCCCGCGAAGGACGAACAGCTCCTCCTGCAACTTCGCCAGTACCGAGGAGAGATCCTCGCTCACTTGTTCGATAACCACGGGCTCTCCGGATTTAGACAGCACAAAAAGCAGAATGATCGCGCCGAAACCACAACAGATGCAGTCCAGGAACGACATGCTGAACGCCGCCATATCTCTTCTTCGTCTCGCCATGGGTTGCTTCTCAGGGCCAATCCCGCGAGGGGCAGAAATAACTCCCCCGCGTATCCTTCGCCAGTTGCCAGAAGGCGGGTGATGCTTCGGGATCGCCTTCCATGTGATACAATATCACGTTCACCGGAATACGTTTGCTCAACTTGCGCACCGCATCCACGAAAAACCCTTTTCGCTTGCTGCTCGATACCCGGGTTCCCCAGGGCTTTTTGGTACCCATGGTCGGCAGGCCATCCGTCAGCAACACAATGTTATCCGGGCCGCCCTCGAAGCTGGGCATCAACTCAAACGCGCTGATGAGGCTGGTCGCCTTCTCCGGCTCCACCGCATGCATCGCCTTTGCCGCCTTATCCAGGTCCTCTGCGGAACCCCCTTCCATCCAGGTGCCGGCGGTGCCTTCCACGATGGGAAAAGCAGTTTCGTTAAATCCGACGAGCTGAAATGAGCTTGTGGCGGGCATCTGTGCGAGCAACCAATCCACCGTGGCCACCGTCTGCACCCACTTGGGGCTCTTCAGCTTCTGGGCCAGTTCGAGATTTCGATTCCGGATGATTCCGACGATATCGTCGTCGAGCATGCTCGCCGAGCAGTCGACGAGGATCATGATGCGGTCGCCCCCGATTTTCAGGCCGGTCAAATACTGACGGTCGCCCACGCCTTTGAACTCCTTGAGTCGCTCCCCTTCCTTCTCGGCAACCACGGCCGCAGCACGCAAGCGCCGGAGTTCCTCTTCCAGCGCCTTCAGGTCGGACATGAGTTTGTTCACATGCTCCTTGCTGGCAAAGGTATCCTTATCGGCCTTCGCCAGCTCCACTCGAATTTCTTCGATGCGCTTTTCAATTTCTTCCGCACGACCTTCGGCCTGGACCAGCTCTTCGGTCACCTTCGCCAGGATGTTCTTCACCTGGACCAGGTCCTTTTGCCCCTTCAACACCTCCAGCTCCTGCATGGCCACCTCGCCGCGGAGATCTTTTACCGTCTCCTGGCGGGCATCATGCGTGCGCGCATCGCTGATCACAAACAGCAGAATCACCGCGCCAAAGCCGCAACAGATGCAGTCCAGGAAGGACATGCTGAAAATCTGAGCCTCGCGTCGTTTTCCCATCAGCTTACCGGAGGAAGGGGTGGGGGAAGCGCGGCTGGTGACACTACGTTCCAGGAACCGCTTGCGCGCGCGGTCTGATAGGTGACCTGACCATCCACGGGAGCGGCAAATAAGTCGCGCGCCTCGGTCTGGGCTAGAGCCAGGGCCGGGCTGGACGACAAGGCTTCCACCGTGCCGCCCACCTGCTGCTTGATGAGGCGGAGCACACCGGGAATCAGACCGAGACGATCCGAAAGAAAAATGTGGTCCACGTGGTCCCAGCCTTGCTCACGCAGGGAGACCTGGAGCGCGGATGTCATCCCGGTGAGCAGACTGTGCACCCACTCACTCATCATCGTCCGCATCAAGGTGATGCGATGGCCCGACACTTCCAGCGCGGTCGAATCGTGTGCCTGGAGCGATCGCAACAGCGGCTCGATGCGCGCATGCAGGCCTTGTTCAGAAGTCGCCTGGTACAAGGGGTCAAAGCGCGTCGTACGCACGAACTCATTGGCAATGCTCTTCACCCATTGGCGGCTCAGACTCAACCAGCCCATGTTCGGATAGGATTGTGCATGCACGAGGTCGATGCGCTCACCCTGCTCCAGGAGTGAAAAAACACAGCGATGCAGTCCCAGATCGAGATGCACCGCGCGGCTGAAGGCGCCTTGCACCAGGACCGGCGCGGCGACCAGGCTCTCAAGCGGCAAACGAAGCTCCCGACAGATCTCGTAGAGGATTCCGAGTTGATCCGTATCGTAAATAGCGGGCACGGTCGCCCAGACCCGATCCACCCCGGTGCCGGTTTGCGACCAGATATGCTGCAGATGGGCACAGGCCAACTCAGCCTGGTTATAGCCCGCCGCGGCCGGCTCGATGCCGAGTTGATCCCAGAAACGATGCTGCACATCCAGCGGTTGGATCAGCGCCTGGTGGTACGCATCCCGTCCGGTCACAAGCTGCTTGCGCGTGATCAGGGCATACCCTGGACTTTCCGGGCTCCCCCCCTCCAGCTCCAGCAAACGATCTGAGCCCGGTTGTGCAACCCGGATACCTGCGTCGTTTAAATCTAGGATCAGTTCAGCCATCAGCGGGTATGGAGGTGCCGTATCAATTTTTCTTCGCAGTAGGTTTCGGAGTCCGACACGTAACGTTCCTGTAACAACTGGAGCTGGTGAACCACAAACATGAGGACGATACTGATGAGCAGAGCAATCAGGGTCGAGTTAAACGCCACGCCCAGGCTCTGGGTAACAAAACTCATGTCGCCCATCGTCCGCGCCGTGTGGGCATACCCCAGGGCCTCACCGATTCCGCGCACCGTACCGATGAACCCCACGGAGGGAATCGCCCATGCGATGTACCGGATCATAGATAGCTCGGACTCCAGTCGCTCTCCCTCGGACGCACAAATGGTGTGCGCCGCACTGGCCACATCTTGAATATTGCGTGCCGAGTCAAATCGGTGAAGCGCCGCCAGCAGGGCGCGAGGCAGCAGCGATTGCTTTTTCCCGTCGGGAAGAGCTTCCAGTTTTCGGGAGAGCTCGCGGGAATCCTCGGGAAGGATGCGCATCCCATCATCCAGAGGAATCAGGTCCTCCGCCATCAGCTGCCGCTCACGCAGGGTCACCACGCTTTTAAACGCGATGATCGCCATGGCCCAGAAGGCGAGCACGAAGCAGGATTCCTGCTCGTAATCGCGAATCAGCACAAAAAAGTTACGCTGCTGGATATACCCCTCGTCCTGCATCATCATCTCGCGTTCCTGCTTCAGGTGCGCATCGGCCCGCGGCCTAATCAGGCTGAGGTAGAGCGCGTGAATGACCAGCGTGATCAGGATCAACGCACCGAGCTGGTAAAAGAATTCTATGGTGTTTGCATTTTTCTTCATGAGATGTGGCCGGGTTAAATATCAATGGGGAAGTCGACCGCTTGCTCGACCCCGATTTTCTCGGTGGGTGTAAACGCCTTGCCGCCCTGGGCGTTGGCCGCCGGGGCGCCGGGCCCGAAATTCAAATACCAGATCAAGCCGGCCAGGCCGGCGATGAGGCCTAGATACCCTATCGATGTCATTCTACTTTTCATCATTCACTCCATGCATGTCGTCTATTCAACATAGCGGCAAATACGAAATCCGACATCCGGACTCGCGGTGTTGGCATAATTTCTAAAGGCGAAACGGAGGTCGCGGATGTTCGAACTCTTATAACTGGAACCCCGCACCACCCACAGCGATCCACTGGGGGGGCCGAGGGGATCGACCCCAACGGTACCCGCTGCGGAGCTGGGAATACTG
>JBLIND010000129.1:0-15447 GCA_047639095.1 Candidatus Omnitrophota bacterium | reverse complement strand
CTGGGCACGCTTCTCCAGGCGCAGTGGGCCTCCCCTGTGACCAACTATACCGGCATCGACGTGGGCGAACTCAGCCAGCCAGCCGCGATTGACGTCGATGGAGACGATGACATGGACCTGATCATCGGCCAAGCTGCCGGCGGTTTGATCCTGATGCAGAACCAAAGCCCACGGCTCGCCCTCACGCCTTACACCAGCACCGTGATCGAAGGATCCGATGTGGCCTTTTCCGCATCACCCGCCGCCACCGAATGGCGTGTCGCGCTCAATCGTTCCGGGAGCTCGATTGATCCAATCAGTGGCGCCTACATCGCAGGTACGCCCGCGCCCGGCAGTAGCTGGTATCGCTTTACCGCCGACCTGAACCTGAAGGACGCCACCGGCGTCGGCACCAACGGCGTGCTCGAAACCAACCTGCGCCTGCGGGGAGGCGAAACGATTGAATCGATGAACCTCATCGTTGAAATCAATCATCCGGACCGCACGGAACTGGATATCGCCTTACGCTCGCGCACCTCCGGTGTGCGGATCGTCCTGTATGACGGAAGCCTCGCGGCACCAGGGGAAAACATCTCGCTGGTTTTCAGCGATGACGGACCGAACCCACCGGTCAGCGGAAACTTCTCCGACTTCCACGGCGAACGTGCCCTGGGCAAGTGGGATATCGAAATCACCGACACCGTACCCGGTAATCGCGGCCAACTGGTCAACATCGCCTCCCAGATCAACTCGGGCGTACCCTCCGTGGATGTCATTGAAGCCCGGCTTCCAGATGGGACCAGCGGACGGGCCTTCCTGAACGTGATCAAGGCCGCGGATGCCGGCCAGTCGGGTAAAGCCATCATCATCGCGGGCGGCCGCAGCCTGTCGGACCCCGTTTGGCATGCAACCAACTTCATGGCGCAAAAAGCCTATCGCACCCTGCTGCTCAAGGGCTACGCCAAGACCGACATATACTATCTAAGCTTGAACACGGAAATCGACGTTGATCGCAACGGCTTGCTGGACGACATCGATGGCCCGTCAGACCTGGCGCATGCCACCATCGCCTTCGAAACCTTTGCCGTCGATGCAACCGCACTTTTCGTGTACTTGACCGACCACGGGTCCGACACGATCAGCGAGACCTTCTTCCGCCTCAATGGCGGAGCAGGCGAAACGCTCAGTGCAACCCAACTGAGCACCTGGGTCAGTGCCCTGCAAGGCGCGGGCAACCTGCCGATTACCACGGTGATGGACTTTTGTTATGCGGGCAAGTTTCTCCAGCCCCTCGCGGCAGCCTCCACGGGAGACCATACCATTATCGCCTCCTGCGCACCGGACGAACTCACCTACTTTATCGCAGGGGGCGTCGTCAGCTTCTCCAGCATTTTCTTTAATGCTTTGTTGCAGAACCTGGATCTCGAAACCGCCTTCCACATTGCGCAGGGCGGGATGGCGGCCTATCAGCATGCGCAACTCGATGACAATGGAGACGGGCTTTTTTCAGAGGAGCAGGACGGCGGACTGGCCAGGTCCATAAAAGTCGGTGGCGAAACGGGCGTTGGCCGGGACATTCCCAACATCGGGGCCTACACCTCTAATACGGAGTTGAGCGGCGACGAAACCATCACCCTGCACGTCAGCTTGATCTACACGCCTCATCAAATTACCCGGGCAACCGCCATTATCGTTCCGCCCAACCACCAGCCCGACGTAACCACCGGCAACCCGGTCGTGGATTTAACGGAACTGGACCTCCTGTGGAATCCCCTGCTCCATCGATTTGAAGCTACCCACAGCGGATTCAAGGTTCCGGGGACCTACACCATCATCCACATCGTAGAAGACATCTACGGAGGGGTTTCCTATCCCAAGCAGAGCTTCACCACTCAATCCGGAGTCGAGGAGCAGTCGATCATCCTCGTGGGCGCGATGCCGACACCCGAACAGCAGAATCAGACGGACACCCTCGCTTCGCTGATTTACAACACCCTGACGTCCCGACTGCTTTCCACGAACAATATCCAGTTGCTTCACCCGACAGGCTCCCTCGATGCCAATGCCGACGGCACCAACGACGTGCGCAACATATCAAATCCCTTCAACCTGATGGTTGCCATGGCCCAGGCCGACTCAGCTGCTATTTTAAACATCTTCATCGTGGGGAAATCCACGAATGACGTACTGACCCTGGCAGGAGGCTTCACCTTAAGCGCGGCCACCCTGGACGGCATGCTCGACAGTTTTCAGGCCAGCAACCGGCAGGTACGCGTCTTTCTCGAATTCAACGATTCTGGCGCCTGGATTCCCCGGCTACAGCCCCCCCTGGATCGCACCCGACTGGTTGTCGCCTCCACGGCGGCGGGTCGCGAAAACGTAATGGATTCCGGCCTGAGCTTTACCGATTTTCTGATGAATGGAATCCAGGCGGGCCGTAGCCTGCGCGATGCGGTTCAGCATGCGCGACGGGCGATTCGCCGGACGTCCAACAACATACGGCAGCACGCCTTGCTGGAGGATAATGGCAACGGGATTCCGAATGAAAAAAATCAAGACGGTTTCGCGACCCGCGGGGAATTCCTGGGCACGGCTTTTGTTACCGGCGAGGACATCCCCTTTATCGGATCGGTGATCCCCTTTACGATCACCACAAACGACACGCTGCTCGTCTACGCGGATCAGGTTTCAGATGCGGACGGCATCGGTCAGGTCTGGTGCGACGTCTCCAGCCCCACCAACACCCTCGGCAGCCTGGCCACGCGGGTGGACCTCACGTATAACCCCGCCCGCTTGCGCTGGGAAGCAACCCTCGCGGGCCTGACCGTCTCGGGGATATATCAACTCTCGTTCCAGGCACAGGACAGCGTGGGCAGACTTTCAGCCATCGTACAAAGTACGGTCCAGCGTATCGACCCCGCTCCCGCACGCACCCCCGGGGACCCGGACGCATTCGAACCGGACGACAGCCAGGGTATCGCGGGTTATGCCGATCTGCCTGCGCGACGCAACCACAGCCTGCATCACGCCGGCGATTGCGACTGGGTCTCCTTTTACGCCAGCTCGAACCAGCTCTACGACATCGAAACCCTGCACATTTCCACCAACCTGGACACGGTCATCGAAGTCTACTTTCAGGATTTCGACGGCGCGCTCGTTCTCGTCGAACGCGTGGATGAATTTGGCTACGAGCTGGGCGAACTGGCCGGTCTTACCTTCCCCACCTCCGGGGTTTACTTTGTAAAGGTCTGCGCCGCGGACGACACCGAATTCAACGCCGGCGACTATCAGCTGATCATCCACGTTCCCGCCGGCTTGTCCGGCATCTTCGTCATCGTCCATGACGTGACCACCAACAAAGGCATCGCCGGCGCGAGCGTGCGCATTCCGGGACTGGGGATTCGCACAACCGATGGTGATGGACAGGCCAGCTTTGCCAATGCCCCTCCAGGCAATTACACCGTGGAGGTGGACTCACCTGGCAACGGTTTCCAGCCCCTGTTTGGCCTGGCGCACCCCAACGAAGTGCCCGACAACGCCGCGTCGGATTATGGAAACCCGCGCGCCCTGAAATCAAATGAATTTCAGGAACTCAGCTTTGGCGGCGGCAAGTTTTATTACATGGCCTTCGGATTTTTCCAGACCGCACGACTTGCAGGGACCCTGCACAGCAGCCTGCTCGACGAAAAAGTGAGCGGGGCGATTATCGCCCTCCGCCGAACCAGCGATTTAACGACCTTCAATCGCTTCCCCTACGCCTACGCCCCGCTTTGGGCAAGCGATGCCAACGGCGAGGTTCCGGGCAACATCCATGTCCCCCCCAATGCCAGCTACCTGCTGTATGTGGTTGCGGAGGATCTGGGGTATGAAGTGTATGTGCACCCCACCGTGGTCACCCTGGGCGGGCGGGGATCGGTGCTGGATGTCGGCAAACTCATGCTCAATCCAAAATACAGCGCGAATACCCTGCCCGATCCCTGGGAACTCCGGCACGGACTGGACCCCTCAGGCAGTCCCACTGACGACAGCGACCTGGATGGCCAGAGCAACGAGGCGGAATACATTGCGAACACCTCGCCCGTCGATGCAGGCGAGCGCTTTGCCATTCCCTCCATGGGCGCGAATACAAGCGGCGATCTCTGCATTCAATTTATGGGCATGGCCAAGCGCAGCTATCGCCTCGAGCAGAACACGGAGCTCGGCCAGAACACCTGGAGCACGGTCGGCACGAGCATCTCCAGCACCGAAGACCATACGCCACTCGAATTTGTCCTGCCCTTGCTCAACGTACCCGGACAATTCCGGGTCAGTGTCCAGCTGGATTCTGAGTAGGTAGACCTTTTTTACACACGAACCGGAGGAAAACCAATGAAGCCATTGCACCCGTCTACCCGCATCATTCTATGGACGAAATATTGCATCCGGGGAGCCCTGCTCGCCGGTCTGCTGCTCGCCTCCGGATGTGCGACAAATATTCCATCCAAGGTCACGATCACCACCGCACGCGCACCAGCGGATGCCCCCGAACCGTTCCTGGCGGGCGTTGGCAAATTCGACATCACCCCCAGTAAGCCCAAGGGCCTTATCATGGGTGGCTTCGGCTGGCGCAAAAAAGCAGTTGGGGTGAAGCACCGCATGTACGCGCGTGCCCTCATCCTGGAACGGGGCTCTTTCAAATGCGCCCTGGTCGCGGTACCGCTGACCGGCCTCATGCGAGACTCGGTTGAAAAGATCAAGGCGGGCATTCCGGATAGCGTGATCAAAGACAACCATCTCATCATCGCCAGCACGCATTCGCACTCTGCACCGGATACCGTCGGCTTCTGGGGCGTCCCGTTCGACGGAAAAGACAAGACCTACATGAAAGAAGTCGCAACCGGGATCCGAAAAGCCCTCGAGCTCGCCAGTGCCAACATGGTTCCCGCCGAAGTCGGCTACGGCTCACAGGTGTTTGACGCGACGGACTTCATCAGCAACAAGAACATCATCAACCTGATTGATCCCGAGCTCGTCGTTCTGGATATTCGCAAGGCGTCCGACCATACTCCTTTCGCCACCTTGCTGGAAATCGCTTGCCACCCGGAAGCCGCCCGTCGGCCCAACAAGCTCCTTACGCCGGACTTCCCGCATCACGCCATCGCCAAGGTCGAGGCCGCCTTCCCGGGAACCACGGCCATCTACGTGTCCGGCGCGTTGGGAGCCATGATGTCGCCCCAAAAGAAGCCCGGAGAGAACACCGACGGCGAAAATATGTGGCCCTTTGTTGAGCGGATTGGCAACAAGGTTGGCGACACCGCGGTCGCAGCGGTCCGGGGCATTCCAAGCTATGATGCCTCCCCGGAACTCGGCATGTGGAACCGCCCTGTGTTTTTGAAAAACACCAACTTCAAATATAAGGTGTTGCGCTGCCTGGGGATCAGCAAGCGCCCGGTTTACCGGCATACCGGCATCATGAACTGCCTGACCGGAAAAGTCCTGTCTCAGTACTGGAAGTCCGAAGTCAACATGTGGAAGGTCAACGATTTCCGCATCGCCTCCGTACCCGGCGAGCTCACACCGGACATCGGCCTGCTCCTGAAGAAGGAAAGCACGGGAAGCACCACCATGATCGTCGGACTGGCCAACGACGAACTGGGTTACCTGCTGCCGGAACGCGAAGCGAACATGGGGTACTACTCCTACGAGCGCGGGCTGAACATCAACGCCGGGGCGGGCGAGCACGTGCGCTACGAGCTGGAAACCCTCGGTCGCCTCTCGAACACGCCGCCCCCCTGATCGACGGCCCTTACGGGTTGTACAAACGCTCGAGGAACTGCTGGTTATTGCCCAGTACCCGGATGTAATCCATGGCCTGCTCGCGAGCCTTGCTACGTTTCGCAACCAGCTGCTCGAATTGCGTGCGCGTGACCGCACCCGGCTTGCCCTCCCGCACGAGCTGCACCTTGTAGGAGGCGTCGATGTACTGCCCCATCGCCTGATACAGGGCTTGGGTTTTGGGATGGATTTTGCCAGACAGGTTTCGCAACTGCTCCAGACTCGTCTTGTAGTCGAAGGCCTCCAGCCCCTGAATCAACACCTCTCGCTCGGCAAATATTTCGGCATTAAACGGACCCGAGGCGAGGAACAGTTGGTCCAGCGAGGTCATGAACGTCGCATGGCGCGGCAGGCGGTTATCTGCTGCGAGCAGCAGGTACCGTGAGGAGAGATGATGCGGGGCAAGTTTCAGAATATTCAGCAATTCCTGACGGGTCTCCGATTTGCGCAGTACGGCCCCGGCGTCCCCCAGCTTCAATTGATCCTGGATCAGGGCGAACCGGCGAATCGCATCCGCCAGGTCGGGACTGCGATCCACCCGACCCAGCTCCACCGCATCCTCGAGCGTGTTGAGATCGAAGATCTGAATGCGCCAGAGCATCGAAGCCCCGTACAGCACGGCCAGGTTCACAATGTCATTGCGGTTCTCCTGGGGCACGGCGACGATCTGGCAGTCGGCATTCATCGCGGCACGCACCTTCTCGGGTACTCCCCCCACCCCGCGCACGCGCCAGTCCACGGTGATCTCTCCGGTAACCGCGAAGCCTTCATCGTAGATCACGCCGTCCAGCATGCCGAGCAAGCCCATGGCGAAGGCCGTACCGGCACTCGCGCCGTCCTTTCCGCTGTGGATTTCGCCGAAACTGACGCTCAAGCTCTCTTTCTGCCAGATCGGGTATCGCACCTGAATCGCGCGCATGGCTTCGATGCAGGAGTTCTCCATCTCCGCACCAACCTCACGCGTAAAATGGAAGGGCAACAACCAGGCCCCCTGCGGCGGCTCAACATTGATGATGACGTCCATGACGGTTCCAGCGAGGCGGCCATTCGGCGTGCGGGAAACCATGAGCCCTTTCACCTTCTGCTGGCGCAGGGTAAACGACTTCGGCTGTGTATCATACCCCTTGCGCAATCCACGCTTGATCACGAGACGATCATCTGCCGCTTGTGCACCATAAATCCAATCCCATTTCACCGGTCCCTGCGTCTGCTGCCAGAGCTCAAGGAGGTAGAGCGTATCGTCATTTACGGGATCGAGATCTGCGGCCAGACCAAGGAAGTAGCCAGCAAGTTTCAGATCCTCGGCGTTGCCCGTTTTCACCAGACCGTCGGCCCAGGCAAGCAAGTCCGTGGACAGTTCTTTTTTCGTGATCAGGCGCTCGGGTTTGCGCAAGAGCGCGCCACGCTTCAGCTTTCCGTTGGTCAGAACCGCTTCCCGATTCTTTGGATCGAGCTGAAGGGCCAAGCCCAGCATGCGGGCGTAGAGATCAAGGGGGGCTGATGTGGTTGTGGCCGCCTGGCTCTGGATGCACAAGGCCATGCGGGAGGCCGCAGGCTCCTTCAACTCGATGCCAGCCTGCATGCGGACCACTTGCAGGACGCAGATGTCGGAAACCGGTGCACGATACGTGATTTCTGCGAGCACCAAGGTGGGCCCGAAGAGCACAATCACGCATGCCCACGTTATCGTCGAAACCATGATTCATTCTCCGCTCATTTCCACCGCTTGTCAATCGGGCTGGAAACATCATCTTGACTTAACCATGGGCCTGACTAATAAAATGTTCAGATCAGGAGGCTAGCGAAGTTCATACGATTCTGAAGAACAGTATTTTATTGGTGGTTCAGTGTGGCGTGGGCTGGCTCAGTCTGCAACTAGCAGGAACCGCCGGGTACGCAACACCGATCTATCCGGCAGCGGGCATTGCCTTGGGTGCCTTGTTGGTTTTTGGCTATGCGCTTACACCCGGCGTTTTTCTTGGAGCCCTTGCGCTCAACCTGATATTGCACCTCGATGGCAGCGACCTGAACCCCTCGATCTGGCTGACCTGCCTGGGACTGGCATCTGCCACGACACTGCAAGCCTCATTCGGATGCTGGTTGATTCGCCATTTCACCAGTTACAAAAAACTTTTTGAAAGCATACGGGAGATCCTCCTCTTCCAGGTGCTGGGGGCACCGATCGCCTGCCTTTTTGCAGCGACCACCGGACCGGGCATCCTCTATACCGCGGGTACCATCTCCTACGCGGACCTCTACTTTGAAACCTATACCTGGTGGATCGGGGATTCGATAGGCGTGTTGATTTTCACCCCGCTGGTGCTCGCCATATGGGAGCCCGCCTGGCGCGAAAATGGTCGCCGGTGGATCCCGATTGTTGCTCCGCTCCTGATCACCCTCACCCTCGTGGCCAGCGTGTTTTATCACACGGGCGTCACCGAATTAAAACGCGTCCAGGAAAAGTTTCAGCGCCAGGCCAGTATCGTGGAGTATACCACACGCAAGACCTTCAACCTCTATCTGGAAAGCCTCTACGCCATTGAAAGTTTTTACGAAAGCAGCGATGTGGTCGAAGAGGGTGAGTTTTCGAGTTTTGTTGAACGCAGCTTTGATCGACATCCCGGTTTGCAGGCGCTCGAATGGGCTCCGCTCGTACGCGTCGAGGATCGAGCAACCTTCCTGCGCGAGGCGCGAGTAAAACACCCCCAGTACACGATCACCCAACTGGATGAGCAAGGGCGACTGATTGAACGTCCGGATCAGGCCGAAATGCTTCCAATACGATTTGCGGAACCCATTGCGGGGAATGAACGAGCCCTCGGATATGACCTGATGTCCAATCCGATTCGCGGGGCAGCCGCTCATCTGGCCTGGCAATCCGGCAGAGCGGCCATGACCGCCCCGGTTCGCTTGATCCAGAAAAGTGACGACTCCCGGGCGGCCGTGTTGATTTTTCTCCCGATCTTCCGTTCAGCGGTTACGCAATCAAATACGTTTGCCGGCTGTGTGGTAGGCGTGCTCGATGTCGAAAAGATTGTCGACGATGTTCTGGACAACCTGCCGGTTAAGATCAACTTCAGCATCACCCTGACCGACCGTGGAGATCGTGCGGCCACCAACCACACAAGCGGCATTTTTTATACCTCAAATGGTAGCGATGCCCGGACGGAAAAAACACTGAAGCGCAATGCCGAGATCAACCTGGCGAAGCGCACCTGGCATATCGAAATACGTGCCTTACCGGGCTACCTGAGCGCTCAGCGGGATTTGCAGGGCTGGATCGTTTTTGCTGGCGGCCTGCTGTTTTCCGGTCTGATGGGCACCTTCCTGCTGAGCAACAATGGAAACACCATTCGGATCGAACGCCAGGTTGAGGAGAAGACGCGCACGCTGCAAAGCGTGGTGGGCAGCCTGGAACGGTCGAACAAGGACCTTAAGGATTTCGCCTATGTAGCCTCCCATGATCTGCGCGAACCCCTGCGCACGGTGAAGAGCTACATGGAGCTCATCGAAGACCAGTATCAGGACCAGCTCGATGAAGAAGGCCGAATGTTTATCCGATTTTGCAGGGAAGGTGCAGAACGCATGCACAAACTGGTCACGGGTCTGCTTGAATATTCGCGCATCGGCACCCATGTGAACTCGTATGAGCGTTTCGGTATGGAATCGGTTATCGACGAGGTCAGCAAAAACCTGAACGTGCTGATGCATGAAACAAAGACCATCATCGAATACGAGAACCTCCCGCACATCTTTGCCGATCGCCTTCACATCGTGCAGTTGATGCAAAACCTGATCGGCAATGCGATCAAATATCAGCACGCGCAGCAGCCGCACATTGTCATCTCAGCGGAGCGCTCGGGCAATGGATGGCGCTTTAACGTGATGGACAACGGCATCGGCATCGCAGAACGTCATCAGGCCCGGATCTTCACCATCTTCCAACGCCTCCATACGCGGGAGGAATATGAAGGGACGGGCATCGGCCTTTCCGTTTGCAAACGAATCGTACAACAGCATGACGGTGAGATCTGGGTGAGCTCGGAAGAGGATGAAGGCTCCACATTCTCCTTCCGGATCCCCGACACCCACATCTAAAAGCGTGGTGGCAAAGCCCCGCGCCCATGTGGAATTTACGCATCTCCCGAATCATCCATTTCGCGGATTATGCATACAGAAATAGGGCCTTCTTCCTGCCAACCTTTATTCTAACATTCTAACGTGAATTGTAATCCGATCTCGGGGTCGCCACAAGATTGGGTAGGAAATGTTTTAGAAAAAGAATAAAGTCGAATTGGGTACCATTCTCATTCGTGTCCATGGCGAGCTCAAGGGGCCCTTCAGCCTTCCCGAATTGCGCGGCGGGGTAAGCAAGGGTGAGTTACAGAATTGCGTGCCCGCCAAATTTCTGGGCGACCCTTCCTTATCGCGCGTTGAAAGTTTTGCAGGGGTGGGATGACCATCCCGAGGACATCGACCTGAAGGTGCCGCCGCTCATCGAGGTCGAGCCGGCTCGCGAATACCATCTGCATCGTGACAAGGCCGAAAAGTCCGGCCTCACGCCGATGATGATTCTCGCCGTCGTGGCGGTGATCCTGGGCGGCATTGGGCTGATGAGATGGACCGATTGCCAGGGCCTGGAGAAGAATCGCGAAGCGTCCATCCAGACCGCCCAACAACTCTTTCTCGACAACGAAATCGAAGCGTATCTGAAGGCCCTCCGGACCACGCGCAAAGAACTCCATCTCTTCGAGTGGACCACACGTGGTAAAATTCACATCGCCGAAGGGCTGGCGCATCTTGAACGGGATGATCGCGAAAAAGCCCTGAAAGCCTATGGTCAGATCGCAGATCTCCCCTTCCAGGCTGAATATACCGAGAAGGTCGCAGAGGCCGGATTGGCCCGCTTCAACCCGATTTCAACCAGGCCGTCGTGCACTACACACGCCTGGTCAACACCCATAAGGGTAAAGTTTTCTACCACCACCTCGCGGAGGTGTATAAAAAGAAGCATGACTTCGCCAATGCCGTTCATGTTTATGAGGCCATGCTGGAGGACGAGAACAATCCCGACATCCTCGTTAAGCTGGCGATGTGCTACCTGGAGCTCGATGAAAAGAGAACGCCATGGAAGCCTTCCGGCTCGCCAAAACCATGAATCCTTTGCTGAACGTCTATTTAAACGAGTAGCGAGACATCCTCCCCCCAGCAGGCGGTGCTTAAAAGCCTTTTCCGTTTGACGGAAAATGGAAAATCATACGTAATCCGATTCATCTCATCGGAGTATACTATGAAACCACTTTACCTCCTGCTTTTCCTGACCAGTTCCCTTTGCGCCCAGCATGCGCGCATTGATGGCGTACCGAACGATGACCCGCGCCTTCACCGCGAGACGGTCAAAGAGGGTGAAAACACCTTGCGGTTTATCAAGGTCCAGCCGGCGAAGATCGAAGCGGGCATGAAATATCCGCTGGTCGTGTTTCTGCATGGGGCCGGGGGTCGGGGAGAGGACAACAACGGACAAATGAAGGATGGTGGGGTCCAGCACTTCACCGCCCTGCAGGATCAACACCCGCATTTCCTGATTGCCCCGCAAGTGCCCGGAGGACAGCTCTGGGTCGACACCCCATGGAATCAACCCGAGCACACCATGCCGGCAGAACCCACCACCTCGATGCGCATGACCCTGGAGCTGGTCGACCGCCTGGTCAAAGAGGCTCCGGTCGATCCCGCTCAGATCTACGTGACCGGACTGTCCATGGGCGGATTCGGCACCTGGGATGCCATCCAGCGCCGACCCACGCTCTTCGCTGCAGCTATCCCGGTGTGCGGAGGTGGCGACACCGCCCAGGCGAACACCATCAAGCACATCCCGCTCTGGATCACCCACGGCGAAAAGGACACCACCGTCCTCACCAAACGCTCGCAGGACATGGTCGCCGCACTGAAGGCCGCCGGAGCAACCCCCATCTATCAGGAATTCCCCAACACCGGGCATAACGCCTGGCGACCGACCTATACCAATCCTGAAATCTACTCCTGGCTTTTTCAGCAGAAACGCTGAAGGCCCTGCAATCGGAAACGCATTTCGTTTCCTGTAAACGCTTGTGATCACGCTGTCCTAATCGACGAAGCGATCCACATAGGCACCGAGATAGAGGACTTATGAGAAAATTCTGCTGTGTTATTTGTGTGCTGTTTTTAACCGGGGTTCACGCCCAGGAAAATCCGACGCCTTCGGACCCCGCGCTCGACCTCTATTACGGAGCCAACGGCCTCTACAACCGCAATTTATACCCGGTCGCGGTTCAACAATACCGGCAGTTCCTGGAGAAATACCCTCAGCACGAAAAAGCGCTGAGTGCCCGGACGGGTCTGGGCCTGAGCCTCTACGCCAGCGGTGCGCATGCCGAAGCGCTGCCCATCCTCGAACAGCTGGCCCGGGAACCTTCGCTTCCGCAACGAAGCGAGGTCCAACTGCTACTCGCCCAGGCGCAGTTGAAGACCGGCAAACTCGCCGAAGCCGAAAGTGCATTTCGTGCAGCCATCGCGTCGTCGAAGGACGATGCCGCTCGCCTCAAAGCCGAAGCAGGATTGTGTGAAGCACTCTACCAACAGAAGAAATGGGAAGAGCTGATTAAACATGGCGAGCAACTTGCAAACGGTGAAGGCCCGCTGGCCGAACGCGCGCGCTACCAGCGCGGCATGGGCCAATACGAAAGCAAGGCCTATCCGGAAGCGATGAAGACGCTCATGCCTTTCGCGCAAAACCTGAAAGCCTCCCCCTTCGCCCATTACGGACAGTTTCTCCACGCGGAATCCGCGCGGGCCGCCATGGACTATCCGAAAGCGCGCGAGGTTTACCAGCTCGTGGCAAAAGGACCGAAGGGCCCGTACTCCGCAGATGCCGCCTACCTGCTCGGTTTTGTCTCCTTCACCGCAGGACAGTTCGGCCAGGCCATCCCAGAGCTGAACGACTTCATCAAGAGCAACAAGGATCATGCGAATGCCCCTGCAGCACGCCTCTTGCTCGGCCGTAGTTATCTGGAACAGAAGGACTACAACCAGGCAACTAAACACCTGAATGACGCCCTCTCTTCACCCGACCAGGTCGCCGAAGCTTCGCTCTGGCTGGGACGAACCTACGCCCGCCAGGAGAAATTCAAGGAAGCCGAAGCCGTTTTGGGGAAAGTCAGTGGAACCATCAAACCGTCACTGGCTCCGATCATTCTTTTTGACCTCGCGAATGTCCAATTACGCCAGGAGAAATTCAACGAGGCCGCCGCGACCTACGAAACCTTTCTGAAACAACATCCGGCAAATGCACAAGGCGTCCGGGCGATGCAACAGCGGGCATATTGCCTGCATCGACTGGGCGAGCATCGCGCCTGCATTGCCCAATGTGATGCCTTCATGAAACAATTTTCAGCAGACGAGCAGGCCGATGAAATCGCCTTCCTGCGCGCGGAGAGTCTCTTCCTCGATCAACAGAAAGAAGAGGCGACAAAAGCCTTTGACGATCTCGCTGCACGTTTCCCCCAAAGCCCTCGAAAAGATATCGCGCGCTACCGCACCGGACAAATCGCCTACGAGAAAGAGGACTGGCCGTCCGCGTTGACCCGCCTCAGCCCCTTGATCAAGGAACAGGTTAAAGGTGACGCCTTTAACCAGCTGAAATACCTGGCCGGAGTCTGCGCCTACAAAACCGAGGATTGGAAATCATCGGTGACCTGGCTGGAAGGCTTCGCAAACGAACAGGCCAAGGCGCCGAATGTCGATCTCTCCATGCTGACCGCTGGACTGGCGAGTGAAAAATCGGGCGATACCAATCGGGCGATTCAGCTCTTGAGCCGCGTGCCGAACACCAGCCCACACGCGGCGCAAAGCCTGGTTGAAGCGGGCCGGATCCGATACGAAGCAAAACAGTATGGCGAAGCGCGTGAACGCCTCGAACGCGTGTTCAGCCAGCATGCGCAAAGCCCTCAGCGTGCCGCGGCAGGTTATTACCTGGGATGGGTCGAGCACCAGGAAAGCAAACATGACCGGGCCGCCGAACGATTTGCGAAGACGGCCAACGACTTTCCCGACCATATGCTCGCCGAAGATGCCCGATTACAGGAAGGTCTGAACGCCCTCGCAGCCGAACAACTTCCGACCGCGCAATCCGCTTTCGAAGCCTACCTCGCCAAGTACCCCCAGAGCACCAGTGCCGATCGAGTCCTCGTACAACTCGGCGCTGCCCTGATCAAATCCGAACAGTGGCCGGAAGCGCTGAAACCATTCGACCGCGTCATCCAACAGTTTAAAAATTCCCCTTTCCGTCCGCGGGCGCTGTACGATTCCGCCTGGGCCCAAAAGGCGCTGAAAAAAAGCGATGCAGCCATCCAGTCCTATAGCACGCTCTTGAACGACCACGCGGATCACGAGCTCGCACAGGCCGCCGGACTGGAACTCGCCGAATTGGAATACGAAACAGAGGCATTTGCCCCGGCCGCCCAACGCCTGGAAAAACTCCTCACGACCTGCAAGGATCCCGCCCTGCGCGAGCGGGCGCTCTACCGCCTGGCCTGGTGCAAATTCGACCTGGACGATCCGGGCGCAGCGGCCAAGGCCTTTGAACAACTGCTGAGCGAATCCCCCGAATCCTCCCTCGCCGCATCCGCAGCCTTTCAGGCTGGCGAAGCGCGCCTGCAGCTCAAAGAATTCGCACTCGCCTATGTAAATTATCAGCGGGCAGTCGCCATCGAGCGAAAAACCACGCTCACCGAACAGTCCCTGCTCCGCTTAGGCGAAGCCGAGGGCTTGACCGAACGCTGGGCCGAGTCGGAAAAAACGTTCGCATCCTTCGTCCAGCAATTTCCCCAAAGCGACTTGATTCGCCGGGCCGAATTCGGCCTCGGCTGGGCGCGCGAGAATACCGGCAAATACGAGCCCGCCATCGAAGCCTATCTGAAAGTCATCGCGAAAGGGACCAAAGACGAGACCGAAGCACGGTGCCAGTTCCAGATCGGTGAATGCCGGCTGGCGCTGAAGCAATATGACCAGGCCCTGGCCGAGTTGGTAAAAGTTGAAGTGAACTACGCGTACCCCGAATACAGCTCCAAGGCCCTGCTCGAAATGGGCAACACCCTGGTGCAAAAAGGCGAAACCGAAGCGGCCCAAGCGCAATTCCGTGAAGTCCTGCAAAAATATCCCGAAAGTGAAGCGGCCAAGGTCGCCAAAACACTCATCAAATAAACATTCGCCACGTTCGGTGGCGGTGGAGAATCCTATGTACATGAATGACAAAACCACGAACTCGTGGATGATCCTCACGGGCGGCCTCCTGCTTTCCGGCCCCTTCGCCAGCTTCGCCCAGGATGCTGCGCCGCTCGCCGCGGCCGCAACGCCAGGCCCGGAAAAGGAAAGCATCTTCAACCTCATTCTCAGCGGCGGACCGGTGATGATCCCCCTCGGCATCGCCTCGATCATTGCGCTCGCCATCACCTTCGAACGCCTGAGCAGCCTGAAAAAACGCAAGCTGATCCCTCAGGACTTCATGCGCGGTTTGAAGGAAGCCTATGACGCCGATCCGGTGGGCCTCGACCAGGCAGTGAGCTATTGCGAAGGCCACCAGGGACCCGTCGGTCGGATCTTCAAAAGCGGTCTGGTCAA
>JBLIND010000128.1:0-15461 GCA_047639095.1 Candidatus Omnitrophota bacterium | reverse complement strand
CATGCGATTGAATGGGCGCTTTGCTGCGTTGTGCGTCGGCAACCAGTTGAACGATCTGTGCGAGCAGGGTGTCCGCACCAACCTTGTCCGCGCGCATGAGAAAGCTCCCGGTCTGGTTGATGGTTGCGCCAATGACCGGGTCGCCAGTGGTTTTGTTGACCGGCATGGGTTCGCCGGTCAGCATGGATTCGTCCAGCGAGGTGTGGCCCTCGGTGATACGTCCATCTACGGGCACTTTTTCGCCGGGACGTACGCGCAGCAGGTCGCCGGATTGTACGGTTTGGATATCTACGTCTTCTTCGGTTCCACCTTCGCTCACTCGGTGGGCGGTTTTGGCGGACAGCTCCAGCAGGGCACGGATGGCGGTGCCCGTGCGCAGGCGTGCGCGCGCCTCAAGCCATTGTCCGAGGAGGACGAGGGCGGTGATAACCGCCGCGGCTTCGAAGTAGAGTTGTACCTCGCCATGGTGCCGAAACGAATCGGGGAAAAGGCCGGGCGCCAGGACGGCCACCGCGCTGTACCCGTACGCGGCACCCACTCCGATCATGATCAGCGTGAACATATTCAGATGGCCGGTCCTCAGGGATTGCCACCCGCGTTTCCAGAAAAGGGCCCCGGCCCAGAAGACCACGGGTGTGGTCAGCGCGCATTCGATCCATTTTGAGATGGATGTCGGGATCCAGGTGTGGAGTTGAAGACCGGGAATCATGCCACCCATCGCCAATAGGAAAACGGGCACGGTCAGGATGGTTGCGAAAATGAGGTTTCGACGGAGTTCCCGAATTTCTCGTTCCTCGTTAGAGGTGTCGGACGTGACGCCTTTTGGCTCAAGTGGCATGCCGCAGATCGGACAATCCCCTGGTCCAACCTGCTCGATCTCAGGATGCATGGGGCAGGTGTAGACTGCATCGGCTGCGACTACGACCGGCTCGGTTGGCCCCGGCTTAAATTTTTTCAGGCAATGCTCGCTGCAGAACCAGGTGGTCTCCCCAGCTTCATCGTGATGCCAGGGTGAGTCCTCCTCAACTTCCATGCCGCAGATGGGATCAATGTGGGTCTTGTTCATCGGTCTTACCCGTCTTTGAACGCACTTACCAGAGACAGCACACTCGCTTTGGCGTCGCCCAGCAGCATGCGGGTGTTTTCGCAAAAGAAGAGCGGATTTTCCACGCCCGCATAGCCGGGTTTCAACGTGCGTTTGAGTACGATGCAGGTTTTGGCGAGGTCCACATTGATGATGGGCATGCCGTACAAGGGACTGGTGTCGTCCAGGCGCGCGGCGGGGTTTACCACGTCGTTGGCGCCGATGACGAGGACGACATCGATGGCGGTCATGCGCGGATTCACATCCTCGGGTTCGACCAACTCCTCGTAGGGCACGTTCGCCTCTGCAAGCAGCACGTTCATGTGACCGGGCATGCGGCCCGCTACGGGATGGATCGCATACTGCACCTCGCAGCCGTTTTCCACGAGCAGCTCGCCGAGCTCCTTGACGGCGTGCTGGGCCTGGGCCACTGCCATGCCGTACCCAGGTACAAACACCACGGAGCGGGCGGATTCGAGAATCAGGTACGTGTCCGACGCAGAGATGGGATGGGCTTCGCCTTGCACGTCCTGGCCCTTTACCTGGGTGGCGGTACTGCCAAATCCGCTGAACAACACATGGCGTAAACTGCGGTTCATGGCTTTGCACATGATGTTGGTAAGAATCAATCCGGAGGCGCCGACCAGGGCGCCCGCCACGATGAGCACCGTGTTGGAGATGATGAATCCCGCGGCACATGCTGCGAGGCCCGAGTAGGAATTCAGCAGGGTGATCACCACCGGCATGTCGGCGCCGCCGATGGGAATGACCACCAGTACGCCGATGATCAAGCTAAGTGCCATGGCGCCGATCAACCAGGGGTTCCAGCTGCCACCGGAATCCAGCACGAACAGAATGCCCGCGGCGAGCAGGCCGAATAGCAGGCCGATGTTCAGGATCTGCTGGCCCTTGAACCGCACCGGCTTGCTGCTGATTTTCTCGGAGAGTTTCAGGTAGGCGACCATGGAGCCGGAGAAGGTCAACCCACCAATGAGGACCGCCATATACAGCGGGATTTCCGTACCGATGCTGAGCCCGTTCGGCCCTGGGTTTCGTTGCGAGGCCCAACCCACCAGCAAAGAAGCGATACCACCGGAACCGTTGAACAAACCCACCAGCTCTGGCATACCGGTCATGGGTACCCGCCGGGCCGCGATGGCTCCGATGGCGCTGCCGATCAGGATCCCCGAGAGGATCCAGGTCCAGGCGAATCCTGAACCGGCCAGGGTCGCGAGCACCGCAACCAGCATGCCCAGCGCGCTGAGCAGGTTGCCGCGTCGAGCTGTTGCTGCGGAGCTGAGTTGCTTCAGCCCGATGATAAACAGGACGGAGGCCAGGATGTAGGCCAGTTGGTAGGCAAAGGCGATCAACCTAGCGCTCCTCTTTTTTGGTGCTCTTGAACATGTTCAGCATACGGTCGGTCACCAGATATCCGCCCACCACATTGATCGTGGCGGTGATCACGGCCAGGGTTCCCAACACGAGGGTGGCGGTGCTGTCGGGCGGCAGATGGCGCAAGGCGAGCAGGGCGCCCACGATGGTGATGCCGGAGACCGCATTGGACCCCGACATCAGCGGGGTGTGCAGTTGGGAGGGCACTTTCGAAATCAACTCCACCCCGAGAAAAACGGCGAGGGCGAAGACAAAAAGGGTCAATCCAATTTCATTTTCCATGCTCAGCTCATCCTTTCCACGATCATTGGGTGTACGACTGCTCCGCGGTGCGTGATCAGCGCGGCCCGGAGGATTTCGTCCTCCAGTCGCAGCTTGATGGATCGGGAATCCTTGTCCCAGAAGTGTTCGATAAAGTTGGCGAGATTGCTGCCGTACATCTGGCTCGCCCCGTAGGGGACCCGCCCCTCGAGATTGGTGTCGCCGATGATGATTACACCGTGCTGGACGACATCCTGGTCGGGGATGGATCCTTCGACATTTCCGCCAGAGCTGGCCGCCATGTCGACCACCACGCTCCCGGGCCGCATGCCGGCGATCTGTTTGGCGGTGAGCAGTCGCGGGGCCGGGCGGCCGAATAACTTGGCGGTGGTGATGACCATGTCTGCACCGGCGACTGCCTTGCCCATGGCCTCGCGCTGCCGTTCCAACTGCTCGATCGTCAATTCCTGGGCATAACCACCGCTGGTTTCATCGGTATCCCCGAGATCGATTTTCAGGAATTTAGCCCCGAGGGACTGGACCTGTTCCTCCACGACCGGGCGAGTGTCAAAGGCTTCGACCCGCGCACCCAGGCGACGCGCGGTGGCGATCGCCTGCAGGCCCGCCACGCCGGCACCGATCACGAAAACCTTGCAGGGGGACAAGGTGCCCGCCGGCGTCATCATCATGGGCAGGCTTCGCTTGAGCTTTCCTGCGGCGGCAATTACCGCACTGTACCCGGCCAGGCTGGCCTGGGAGCTCAGTGCATCCATTTTCTGGGCCAGGGTGGTGCGGGGGATCATCTCCATGCTCACCGCGCTGATCCCTGCGGTGGCAAAGCGCTTGACCGTATCCGTATCGTCAAAGGGGTCCAGGTAGCTGACATGCAGCGCGCCGTCTTTTACGCCCTCCGGTCCGCCGGGTTGGTTGAGGCGCAGGACGACATCGGCGGTCCCCATGGCCTCGGGCAGATTCGTGATGACGGTCGCCCCGGCTTCAGAGAAGGTCGGATCTTCAATATACAGGGCGGCACCCATCCCGCTTTCCACGTGTATCGTAAGCCCAAGTGCGGCGAGTTTTTTCACCGTCTCCGGCAGCATCGGGATGCGAGTCTCACCGAGTTTAGTCTCCTTAGGGATCAGAATTGTTTTCATAGCCACTGGAGATAGTTTCACATGTTAACGGGAAAGGTTCACGCTTATTGCTTCCGTTTTCCCGGATGCGCATATTTCCATTCTTCCACCCAGCAGAAGAGGATGGGGAAAGTGAAGATCGTAATCAGGGCAACGGTCATCCCTCCGAAGGTGGGAAGCGCCATGGGGACCATGATGTCGGCGCCCCGACCGGTTGAACTGAGTACGGGGAGCAGGGCGAGGATGGTGGTGGCGCTGGTCATCAAGGCCGGTCGTACGCGAAGCTTTCCACCGGCAACCACCGTCTCGCGGATGTCCTGAATACTGTGGATGTCGCGTTCCTCGAAGAGTTGCGTCAGCTTGGTTCCGATGAGCACACCGTCATCACTGGCAATCCCGAAGAGGGCGAGGAAGCCGACCCACACCGCAACGCTCAAATTGATTGGATGTACCTGCATGAGCTCGGCGATGTTGGTGCCAAACACATGGAAGTCGAGAAAGCCGGGCTGGCTGTAACACCACAGCATGATGAATCCACCCGACCAGGCGACGAAGATGCCGCTGAACACCAGGGCGGAGGTGATCGCAGAACGAAATTGCAGGTAGAGGATCATGAAGATCAGAAATAGCGCGAGCGGGAGGACGATCGTCAGTTTCCGTGTAGCCCGCAGCTGGTTTTCGTAACTTCCGGCAAAGGTGTAGCTGACCCCCTCCGGAAGGTGCAGAGCTCCTGAAGCGATTTGTTCATTCAGATACGCCTGGCAGGCTTCAACGACGTCGACCTCGGCGATATCGGGTTGCTTGTCGAAGATCACATAGCCGATGAGAAAGGTGTCCTCGCTTTTGATCACCTGCGGGCCACGTACGTAGTTGATTTCCGCCAATTGGGTCAGCGGAATCTGTGCGCCATTGGGCGCCGGGACAAGAATGTGGTCCAAGGCTTCGAGGCTGTCGCGGAGCTCGCGGGCATAGCGCACCCGCACGGGGTAGCGTTCACGACCTTCGACGGTTGATGTCAGGGTCATGCCACCAATGGCCACTTCGATGGTCTGTTGAATCTGCTGGATGTGAATGCCGTAGCGGGCAATGGCTTTTCGATCGATGTCGATTTCCAGGTAGGGTTTGCCAACGATACGATCTGCGATGACTGTGTTGGCGGCGACCGAAGGCACTTGTTGTAGTGCTTGCTCGAGGGCGAGGCCCGCCGTTTCGATGGCTTCCAGGCTGGGGCCTTTCACCTTGATGCCCATGGGGGCCCGCATGCCGCTCTGCAACATGACGATACGGGCAGCGATGGGTTGCAGACGTGGCGCCGACGTGGTGCCGGGGATCGCGGTCGCCTCCACCAGTTCGGTCCAGATGTCATCCGGCTTTTGAATGCCCGGCCAGGCTTCTCGCCCTTTGTTCAATGCCGGGTCGAGGGCGGGACGCCAGAGGCGAAACGGGGCGCCACGTTTGCTTTCGATCAGCTTGCCTTGGGCATCGCGTTCGAAGGTGCCGCGTATGGTGTACGGCACACCGTCCGCAGCGGGCAGGGGGGTGCCATCCATGCCCCGATAGAGATCATTCTTTGCCGGATTAAATTTGAACCGCATGCGCTTACCGTTGTGGTCGGTGGCATACTGCGGACGGTAGTTGACCACGGTTTCAAACATGGAAATCGGCGCCGGATCGAGCGGACTTTCCGCACGTCCCAGTTTCCCCACCACGCGATCGACTTCGGGGATATGCTTCATCGCCATGTCCTGCTTCTGAAGAACGTCCAGGGCTTCGCCGATGGAGGCGTGCGGCATGGTCGTTGGCATGAACAGGTAGGATCCTTCATCCAGGGGTGGCATGAATTCCTTCCCGAAACCGGGAAAGGCGTGGGCGACCGTGGATAGGGGGGCGCGGACGCGCAAGCCGGCCGGTACCCAGCCGAAGAGGCGGTCGAATCCGATCCAGGCCATGCTGCCAAAGAGGACGAGAAAGAGCGGCAGACAGAGGAACTGGCCTTTGTGGGCCAGCGCCCACCTTAAAATGCGTTCATAACTCCGGTGGAAAAGGGAAAAGCTGAAGAGCAGTCCCGCAACAATGCCGATGACAAAAAGGGCGTTGAGGAACAGGCCTCTTTCCGGACCGAGGGGCAACCAGTCCGCTGCGAGAAAGATGCCCACGACGAGGGCGAGCAGAAAAAAGGGAAAGGTCTGCAGGGCCTGGCGGGTGGGTTTCACCGGCTTCTTTTTCGGCTTGGGCTTCCGCATGAGGAGATGCGCGAAGGTGGGAATGACCGTCAGGGCAATGATGATGGAGGCGATCAAAGCAAAGGTTTTGGTATAGGCCAGGGGTTGGAAGAGTTTTCCTTCTGCCGCTTCCATGGCGAACACGGGCAGGAAGCCCACGATGGTGGTCGCAACGGCGGTCATAACCGCACTGCCGACTTCGATAGTGGCCTCGAAGATGGTTTCCAGGCGCGGGGTATCATCGTCCGACTCGTGTAGTCGCCGTAAGATATTTTCGCAGATGACGACCGCCATATCCACCATCGTCCCGATGGCGATGGCGATGCCCGAGAGCGCGACGATGTTGGCATCCACGCTGAATTTCTTCATGCCGATGAAGGTCATGAGCACCGCGAGCGGCAGGAGGCCGGAGATGAGGATCGAGCTGGAGAAGTGGCGCACCATGACCAGAACCACGATGATCGTAATCAGAATTTCCTGGTAGATCGCGGTGTTGAGCGTGCCGAGGGTTTCATAGATCAAGCCGCTGCGATCGTAAAATGGTTCGACGGTGACCTTGCTGTAGTGGAGCCAGGCGGGTCGTTCACTCGCGGGGGTCCGTTTGACATGGGCGAGCAGGGCGTCGGCATTCAGCTCGTTGTTGGTGTAGAGTTCCAGACCTTGGGCATCCGCATAGGTGCGGAGCTCGGATGCATTGACCATCCCCCAATCGATCACCGCTTTTTCCGGCAGTCCGTCTTTGATTTCCCCGATCTTCTTTTTAACATTCTTAATCGCGGCGAGTGGATTCTCACCGAAGCGAACCACGACGACACCGCCGACGGCTTCCGCGCCCTCCTTGTCGAGCGCACCCCGACGCAGGGCCGGGCCCAGGCCGACTTTGGCCACATCTTTCACGTAGATGGGCACGTTGTCATTGACCTTCACCACGCTGTCTTCGATATCGGCAACCGATTTGATAAAGCCGAGGCCGCGGATGAAGTATTCCACCTGGTTGATTTCGATGCTGCGGGCGCCCACATCGATGTTCGACATCTTCACCGCGGTCATCACTTCGTTCAGCGAAACCCCGTGGGCGCGCATGGCATCCGGATCCACATCGACCTGGTATTCGCGCACGAAGCCCCCCACGGAAGCAACTTCCGCGACACCTTCCGCCGCCTGGAGCGCATAGCGAACATACCAGTCCTGCACACTGCGCAACTCATCCAGGTCCCAGCCGCCGGTAGGATTTCCCTGCTCATCCTGACCTTCCAGCGTGTACCAGTAGATCTGGCCCAGGGCGGTGGCATCGGGACCCAGCGCGGGCGACACCCCCTCGGGAACCGTGCCTGCGGGCAGGCTGTTCAGTTTCTCCAATACACGTGAGCGCGACCAGTAAAACTCTACGTCCTCCTTGAAGATGACATAGATGGTGGAGAAGCCGAACATGGAATAGCTGCGGATCGTTTTGACCCCGGGGATGCCCAGGAGGGAGGCGGTCAGAGGCTGGCCGATCTGGTCTTCGATGTCCTGAGGGGATCGACCCATCCAGCGGGTGAAGACGATCTGCTGATTTTCTCCGATGTCGGGAATGGCATCGACCGGGACCGGATTGCGCGGCAGGTCGCCCAGCTTCCAGTCGAAAGGAGCGACAAGAATGCCCCAGCAGATCACGAGGACCGTGGCCATCGTGACGATCAGCTTGGAGGTCAGGCAGAAGCGTAAGATTTTTTTCAGCATAGCTTAGCCTTAGGGGTGGATGTGATCCGAACCGGAGAGTTGGTGTTTGAGGACGCCGCATTCCAGCATCTCGGCGCCAAAGTAGGGGTTAAACACGTTGGTCGTGGCCTGCATCCAGGAAGCGCCTTTGAAGTCGAAGGCCATGGGGCAGTGGATCTCAAAGATTGGGGGTTCGTGCGGCGGTTTGAACTGCTTCACGGCGTCGATCATGTGCTCCGAGAGCGGGGAAAATGCGATGCGCGCGGCCGCGATATCCTGCGCGGTTTCGAATCCGGCCAACCCTTTCTCCAGTCCGCCGAGCGCCTTCATCCAGGCCAGGTGCGCCTCGCCTTCCAGCAAGGACATATCCATCGCCTGCAGCGCCTGCTTGAATTTTCCGGCCGCGCCATGCGCTGGATGCAACTGATCCGCGCCGAGAGATTGCTGCACCCCCAGGTACGCCTCGAGCACCGCGTTCAGCTGCCCCTTAAACGCCTCCGCCACCCCGCTACTTAGGTCCTTTACGTCCTTCGACCCCTTTTCCTCCTCCACTGGATTCATCATGCTCGGCCCGGCATGAATCTGAATGGCACTGTCGATTTTGAACGCACCCTTCTTCACCACGATGTCGCCTTCCGCGAGTCCGTCCAGTACGATGTACGATTCGCCCGCGCGGGCCCCCAGCGTGATCTCGCGGCCTTCGTAGATGCCCTTCGTCTCATCCACCTGGAGGTAGACCACGGCCCGCTTGCCGGTGATCAGCGGGGCACTCACCGGAATCACCAGCGGCGCGGCATTTGTGGCCACGGATGTGGCGAAGCCATATTCCTCGATCGGAACCAGATCCATTCCGCAAACGTCACATTTTCCCGGGGCATCTTTAAGGATTTCCGGATGCATGGGACTGATAAATTTCCCTGCCAGCTCTGGCGCGAAAACCCGGCCGTCGGACGAGGTGCTGGCTTCGACGATCGCCCGTACGAACATACCGGGCTTTAAACGTCCATCGGTGTTCGGAACGTTAACCCGTATCTTGACCGTGCGGGTTTTCGGATCGAGTACCGGGTCGATGAAGGCAATACGACCTTCAAAAGGTTCACCGGGATGGGCTTCGGTCTCAAACTGTACACCCTGTCCGTAGTGCAACCAACGCAGGTCTGACTCGTAGGCATCCAGTTTGAGCCAGACCGTGGAGAGGTCGGCGATCTGGTAGATCGGGGAGCCGGTCTGCACGTACATGCCTTCCTTCGCATGCTTCTCCAGCACGATGCCGCTGATGGGCGAGTAGATATTCAAATGCGTATCCGGTTTGCCCCTGGATTCCACGTTGGCAATCTGTTCCGGGGTTAAACCCAGCAGACGTAGCTTCTCGCGTGAGGTCTCCACGAGGGCGATGGCGCGCTCTCTCACCATGGGGACGGTTGCATCGTTGTACGAGCGTACGGTTAGCGCGGATTGGATCAGCTCTTCCTGGGCGGCGATCAGATCCGGACTGTAGAGATAGACCAGGTGATCCCCCTTCTCAACTTTCACCCCGGTGTAGTCGACATAGAGCCGGTCCAGCCGTCCAGGAACCCAGGCGGTGATGGTTTTCTGACGCGTTTCGTCCGGCTCGATTTTGCCGACCATGCGCACCTGACGAGTCAGGTTTTCACGCCTGACCGGGGTCACTTCGATCCCTGCAAGCTGTTGCGCATAGGGGGACAATTGAAGCTGCGCTTTCCCCAGCGTCTCGTTGGACGAGGATTTGAGGGGGATCAAATCCATCCCGCACAAGGGACATTTCCCCGCCTTGGGCAGCTTGATCTGAGGATGCATGGAACAGGTCCAGATCGTGGCGGCAGCATTGGCAGCTCCAACAGGTGCATGCGAGCTGTTCTTCGGGAGTACATAGCCGATGACGACGCCCACGAGGGCGATGGCGATCCATTTGACGGGTTTGATTTTATTCATGATTCCACTCCTGTGCCGTAATCATTTCGATCCGGGCTTTTCCGATTTCCAGGTCTGCACGTGCGCGTTCGAGACCGAGTTGAAAGCTGAGCAGCAAGCGTTCAGCATCGATGACGTTGATAAAGTCCGCCTTGCCATTCGTGTAGGCACTCTCTGAAACCTGGAGGCTCTGTTTCGCCTGGGGAATGAGGGTGTCCTTGTAGAGGCTCAGCTTCCGAGCCGCGTCCTCGTAATTGAAAATCGCCATCTTCAGTGCGCTCTGCAGGGAATTGACCTGCTCGTCACGCGCAGCGGATGCGGCGTTCATTAACGCTCGGGATTCGGCGATGCGCGATCGATTTTTCTCGGGCCAGAGGGGGATGTTGAGTGCGATCATCCCAACGAGCGGGTCCTTGCCACTCCCGGCCAATTGGGGGTTCAGGGCGGCGCCCGTCTGGATGGATTCCACCCCGAGCATGATGTCGGGATACTGTGCCTTGCGGGCCAGTTGCGCCTTGGCGGTTTCCATGCGCATCCGCGCTTCGATGGCCGCCACCATGGGATTCTGTTCGGCGGCCGTGAGCAGGGCGGGCGTGTCAAGGGTCAGTGGGGTGTGGGCGGGGGGGGAGACCGGCCAGGGGAGTTCGGTGTCGATGGCCTGGTTCACGGCTGCATTCAGGCGGGCCATCAAGGGTTTCCGCATATCGGTCATGGTGCGTAGACGATCATCGAGTTTCCCGAGCTCGACCTGGGCCTGGATGGCCCCCGAGGTCGCGCCGCCACCGCGGATACGAGCCTGAGCAACCTGTTCGAGGTGTTTGACGAGGTCGATATTTTCGCGGGTAATGTCGATCGCTTTTTTCAGGTAATGGTATTCGTGATAGGCGGATTTCACATCGAAGAATACGTTGAGTGCATCGGCCTTCCACATGGCCTCCCGGGTATCGGCTCCGGCACCGGCAGCCTCCTTTTTCAAGACGCGTTTTCCAAACCAGGGAATCATCTGACTGATACCGACTTTATATTCCTGCGGGCCAACGCGGGTTTCCACGTTCTCTGCAAAATAGCCGAAGGAGAGGGTGGGATCAGGAAGGGCATCGGCGCCCCGGGTAACAGCGAGGCTGGCCTGCCACTCCTGGTAGGCGGACTGAAGCCCGGGATGCTGCTGGGTGGCCCGTGTCAGGTAGTCTTCCATCGTTCCGTCCTGGGTATAGGCGGTAAGCGTGAATGCGAGTAGTATGAGCGTTGCTTTCATAAAGTTTTATCCTGTTGGTACACCCGGACGGGCCATGCAGACGGGTTACGTATATGCGTGTCCGCCGTTCTTGGAGAGAGGGCTCCCTTGAGACTTGGCGACAGCGATCCTGCTGGCACAGTTCAGAGAGTTCAGCGTTGAAAACGCGAATCAGATAAGGAGCTGGCGCAGCCGTAGGAAGAGGGGGGGACCCGTATTTCCTGGTGCGCTGTGGACCCGTGCGTCCCCTCTATGAAGGGCGTTGCGCTCCGGGCAAAAGGTGGATTCCCGCACAAGATGTGCCGCCGCAGGGCCGTCGGGTACCTGCGAAGGGGCGGGTGCCACGTAAATCATCGATGCAGACTCGGTCGGTGAGAACGTACAACCGCAGGTGTCAGCCAGCGGAGCAGGGGCTTCATCGCAGCATCCGCAACATGCACATGCCGGGACCACCGGCGCTGCGATCAACCGGGCCGGCGCCAGCAGGGCGAGAGTCAGGATGAAAATCTGGATAAGTGTCGAAAACCTTCTCACGTTTTCAACTATAAACCATAATTCCTGTTTCACCAATGGCAAAGACCTTGGTTAGATACCTGACGAGTCCATAATGTTTTGAACCCCATGCCCTGATGTATACTATGAAAAGAATCAACGTATTGCCCTTCCTCCCGACCATTCTGACTTCTGCGCTGCTGTGTTTTTCCAGTCACGGCGAGAAAATTTACGACTACGCGGGGCAGAAAGCGGCCGGGAAAGAGGTGAAGAAAATTGTCTTCATCGGCGACGCCGGTACCCACGGCGGGCGCGGCAATCATGAATTCATGGCCGGGTCCGTCCTGCTCGGAGAGTTGCTGCATGCGGCTTACCCGAACGTCCATGCGGTGGTGCACTCGAGCAAAAACTGGCCCAAGGATCTCTCTCATGCCGATGCGGTGGTGGTGTCCTTGAATCATGGCGGTCGGGCGGCCAATGACAAGGAGATCGCCAAAGCGGTAGAACGCGGAGCGGGATTCATGGCGATCCATTACGGCGTCGAAGTCAACAAAGGCGATCAAGGGGATAACTATATTAAGTGGATGGGTGGCTATTTCGAACCCAAGTGGTCGGTCAATCCGTGGTGGACGCCTTCAACCCCGGTGATCGGTGCGCACCCGACCGCCCGAGGCGTCACGCCCTTTGCCTTACGTGATGAGTGGTATTATCACATGCGCTTTGTCGAGGGCATGAAAGGGGTCACGCCGGTGTACTCGGCCGTGCCGCCTTTGAATACCCTGCAGGGAGATCCGGAAAAGATAAGTGACCGGGGCAACAATCCGGATGTCTACAAGGCGGTCTCCAGCGGACAGTCCCAGCACCTGGCCTGGGCCTACGATCGACCGGATGGTGGCCGCGGTTTCGGCTTTACCGGATTGCACCTGCATAAAAATCTGGCTGACCCGGGCTTTCGTACGCTGCTGTTGAACGGCGTAGCCTGGGTGACGAAACTCGACCTGCCGGAAAAGGGCGTGCCTTCACCTGCGATGACCGAGGAAGCCGTCGACAAGATCATCGACGGTGCCCGGGCAGCAATAGAAGCCGGGCGGTAGGCCAATGCATATCCCATCTGCCCGCCGGTGGTTCGTTGCCGGGTTGTTTTTTTTCGCTACGGCCCTTTCTGCGGCTGAAAACTCGCTGGATGCATCCAACTCCTGGGCGTTGACGGTTCCGCGTGATGGGTTCACATCTGAAGCCCTGTTGGATCTTCGGTCCCTGAATGAAAAGCGGTCAGGCGAGCATGGCTTCATCCGCCTGAGCTCCGATAAGAACAGTTTTGTCCGCGGCGATGGTAAACCCATTCGCTTCTGGATGGTGGGATCCGATGGCCATACCTTCAGCCCTGAGGACATGCAGCGTCACCTGCGCTGGTTGGCCAAGCTCGGGGTGAACATGGCCCGGCTGCATGTGACGGTTTGCGACCATCACGAAGGTGCCCAGATTACGGACCTCGATGAAAAGTTGATCGATGGCGTATACCGCTTCATCAAAGCCGCCAAAGATGAAGGCATCTACGTGTTGCTCTCGCCCTATTATCCGCATTTCAAAGCCCCGGAAAGCTGGGGGCTCGACGGCGGAAAAATTCCGATGGAAGGGGTGTTGTTCGTCGATCCAAAACTCCAGCAAGCCTATCGGCAGTGGACGCGTGAACTCTACACCCGGAAGAATCCGTATACCGGTTTGAGTATCGCGGAGGATCCTACGGTGGCGATTCTCCAGGTCCACAACGAGGACTCGCTGCTCTTCTGGACCATGCAGAACCTGGCCGAGCCGCAACGCAGGATGCTCGCAGAACACTTTTCGGCCTGGGTGACGAAGAAGCATGGTTCCACGCAAAAAGCCTGGGCGGCCTGGGGCGATGGCTGGAAGGGGAAGGATTCGCTGGATCAGCCCGATGATGGGCTGCTCGCCTGTTTGAAGATTTACGACCTGACCAATGAGGAGGGCGGCGACGCCTTCGTCCGGCGCAAGAACGATACCGCCCAATTCCTGGCCGAATATTCCCATGACTTCTATGCAAGCATGAAGACGTACCTTCGCGAAGAGCTCGGCTGTAAACAACTGCTCAACGCCAGCAACTGGCGCACCGCCCGGGATGAAAAGCTCAAGGCGCTCGAGCGTTACAGCTACCACGCGCTCGATATCGACGCGGAAAATGAATACGTCGGTTCCGATTTCCAACACCGGGGTGCCAATTCCGGATATCGGATCGACCCGGGCGACTACCTGGTCAATGAGTCGGTGCTGTCCAAGCCTTTTGAGATGTGTACCAACTGGACGCAGGAGGAGGGACACCCCTTTATCGCGACCGAAACCGCTTGGAAAAACCCGAATCGCTATCAGAGCGAAGGACCCTTTCTGGTCGCCGCGTACCAGAGCTTGAATGGGGTGGATGGGATCGCCTGGTTTTCCTGTCAGACACCGGGCTACGAAGAAGATCCCTTAAAAACCTTCTGGCGGGTAGGGGATCAGATGAGCACACACAAATGGAACCACTGTTATCCCGCGATGATGGCGGGGTTCCCGGCGAATGCGCTGCTGTTTCGAAATGGCTACCTCAAGCAGGCCGATCCGGTCGTGGTCGATGCGCGTCCGCTCGCGGATATCTTTGCCCGCAAGCCGGGTCGCATCAGCGATGATGAAGCGTATGGGGATCAGCGGGACCATCCGGAGATGAAAACCGGCTGGCAGGGGCGACCGGGGCAGGTGAATCGTGCGGCCTATCAGGTCGGCCCGGTGGTGTCCCGACTGGGTGGTGATGACTCACAGAGTACAACGGTCGATCTGAAGCCGTACCATGACCCGGAGAACGGCCTCATACGAAGCGCTACGAAAGAATTGGTATGGGATTACCACAAAGAGCTGTGCCTGATGGATGCTCCGAAGGCGCAAGGCGTGACCGGGTTTCTAAAACGTAACGGGGGGCGCTTTGACTTGTCCGATGTGACTGTCGAAAGCCAGAACGATTATGCGACGATCAATGTGGTTTCGTTGGATGGCTTGCCGCTCGTGACGTCGGCCAAGGTCCTCGTGCAAGTCGTCACCGTGAATCGGCTCAGCGGATACCGCACAAAGGATGCCACGTTCACCATGGGGAAGGGTGACGGTGCCTATACGGTTACCGGGGAACAGATAGAGCGCATCGGCAAGCCGCCCTTTCGTATCGAAAACACTCAGGTGAGCGTTACCCTGAAAAATCCGAGGCTCCAAAAAGCCAGCGTGCTCGATATCAATGGCTATGTAACATCGACGGTGGATGTCACGAATGGAACGGTTCGCCTGCCTGCGGATGCGCTGTACCTGGTCTTGCATCCATGAGTTGCTCCTTCGTAACATGACTGTCCCCAGCCGTGGACCATCCACCTCGGCAGAGGACTGCCAATGTACGCTTTTAATAACAGGAATCACCCATGAAAAATATCTATCTAGCCATCCTCCTCGCATGCACGTTGCTCCGCTTAAACGCGCAACCCGTCTCCACGCTGGATGCCCTGCTGGCCGCGGTACATGACGGAGCTGAAGGCGCCTCGATCGAGCTCGCGGCCGGGACCTATGCGTTGAAAGCGCCGCTCGAGCTCAAGTCGGGAATGACCCTCACCGGCGCGGGCGCGGGGAAAACGATCCTCACCAACGATCCCGGGTGGGAGCCGTCAACCCAGACCTTGCCGGATCCGGAAATGCGGACGAAAGGCATGGACACCTACGCCTATATTATCCGGCTACAAGACAACGCGGCGAAGGTAACCATCTCGCACATGACGCTCACCGGACCCCAACTCCACGGGGCGATTTACGGATGGGGCAATCAGGATCTGCACCTGCATCATCTGAACATCGAAGATGTGCGCTGGGCAGGAATACGGACCTTCAGCATGAAGGGTGCAAAGATCCACGATTGCAGCTTCGTCGACGCCGGCGGTCGCTGGGAGCGGGGGAAGCCCGGCGTGAAAGGGGGCATTACCGGCGGG
>JBLIND010000127.1:0-15516 GCA_047639095.1 Candidatus Omnitrophota bacterium | reverse complement strand
TCGTCGTACGGCTCAGAAGAACGCCTGTATCGAAAACCTGCGTCAGATCAACGGTGCGGTTCAGCAGTACCTCATGGCACAGCAGACCACGAACATGCCTGCGGCGATCGCCGGATTGGATGTCTACTTCCAGAACGCCGCTCCGACCAATGGTCCTGCAGGTGGTTCGTACACCTTGCCGGCTACCGGCAATGAAGTGCCGACCTGTGAGTTCTCCAACCTGGGTCACGTTCTCGACAGCTAAAATCGAGCACCAACCAGAATGTAAAAGCGGCCGCCTTCGGGTGGCCGTTTTTTTGCCCGGATAGGACGTGTGCTCCGTCGTAGAGACGGCTTGTGTCGTCCATCCAATTGGCGTAATATCCAAAACAATGGCATAACCATTGCTTACTAAGGTTTCTGAAAGTTCACCACAACCTGTTGCAGGTTTTCTATGGCCCGTTCAAAAAAATCCAAACAAGCAGCCCCCCAGGTAACCACCGCTTTATCCGCGGCACATCGTGGCATTACCCGCGAGGACCTGAATGCGCGCGTTGAAGCAAATAAGAAGCGGATGAAGGCGAAGGCTAAAGCCAAGAAAAAGATGGAGAAGGATAAGGCCTTCTCTCCCTTACAGGGGATTGCTGGACTCGCAATGATCCTGGCTTTGGGTTGGTGGTCTCTGGACCAACTGAAAGTTGATTCGGGTCTGATATCTTTTAACGAATACCACACCGGCCGCATTGTCCTGCTCGCAAGTGCCTATGTGTTGGTTTTGATCAGCGCCTTTCAGGCCAGCGGTATTACGGGGATGATGTGTGTGCTCTTTCCTCCGTACATGGTCTATTTCATGTTTGTCCCGATGGAGTCGAGCGCATTGAAGGGCATGGTTGTCGGACTCGGAATCTTTATTTTCATGGAACACAAACAGCTCAGCAAGCAGTCGGTCTATACCCTGGCCGATCAGACGATGAGTAAGTTCACGGGCGGCGGACGCAACGCGCTGAACAACGTCTCAGGCGGTCACTACTAAGCAATTTACCAGCAGTTCATTCATTGGTTAACCCCTTCATCGTGCTGGATGAAGGGGTTAATTTTTGTCCAGCGCCTCGGTTTCAGGCTCCGAAGGAAAGGGCTGGAGGACCCATCTTTTATTATACCAGAAGTATTGCTCCGGATCCGTGAGGATCATGGGGCTTAGTTGATCCAGGCAGTGCTGCATGATCCGTTGTCGGTCTACTTTTCCCGGGAGTGCGGAGTCACTTTGAATGGGTTCGTTCAGCGTCCATTGATGCTTAAACCAGCCCTTCCGTGCGATGGAGATCGGCAGGACGATCGCATTCGATTTCCGTGCGATCAGCCCCAGGCCTCCAGCGATGTGAGCCTCTTGCCCTAAAAATTTCAGGCCGGGTGAGGGGGTTCTGGCGCGTAGGTCCACCATCACGCCCAGCATGCGCCCTTCGTTCAGGTGCCGGATCACTTTGCGTATTATCGCGGGATCGTCACGGTCTTCAATGAGAATGCCCGCCTTGGTCCGGACCCGATGGAAATACCCATAGGTCAATGGGTTGCTCTGGCTGCGCGCGATGTATACGGCGGGTATGCCATTCAACTCGGCGACCCGGCTACTCAGATCCCAGTTGCCTGTGTGGGTAAGAACGACAATCACGCCCTGACCCTGAGCCGTGCGGGCGGTGACCTCTTCCAGCACCTCGCGGTGGTTAAAACAGGTCTCAAACCACGCCTTTTTGTAGCGGTCCAGCCGCAGCGCTTCGACCCCGTTAAACACGATGTTCCGGAAGGATACCCAGGCGATCCGTTTCATTTCCTTATGGGAATACCGATGGCCAAACACCTCTTCCAGGCGCTTCAGGGCTTCTTTCCTGCGAAACCCGAAAATGAAATGCACAATGGCCGCGAGCCCGCACCCCGCACAAAGCGCGGCTCGGTGTGGAAGCACCCGCAAGAGCCTGGCAAATCCCAGAAACAGGGCGTATTCAACCCGGTGTTTAAAACGCACCTTCATGCCGGATCCAGCAATGTTTTTACATGGGTACCTGCGGCCTTGGACAGGCCCTGCAAGTTGTAGCCGCCTTCGAGCATGGAAATCAACCGGCCCTCCGCATGCTGGTCGGCCAGGGCCTGCACGATGGTGGTCAGTTCTCCGAAATCATCATCTTCGAGTCTAAACTGCCCTAAGGGGTCGGACACCCTGGAGTCGAAGCCTGCGGAGATCATGACCAGCTCGGGTTGATACTGCTCCATGGCTTCGCTCAGGCGATCCTGGAAAGCCCCCAGAATTTCCTTTCTTCCGGCGCCCGCAGGAAAGGGGGCGTTCAACGTGGTTCCTCGTCCTTTCCCGGTGCCGGTTTCGGCCTTATCGCCGGTTCCCGGGTACCAGGGGGATTGATGCGTGCTGAAGTAATACACGCTTTCGTCCTCATAAAAAATATCCTGGGTTCCGTTCCCGTGATGAACATCCCAGTCGACGATCAGGACTTTCCCCATGGCATGCTGCTCTTGGGCATACCGCGCGGCGATCCCGATGTTGTTGAACAGACAGAATCCCATACCCTGCGCCGGTCGGGCATGATGACCCGGAGGGCGTACTACGCAAAAGGCGTTGTTCCATTCCCCCTCCACCACCTGGTCTACGGCCAGAATCCCCGCGTTTACCGCAGCGTGTGCCGCCGACAGGCTACCTTTGGAGATGAGGGTGTCTCCCGTGCTCAATTGCTGCCGCCCGGACGTGACCTCCCGTCCAACCAGGGCTACATAGGCAGGGTCATGGCACCGTTCAGGATGTTTTGTGGGCTCGATGGGTGATTCACGTACATCCAGTTGGTCAAACCAGGCCCGGCCTCGAAGGTGTTCCATCACGGCATCGTAGCGGGCGATGGACTCGGGATGTCCATCTCCTGTGTCGTGCTTCCGGCACGCGTCATTGATCACCAATCCCGTTTTCTTCATGCGGATCCAAGATAAACAGAAGGAGCGGGGATGGAAAGAACGTATCGCAGGCAGCTCCTCGAAGCTAGATGCGCTTATCGGTGTACGTCATGAGGCCTATGTTGCTGATGGGCTTGTTTTCTTCGCGCCGAACCGCCTCCTCTGTTCACTCCCGAGGGATGGCGCTGCAGATCACCTCTTCTGGCCTTTAACGGGCAATTAATCCTTGAATCAAGGGGGGAATCTAGTTGGATACGCAGCTGTTGTTTCACAGCGGATCTAAACCCCTACGGGCGAATAGTATGGCTAAAATATCTATCATCATTGGTACCTGCGATGAAGCACCTGCACTCGAGCGAACCCTTAAGAGTCTGGTGGCAGATAAACAGGATGCTGAAGTGATTGTAGTTGATGGCGGATCCACGGATCACACCCTGAAACTCCTGAAGGAGCGTGACTGGGTGCGTATGGAAAAAGCCAAGGGCACCCGTGGGCAATTGAAAAATGCCGGCGCCGCCAAAGCGGGTGGAGAGCTTCTGTTGTTTCTTAATCCGGGCGTGGTCCTAGAGCGTGGATGGCCGGACGCGTTGAACAAGGCGTTCTCCGCGGATAAGGTCAAGGCGGTACTCTTTCGGCCGATACATGGTGGGCGCGGAGCACGGTTTCGGCTGCTCGATGCCGGGACCTGGATAAGTCATACGATCTTCCAGACGCCTGCCACCGATCAGGGTGTGGTTGTTCGGGCCTCGGTCTTCAACGAGGTGGATGGCTACGGTGACAGCGAAGTCTACGAAGACGATGTGCTGGTTCGGAAAATGCGCGCTGAAAAAATGAACGTCGCCCTGGTGCCGCATGCGGCCATGTTGCCTTCGGGCGCCTACCACGACAACGGGATCATGAAAACGGCCTATAGTAAGAATGCCGCGCGTTCCCGGTTTGGCCAGGGAGCCAGTGCCGACGAGGTACGCCTGCTTCAGGGCGGATCCGCTCAGGGTGTTGCCGTCCTCTGCCAGGAAATCGGGAATGGATCGGTCGCCCACTCACTTCGATCGATCGTCGGAGAGCAGGATGCTGTCCGTGCCGATCGTGAACTCACCGTACATGCCATTCGGATCGCGTTGCGGGCACCCATTCGTGGTCAGGTGCTGGTTTTTCATCACCCGGATGACCGGGCAGATGCCTTTGATTTTCCGGTTCGCCGCAGCTTCGATCTTTACCCTCAGGAGGGGCGGGCAGGTGGTGCTCGACTCACCGCCGCATTCGACCGTTGCTTTGCGCAGGGGTTGAAAAAGGTGGCACTGGTGCGTACGCATTGCCCGGGCTTGTCCCCGGTGCTCATCGCCGAGTCCTTACAGCGCCTGGATCTTCATGATGTGGTGCTCGGACCCACGGATGATGAGGAGTTTTACCTCATCGCGATGAAGCAGCCCCATCCCGAGTTGTTCAAGGGGTTGAACTGGGAGCAGGATGGCTGCTTGAATACCCTGATTGAACGCCTGCGTGAAGCCCGCTTGAGCTATTCCATGCTGCCTGAAGTCGGTGATATGGACACCGAGGAAGACTACGCCAAGCATTATTACGGCGGCTACGTCCAGCACGCCTGATCAGTTCTGCCACGAGGTTCCAATGATCGGAAGGGCTTTTGGGCGAGGTTCCTATCATAGGAAATCGATTTCCACCCTGCTTTCGTCGAAGTATCACCTTGAACTGAATAACGCGCAGTCGTCCTGGCCATCCAGCGGAGTGCTATTTCTTCGACTTTTGCTTTTGCGGCCCGCGTGGATTCAGCGGGAGCACGTTCGCACGTTCGGCCCAGGTTTGCCACTGAGCGGCCAGTTGTTGTGCCCGTTCGGGGCGCTCCTGGGCCAGGTCGTGTTGCTCTGCTCGATCTTTGCTGATGTCATAAAGCTCCCATGGCCCCTTGGCCCCCTTCGCAACCAGTTTCATATCACCCACGCGGATCGCGCGATTGCCTTCGTGCTCCCAGTAGAGGGCTTCTCGGTCGATGGGTTTTCCGGCAAAGGCGGGCAGGAGGCTTCGCCCTTCCATGGGAGTTATTTTTTGACCGCCATGGAACTTTTCCGGGTAGGTCGCCCCGGCTGCGTCTACGCAGGTCGCCATGAGATCCACCAGGTGTCCGGGGGTGTGTTCGAGCTCGTTCCTGCGTGAAATACCCGCCGGCCAGTGTGCGATCAGCGGGCTGGAAACGCCCCCTTCATGCACCCAGTGTTTGTATTCCCGGAAGGGGGTGTTGGACACGTTTGCCCAGCCGCGACCGTAGGCGATGTAGGTTCCGTCAGGTCCGGGCATGACCCCGGGACCCTGGACGATCGGATAGCCATCTCGCGTCTGCCTGGGGATCATATCTCTTTGTAACTCGTCAGTTGCCATGGGGGGGAAGGGGGGCTTGTCGGGTCGCGTGGTGTAGGTGCCGCGTGCCTGTCGGCCGAGCCCTTCCGCGCAACCGCCGTTGTCCTGAAAGAAGAGGATTAAGGTGTTGTCGTACATGTTGTTGCGTTTCAAGGCGCTGGTGATGGTGCCGACCCCTTGATCCATGCTGTCGATCATCGCCGCATAGACCTCCATGTTGCGCGCGTCCCACGCCTTGTGCTTAACCTGCTCCCACTCCTCAGCCTGGGGGGACAAGGCGCAGTCGGATTTGATCAAGCCGAGTTCTTTCATGCGCTCGAATCGAGCTTCGCGGATCGGTTTAAACCCCTGGTCGTAGCGTCCCTTGTATTTGGCGACGTCCTTGTCCAGTGCGTGCATGGGCCAATGCGCGGAGGTGTAGGCGACATACATGAAGAAGGGGGTGTCGCGGGATTCCTGCTGATGGCGGTCGATGAATCGGGCCGCATTGTCGCTGATCGCTGTGGTATAGTAATACGGGCCGGAGGGTGTATAATCAGGGTCATTCACCGGCGTGATCTGGGTATTGTTTCGGGTAAGGGAGTTGGGGTCGTAGAAGCTTCCCGCACCGTGAATCGTTCCGTAAAATTCGTCAAAACCGCGCTGGAGCGGCCAGTTGTCCTTTGGGCCTTCTGGCGCAACATGCTTGGTTACGTGCCATTTCCCGGAGAGGTAGGATTTGTAACCCGCACCCTTGAGCGCTTCAGCAATGGTTACGCAGGTGCGATTCAGGTCGCCCCGATAGCCGTCAAGGCCGCGATCATTCATCATGTGCCCGATACCGGCCTGGTGGGGATACAGCCCCGTCAACAGGCTGGCGCGTGTCGGACAGCATCGACCGGTGTTGTAGAACTGGGTGAAGCGCAGGCCATTTGCCGCGAGATCGTTGAGGACCGGCGTGTCGACTTCGCTTCCGTAGCAGCCAATGTCGGAGAAGCCCATGTCATCACCCATAATCAAAATGATGTTGGGACGTGCGCCAAAGAGCGAGAAAGGGAGGGTCAACAGGAGTAAAAAGATTCGCTTGTGCATGATGTTCCTTTACCTGGATTGATTCGCGGATTCGGCGGGGTCAAATATTCGCTAAAATGTACGAGCGATGCACCAAAAAAACGCCGACAATCTATGTCGGCGTTTTGGTAAAGGGGGGGGGGCAGCAGCCTGTTAGGCTCGATACCGTCTCCGCTCGCGCTGATTGCGACGCATCATTGAAACGCTGCGAAGCATCATGGTTCCGAAGAGCAGGAATAAGCCCGTGCTCGGCTCGGGCACTTGGCCCGCTACGTTGAAGACAAAATAGGCGCCATCTGCGCGGTAGTCGATAAACCCGCGGTTACGCGGCAGGTTGGTCGGTGTCAGGCCGAGCGTGGCTACCTGAGCGGAGCTATAAACGCCGAAGTACTGGAAGTCGGGTCCAGGACCGGTCACGTTGTCAAACTCGCCGGTGATGCTCGGACTGTTGATCAGCTTGATCTCATACGTGGCACTGGTGTTTGAGCCACCTGGGCGAAAGGCGGTGACATAGCGCCAGATTTCCAGGGTGTCGCCCACAGCGGTGAGATCCAGCGCTCCGCCGTTCAAGTCCAGCTTGTCAAAGTTGATACCGTTGCTCTTGTACACATCGCCCAGGTCGAGGACAGAGCCTGCCGAGGTGGCCAGGTTGTTGTTTGCTCCGACGATCTCGATTTCGATGCCGTTTCCGTTCGCACCCTGGTTAGGCTCTTCCATGGTGAGCGTTCCCGCACCCCATTCGAAGTTGCCGCCAGCGCGAATTTCGATCCGGTCGGTACGCAAGGTTCCGCCATTCAAGTTGTAGGTGCCCGCATTGCCAACGGCTCCATCCAAGCCCAGGTAAAGGGTGTTGCCGACCTGTACGGAGCCGCCCGCCTGGTTGACTGTACCCATGGCCTGGGTGCCTTCGCCATTTGCTGCTACGAGGAAGTTGTTGCGCACATCCAGAAAGGCGTTGTCGTTGATGTTAACAATGCCCACGGCCGTGTCGCCAAAAGCCACGCCGAATTCGCCGCCTGCTGCATTGGCCTGATAGTAGGCATTGTTATTCAAGGTGAGGACCCCGGTGCCGTTGCCGCGCATGCCGATGCGGGTGGTCGCGGTGGCGATGACCTGGGAGTTGTCGTTCAGGGTCCAGGTCGTCGTGTCGGCATTGCCGCCGCCGACTTCGGTCCAGGAAGTGGTGTTGATACGTGAATCATTGTTCTGAACGATTGTCGCCGTTCCGCCACTGGTTCCTCCTCCCTGGTCTATGCCAAACGAGGTCGTGGTGAGGGTGGCTTTTTGATTCATGATGAGGGTGCCGTCTGCTGTTCCACCCTGGGACATCCGAAAGGAGCGGTCGTTACGGTTCAAGTTGACGTAGGAGTCATCGTTCATCGTGAGCGAGCCCGCCGAAGACCCGCCGTTACCCAGCCAGAGCACGCGGGCGTCGGTGATGCCCGACGAGTTGTTCATGGTGATGCTGCCGATGCTGGTCCCGTCATCCCCGACGACCACGTGGCCGTTGCCATTGCCGGTTCCCAGAATACGCGAAGTTCCACTCATCACCACGTTGCCGACACCGTTGTTGTTGTCGCCGACCCGCAGGCTGGTATTATTCACGAGCTCCACCTTGCTGTTATCCCCCATGACAATATTGCCTTCGCCTGAGCGTCCCAGGCTGAGCTGTCCATCGCCGGTGTGACCGGTGCGAAAGACCGCATTGTTGGACAAGTTGATCGTTCCTTGAGCACCGGTATTGTTGCCCACTCGCCAATGCCGCGATTCGGCCACGGAGTTGTCGGTCATGTTGAGGAAACCATCCGCGTTTACGCCTACTGCAATAAAGCTTTCGTTGCCACTGGAGGTGGTGATCTTGCTGTTTCCCGAGAGGTTTGCGACGCCCACGGTGACATGGTTGTTCGCGCCTTCTGCAATGGAGATGCGATCGTCAGCGCTTACGCTGGCGCTTCCAGATGCGGCATAGGTGCCTTCGCCGCGTCGGCCGATGTGAAACCAATCCTGATCAAGGCGGATGGCACCTGATTGATGGACCATGACCCCACGAGCGGGTCCGGTTTGCTCGTCGGCGATTCGGATGCGATCGACAAAGTCGGATGCGCCGCTGCCGGGGTTCCAATTGAGGGTCGCCAGCGGACTGTTGACCGTATCCGATATGCGAATTTCGATGCCGCCCGTGGTGTCGACGCCGGAGAACACATTGATGGTGCCTCCATTGCGGACGAAGATACGGTCGTTGCTCGCACCGCTCGGTCACCATTATTCCAGTTGGCGCTGTCGTGCCAGGAGCCGGTAACCCCGGTATTCCAGAAGGTATCCAAGGCGAAAGTCGGGGGTTGCAAAGCTAGGAGGGCTGCTGAGCTTGTGAGGAGAACTAGTTTTTTATGCATTTTTCGCCAAGGTTCGTTAGGGAGAACAAGTATCGCGCGGGGACTATTCACATTTCAGGAGGAAGATCAGCTTTAATTTCTTAAGATGGTCATTTTTTAATCGGTGTTTTCCGGAGCAATTGCGGGAAAAGCCTCCGATCGCCCCTTTGGTCATCCCGCGCGTGGCGACCTGGGCCGAACGGTAGACGCCCCCAGTATTGGAAGTCCGGCCCGGGTCTCCGGCTCATTCGAGAGGCTGGTGGAGGCATATGTTAACCTCAGATGGGCGGTAAATGGCGAAGTGTCTCGGATCGATTTGAATCCGTAAAGCCTTGGTATGTAATGTTTTATCGATATAATCTTGTTTCCTGAGGGGGGGGTGAATTTCCCATTCGGCTTTACAATCGGCAGGATTTAGGGTTTCATCTACATACTCGAGTCTTTTTGGAGCGAGCTGGTTTTGGTACCCGCACGACGTAAATACAGGTAAACATATGAAAAAAATACTTGGCACAATTACGATACTGAGCGCTCTAACTTTTACCGCTGAAGCGGCGTTTCTGGTCTCCATGGTGCGATCCACCAACGGTGGCTTCGGAAACGGCGATCGTAACTGGGAGGTCTGGCAGGACGGGTATATTTCTACCGTTCGTCCCAATCCCGCGGGGCCGTATAGTGGCCACACCTTCAACTGGGATATTAATTCTAAGCGCCAATGGGACGTCATCGATTTTGGTAACAACGGGGGTAACTACGGTCCAGCGCAGGGTGGTAGCCCGGGCCAGACCTACGCTAACGGCGGCACGACCGGTGATCTGAGCCAATATTCTACCCGGGCCTATGCGTATGTCACGTTTGACCCAGGTGATTACACGATCGGCTTTGGTTCCGACGACGGTGGTTATCTGACCATGACCGCCAACGGTGGCGATTCGGGTTGGGGCTGGACGGGCTGGTCTTCGACTGGTGGACAGTTTAATCAGAATAATATGCCTCCAGGCTTGACCGCCGCTGATGTAAACGGCGTAGGTGACGATACGATCTGGTTTGGTAACGGTCGTGGTCATCAATGGACGATGGCGCAGTTCAGCCTCACGACCAGAACGAGGTTCGCTTTGGATACGGCTGTTTGGGAAGGCGGCGGCGGGGACTCCTTCGAGTTGGCTATACGCGGCGACCACACCTACGACCTGACGTATAGTGCCGGCGTTTCGGAATTGCTTAGCGACGGATTCTTGGGCATCACGGTCACCAATAATTTTGGTGTTGTTCCCGAAGCCTCTACTTCGATCAGCATGATGCTTGGTATTGGTATCCTTGCTTTCGCACGTCGATTGAGGAGCGAGGGTCGTGCCGGCAGGTATGTCCATCAGCTGAAGTAACACGCCCTTCTTTTGAACAGGAAAACGGGTGACGCGATCACCCGTTTTTTTGTGCCTGTGTACCGCGCATGCTGATCAGCTGGTTTCACGGTTGCATAGGTGCGCGGTGACAGTAGACAGATCCTTCCTTGCCTGACACAATCACAGGCATGCTGCCTCAGTGGATCAAAGCCCATGCGCCCGTCCTGTGCTGCCTGTTGATGCTCTATGCGGTCGGTGCCGGGTACCGCCTGTTTCTGTTCCAGCAACTCTCCAACTACCACCCTCAGTCCGATATAGGTTTCTTCTGGACCGAGAATGCCCTGCAGTATCACTACGCCCATGAAGTCGCGGAAGGCCAATTTCCGCCCCGGGTCGACCCACTCTTCGAGCATCCAGAGGGTCTCGAGACCCATAAGCAACTCACCATGATGATGGAATACGTGCACGGTGGGCTCTACCTGATGTTCGGGGGCAGCCAGGCCTTTCACAGCTTCCTCATCGTCTGCATCTGTTTTACCAGCATGCTGGTCCTCTTCCCGGTATACGGGATCGCTCGGGAGGTCACCGGTCAAGCCTGGCCGGGCGTATACGCGGCGGCCCTGTACACGGTGGCCATGCCCGGCTTCGCACGCATTCTCGGTTCCTATGGGCGCGAGCACTTCGCTCTACCATTGATTTTTGGCGGACTCTGGGCGCTCTTGCGCTCGATGACCGCAGGACGTCGTTCCCATTGGTTTGCACTCACGGCTGGAGTCTTCTTTTCGCTCGCGCTCGCCTCCTGGCACTTCGCCCGCTTCGCTATCGGACTCATGCTCGTGTTGTACCTGTTCGTGCTATTCATGCGCCGTGCATCCCCTGCGCCAGCTCCGCCCGCGGAGACCGGAGCAAGGCTCCGGTTCAGTCTGCTTGCGCTTCTGCTCCCTATCCTCTTTACCGCGCTTGTCCATCCCGCCTTGCGCCATCGGCTCCTGCACGCGGGCGGCGATACCCATGTCTGGTCACTCTTTGCAGCCAAGCTCATCCACCTCGGCCAGAAACCCGCACTCCCTTCCGAGCTCTCCTTTGAAACACGATTCCTCTGGGTCGAGGCCTTCAATGCTCCCGATCTTAACACCTGGCTCTACGGCTACGGGATGATACCCTTACTCGCGCTTGTCGGCGTGGTACGGCTGCTTCGGAAACGGCCCGTGAGCCCTTCGGTGTTGTTGACCCTGGCTCTTGCACTCGTGTTTTTCATCCTCTTCCTGCTTGTGCAGCGCATGCACGGATTCCTCATCGTCTTTCTCTGTGTACTCGCCGCGCCGCTCCTTGCCGACCTCGACGTTCGCAGCCGAATCGGCACGGTCAGCTTTTTCATGGCCTTCGGGGGACTCATCTTTGAGGGCCATAAATTTTACCACTACGGGAAACCGGTGCCCTATAAGCAATGGGTGGACCGGACCTTCCCCCCGCCGGCCGTCGAAGAGATCCCCGACTGGCAGTTCAATACCATCACGCTCGTCGACTGGCTCCAGGCGGTCACTCAAACAACCGACGGCATACTCGCCCGCTACAGCTTGAGTCCGGTAATTGCTGCCTATGCCCATCGGCCAGTGGTCCTGCATTCCAAGGCGGAAAATCCGGTCCTGCGCCAGCGCATACAGGATTACTATAATGCACTCTTTTCCTCCGAGGAGGCCTTCGCGACTTTCTGTCGGGCCAACGAGGTCAGCTACGTTGTCGTCGATGCCGCAACCGTTCTTATGCGCGGACCCGACTCGGAGCGGTACCTCGTTGATCAACTGCAGCTTTCGGTCGATAGCTGCGCGTACCGCCTGCAGTTTCAGCCCGATGCCTTGCACCAATTCGCACCGGTGTTTCAGAATCCCCGCTACCGGGTGTACGCCTTCCTGGAAGCGGTGACGCCGCCGGCCTATGTGCCGTCCTACCAGCGGCTCTTCGATGCGCGCGCCTTTGGAGCGCAAGCGGGCGAGACCTTCGTCGAGGAGGGGCGCGGTCAGGTCTATCGTGATCTTCGCCGTGCCGTCGGCCTGCAGCAGGAAGCCCAGGTATTGATGCGCCATAAGCAACTGGCCCGCGCCTTGCCTCTTTTCACTCAGGCCCTCAAGCTCAATGCCGGCCTGCCCGGATTGGCCTCCGACGCGGCCCAGGCCCATTTCCTCGCCGGCCATCGGCCCTATGCACACCTGTTGGTTGATGGCGAGCTGAAGCAACATCCTTCTTTGATCCGCCCCTATGACATCAAGGCGCGTATGCTTATCGATGAAGGCAAAACGGCCGAGGCCCGCGCGGTGTTGGAGGCCGGACTGAATGTCCGGCCGGAGTCCTTTTTACTCAAGCAACTCCTGGAAAAAATGATCAGACAGACGGGCTTGTCTGTCCCACCGCCTGACTCCGTCGGCTTGAGCCGTGGGATGGACACTCCTGTCCGTCTTTTGGAGCTTAGTAACTTTCTGCGTTCTGGTAATCCGCCAAAAAATGACTTATTTAGAAGTGGTTTTGGAAGGTAAGGAGGTAATCAGGCTCGAAACGACCGTCGCGTAGCCCTTCGTTAAGTCCTGAGCCGGCTCGTGCTTCGAAAAGTGCCGGCTTACTCGTTCAAGGCCACCCGCCGATTGTTCCGATGCGCCATCAAGGCATCGGCTGTCGTCCGGTCGAGTTGCCCTTTGCCGATCAGCAGGACTTCCGGCTTCACCGGACCATCGAAGTTCGCCTTCCATATATTCATAGCCTTACGGATGGCACCCCGGCGATCCGCCGGTGTCGAGAGCGGGTTGTAGCTGGTGTAGCTATAGCCGGGATACGTCTTCAGGCTGCGGTGTGCGATTATCCGCACCGCGTCATAGGGGTCGTCCAGCAGGATGAACAAATAGGGAGGCATCCACGATTCACCGGAGATGTCACGCGCCTGCTGCCAGCCGAAGCTCCAGGCCATGAGTGCGCGCTGTCCCGCATCGCCCTCCAGGGTCCAACGTACAGACGCAGCCCAACGCTGATCCGCGGGGCTGAGCGGCGGCGGTTCCAACGCGTACCAGGCCGCCAGGCGTTCCGCCGTCCAAGCCAGCGTCCGGTCCAAGTGGCACTGGTTGCAGGCGGTGGGTTTGCCCGTGACCTGGGCGTTCTGCACCGAGGGGGATTCGATGGTGTGACTGCGAATGGCCTTGAGCAGGCCGTAGGACGTGTACGGCATGTGGCAGTTGGTGCAGAGCGATCCGCTGGATCCGGCCACGTGGTGGGTATGATGGGTCAGTGCCTCGCCACCATACGATTCATGGCATTGCAGACAGGCTTTGTTCGTTCGCATGCCCGGCTTTAACTGGTCATCGGCCCAGGCATCCAAGTCGGTGCGGTCTTCCCTCGGGTGCATGGTATGGCAAGACATGCAGGAGAGTATCCCGCGATCCGGATCGCCGTGGGTATAGCAGGGCGATTCGATCAGGCCATTGAATTCCCGGCCCGACACCCGCACCGTTCCATCCGACCAGAACCGGGTGGACATGAATTCCGCATTCAGCGGTTGTGTGTTGGTGTAGCTGGAAAAATGGGATTGCTGCATGACCAGCGTGGCTGAATGGTCCGCGTCCATCAAATTACCCCCCGGCCGATAGGGGTTGCCCGTCTGCAACAAGGTCCGATGATCGCCGGCCGTCCGCGGCACCTGGATGCTGTGGCACTGGCCGCATACCTGGGAAGATAAATGTTCCGGCAAGTCAATCGGTTGCGTGATATGCATTTCGGCCGCCGATCCCTTGTCCGCCTGGGCCTGCACATGCTTGCGCCCGGGTTCGTGACAGGCCTCGCAGGCAATCCCGAATTCCGCGGCGCGGGTCTCCATATCCTCAACGGTGTCCCGTCGCAGGGATTGATCGTCGTTGAATGAAAGCCCCGGCTGGCCTCCGGTGGTGTGGCAGGCGATGCAGTTGTAGTTCCATTGCCCAACTTCAAGGCTGGTATGCACATCCGGGGGCTTGAGAAAGGTGGCATCCGCGGGTACCCAGCGTTCCTCAGGCAACAACCAGACAAAGGGGAATTTGGTGGTCTCGCGCCCCCGGTCCGCAGCCATCCAGTAAAACTGCATGTGGTGTTTCCCGGTCGTCATCACGACCGGTCGTGTCACTTCGCTGCCGGATTCGCGATCCTGGTACGACACCTGAAACGTATCCGCTTTTCGGGATAAGTGGTAGTTCTGGTTCCCGTACGTCAGGCTGACCTGGTCAAAGTTCCCGATGACATTTTCCGGCGTAGCCTTGCGGGTCATCGTCCGGTGGTATGAGCGATGCCAGCTTACGTACTCGTTTTTGTGGCACTCCTTGCAGGCCTGGGAGCCTATATAGGGATCATTCGCGATCTCGAGGGGGCGGTTGGTGACCTGAGCTTCCACTGCCGCAGCGGATCCTCCACCTGGTCGGTTCAGGGTTGCTCGAAAGACGACGAGCCCCGTCAGGGCGATAAAGGCCGCAAACCCGGCCCTGCTTCGAAGGTGCTTCATCACGGCGCCATAGCGCACGATGGATTCGGGATTTCCGTCTTCCATATTGGGCTTCCGGCACGCGTCATTCATCACCATTCCCCTTTTCTTCATGCTGTACATGATAAACGAAAGGAACGGGGAGGGCCCTATGAATCGTGCCGTAGTTTGTTGAAACCCCGCTGAGGGTGTTGTCCTTGTCCTTTGGGCCGGCCGGTGCCATCTGTTTGGTTGGCTGCATTTCCCGGTGAAATAGGATTTGTAGCCCACGCCCTTGAGCGCTTGAGCAATGGTGACACAGCTGCGATTGAGCTAAAACATTTCTTGCGAACGCCACGTGATGGACGAAAAAAAACGCCAGCGAACGCTGGCGTTTGTCAAATTACATCTCCTGGTGTCAGCTGGGATAAGTGGTGCGGATTCGCTTGTTCCGGCGCATAACGGATACACCGCGAAGCAGCATGGTTCCGAAGAGCAGGAATATACCCGTGCTCGGTTCCGGAACCTGACCGGCTACATTGAAGACGAAGTAGGCTCCGTCGGCCCGGTAGTCGATAAAGCCGCGGTTACGAGGAATGTTTGCCGGGGTCAGGCCGAGCGTGGCGACCTGGGCTGAGCTGTATACGCCGAAGTACTGGAAGTCCGGTCCCGGCCCGGTGACATCGTCAAACTCGCCGAGGATACTCGGGCTGTTAATCAGTTTGATTTCGTAGGTCGCGCTGGTATTCGATCCGCCGGGGCGGAATGCGCTTACATAGCGCCAGATCTCCAGCGTGTCTCCTGCGGCAGTCAGGTCGAGGGTACGGCCGTTCATGTCCAGCTTGTCGAAGTTCAGGCCGTTGCTGGTGTAAACATCACCCAGATCCAGAACAGATCCCGTCGATGTTGCAAGATTACCATTGTTACCGACCACTTCGATTTCGATGCCGTTTCCATTGCTGCCCCGGTTGGGCTCTCGCACGGT
>JBLIND010000126.1:0-15571 GCA_047639095.1 Candidatus Omnitrophota bacterium | reverse complement strand
GGTTTTCAGATCACCTTGCCCCGCGTCGACTGGATGGAGAAACATCCACCCACCCGCATCAGCGGGGTCCTCTTCAGCACGGAGAGTTGGTTGAAAGGCGAGCCTCTCCATGCACTCTCCGTACGTGTCGATTTGGAGTAAGGTTCATCCGGCGCACCCAACTGTAGCGCGGCCTGATTAACAACTTCGCATTGGCTATACGGAATTTATTCCGTCCCATGTCCACAGCCGCGTGTGCTTCGTGCTCTGGGACAGAATGAATTTCGCGCTGCGCTCATGCCCTTTGGTGGGGATGACCTCAATCTTCTCCGGTCGTCTTTTTTCGTGATGGTCGAGGGCTTCCTGTTTGCAAATACGACTCATAAACGTGAAGCAACCGCGTTCCTGAACCTAAATCTAACTCTGCTCCTACGCCGCCCGGAGACGGGAAGGCTTGTCGGGCTTGTTGTTCCACACCCATCGTGATAAATGGACGGTATGAAAACGATTCACTTCCTGCTCTTGTTTCCGTTGCTGGCGCTGGCTCAGGCACCCGTGCTCGAATCAAAAATTCACGACAAGGCCCGGCCCCATCCGCCGATCGTTGAGCCCAAGCCGATCGCTGATTTGAAAACCCAGGCGCCGGCCGGGGCGAAAATTGTGTTCGATGGTAAGAACCTGGATGGATTTAAAGACTGCAAGTGGACTTTGAAGGATGGGTGGTTCCAGGTGGATAAGATCGGCGGTAAAGGACCCGGAGATATTCAGTCGACGGATGCCTTTGGCGACGGGCATTTCCATCTGGAATGGGCGGTAGGGGAAACCGGCGCGGGTAACAGTGGGATTTACATACATGGGTTGTATGAAGTCCAGGTGTTCAACACGTACCAGAACGCGACCGGGATCTACGCCGATGGCCAGGCGGGGGCGATTTACGGGCAGTATCCGCCGCAAGTCAATGCCTGCCGGCCGCAGGGGGAGTGGGAGGTGTTTGACATCGACTTTACTGGCCCGCGGTTCAGGGAGGACGGGAACTTAATCGCGCCGGCACGGATGACGGTGCATCACAATGGGCATTTGATCCACAACGACGTGCCCCTGACCGGGCCGACCTCGCATCATGCGCGACCGGCGTATAAGAAGATGCCGGCGAAGGCGTCGTTTACGCTGCAGGATCACGGGAGCCCGGTGATGTATCGCAATATTTGGGTCTTGGAGAAGTAGCTCTGGAAAATGGGTGCTGGCTGTTCGCCAACCACAATTTCTACTTCGCGTTGGAGCGGCTCGGTCCGCTCAAGAATCTCGCACTCGGAAGCCGCTTTTTCATCGGCGTCCACTAAGCGCCAGTCTTAGCTGCCCGTGACCTGATCGGCCACATGGCCTTCGTTCAGATCCACGCGTTCCGGGCGGCCCTTGTGCATATACACGACCTTCGTGTGATCCAGGCCCAGCAGGCCCAGGGTCGTGGCGTGCAGATCGTGCACGTGCAGCTTGTCCTTCGTCGCGAACAGCCCCAGCTCGTCGGTCTCGCCAATCGTCTGGCCGCCTTTTACGCCACCACCGGCCATCCACATGGTAAATCCGGTCGGGTTGTGATCCCGGCCGCTGCCTTTTTCGCTCATCGGCGTACGACCAAACTCGCCCCCCCAGATGACGAGCGTTTCGTCCAGCAGGCCCCGTTGCTTTAAATCCTGAATGAGTCCGACAATCGGCTGATCTACTGCGGCGCAATGATCGGAATGATTCTTTTCAATCCCGGAATGCGCATCCCACTTGCTGCCCGCGCCGTGATACAGCTGTACGAAGCGCACCCCGCGTTCGACCAGTCGCCGGGCGAGCAGGCAGTTGCGCCCAAAGACCTTCGTGTGTTCCTCATCCATCCCGTAGAGTTTTTTCATCGCAGGCGATTCGTTTTCGACATCCACGGCGTGGGGTGCCTCGGACTGCATGCGATACGCGAGCTCGTAACTGCGGATGCGCGCATCCAGCTCGGTATTCGATTCGCGGCCGATGGCGTGTTGCTGATTCAGCTGGTTCAGGAAATCCAGCTTGCCCTGCTGGCGCGTGGGCGGGCTCGACTTCGGTGGCTGCAGATTCGCGATGGGTTCGTCCCCGTTCTCGAACAACACGCCCTGATACCCAGCCGGCATGAAGCCGGAACCCCAGCAGCGGGTGCCGTTCACGACTTCGGAATCCGTGTCCTTGATCACCACGAAACCTGGCATGTCCTGGTTGAGGGTTCCCAGCCCGTAAGAGACCCAGGCGCCCAGCGACGGCCGGCCGCCAAAGACCGAGCCGGTGTTCATCTGGCAGACGCCGCCGGCATGGTTGATCCCGTCGGACGTGCAGGAGCGAATGACGCAGAGTTCGTCGGCAATGTGCGTGTGCTGCGGCAGCCAGTCGGAAATCCAGAGGCCACTCTCGCCGTGCTGCTTCCATTCGCGCTTGGAGGCGAGCAGGGGCGAGTTGACTTCGCCCATCGCGGTCACCGGACGATCAAAGCTGTCCGGCAGGGGCTGACCCGCGAGTTTGTTGAGAAGGGGTTTCGGGTCGAATAGATCCAAGTGGCTCGGTCCGCCTTCCATGAAGAGAAAGATCACGTTTTTCGCTTTGCCCAACTGGTGGGGAATCTTTGCCGCGCTGGGATTGGGCGCGCGTGCGGCCATGACCGATTGGCCGGTCAAGGCGGAGAGCGCGACAGCCCCAAAACCGGTGCCGGCCCGGGTGAGAAATTCACGTCGGGAGCCGGGGAGATCGTATCGATTACATTTCATGGTGCTGTGCTCGGTTAGCTTCTATGGACTGGGGGAATTCATTCCCGCTCGCGCTGCAGCAATTTATTGCAAAGCTGTCCAATAAATTGGCCGCTCCAGAGCGGCGATAAATCGCCCCAGTCCAGAGGGGCATGCCTTTGCTGGAACCAAAGCGGGAACCCGTTCCCGCACTCCAAAAAATCCATCCCTTCATCATCAATTTAAATACAGAAATTCATTCGAGATCAAAAGCGCATGGCAGAAGTCCACCATCGCGGCTACCTGGTGCCGGGGAATCCCCCCGCTGACCGGGGCAGTTGTCTCCAGCCATTTCACCGGCTGGCTGCCATCAAAGACATACGCCCGTTCGGGACGTGAAGCCGAGCCAAACATTAGCAAAGCCTCCACCGGAAGCGTCCCGTGGCTCACCTCGACCCGAGCCACCTGGCCGTCCCAGTTGTGCGCACCGTTCTCATCCCGGCCTCCGATGAGCAGTTTCGTATCGGCCTGCTGCAGGCTGCGCACGATTGGGTGTTCGACCACGTTCACCTGAAGCGGATTTTTCGGATCGGATAGGTCCTTCATATAAAAGGTAACTCGTCCGCCCTCTTTGCCGGCCTTCGATACGACGACCGCCAGGTAAAGCGGGGTGTTCAAGGGTGCTTTGAGATCCGAATCCACCACCGCATAGCTGATGTTCCCCGCCGTATCTTCGCCCACCAGCTGCATGATAAAATTCTGCGGTTCATACGCAGATTTGGCGCTGGTGATGCCCATGGCCCAGCCACCCGTCCCCGCCTGCTTGCCGTTCCAGCGCGAGAACAGGGTGTTTACGTTGGCATTTGCATAGACCGATTCGAGTCGTGCGACCACCTCGATGGTAAAGGTGTCATCGAGCCAGTCCGTGTTCCCGGTGTCGACCTGCTGCCACGGCCCACTGCGTTCCAGGTTCAGCACCGGATCGCCGAGGGTAGGCTTTTTGAGGTCCTTGAAATGTTTCGCCAGTGGCTCAAATCCGTCCGCATCGCCGTTTACCGGCTGCGGTTGTTGTTCAATCCCCTCCGCCTGGTGAAGAATGAATCGTAAGGCGCTCGTGAGCTCTATCTCCGATGCCGGCCGACCATAGGCCTCGAGGTACGCCTGCTCGATGGCGCCCACATTGATTTCCTTTTTGCCTTTGAGCAGATGGGAGGCCCAGGCCTTGGCCCGTTTGGAAGGCCATTCGTTGTTGGACAGGAGCAAGGCCTGCGTCGGGGTCGTGGTGTTGATCCGGGTCGGTGCCGAATCGAATCCCGTGGGCGCATCGAAGGCTGCGAGCACTTCGTCGGGGCTGTTGCGACGCTTGGATACGAATACACTTCGGACCGGCTCATGCCCGCTCCGGGAGGACCCCTTGCTCATCGTGTTTAACTCACCCGAGACCGCGAGCATGCCGTCACGAATCTGCTCGGCGCTGAGCCGAAGCGGCGGATACCGCCAGAGCAGGGTATTCCCCTCATCGATCGTGCCCGCCAGTTCCGACGCCTCCTTCCGGGAGGTCTGGCGATAGGTTGCGCTGGTCATGATGAGGCGATGCATGGGTTTCATCTGCCAGTTTGACTGCACGAAGTGGCGAGCCAGCCAGTCGAGCAGCTCCGGATGGCTGGGTTCTTCACCCAGGGTGCCGAGGTCGTTCGGCGTGGCGACCAGGCCTTGATGAAAATGATGCTGCCAGATGCGATTAACCGCCACCCGCGTGGCGAGCTGGTTATCCGGTCGGGTGATCCAGTCGGCGAGAGCGGTCCGCTGGCCTGTGGTCGTGGCGGTAGGCTGAATCTCCGGGGCGTTTTCGCCCAGCAGGGTCAGGAAGGCGGGGGCCACCTCGACTTTGCCTTTCTTGCCGATGAAGGAGGCGCGAATGGGTTGGGGTCCCACGTCGGTGGCCACCAGGGCGGAAGGCAGGTCGTTGGGCTTCAAGTGTTCGGATGCCGCCAGCTTTTTTTCCAGGTCTTCATAGTACGTTTTCTTTTCGTCATCCTCCTCGAACTTGGGCTTCGCGCTTGCGACCCCCTCATCGACCTGGCGCTGAACCAGGGCCGCCATTTGTTCCTCGAACGGGGAGCGCGTCTCGCAGGGCATGTGGTAGATCGCCTGGATGTCTTCCGGGAATTGGCTCACCACGTAGGCGATCTTGTTTTTACGCGAAGATGCCCGAAGCGCGTCCAGCTCTTCGCGAATCCCGGCCGTGGCCTCTTGCCAGATGCTGGTCTGTTCCGCATGGCGCATCCGGTCCTCATGATTGGCGAGCACGCGGTCCGTCGGCCAGGCCGTGGTCGCGAGGAAGGATTGCAGGGCGAAATAATCCTTCTGAAGGATCGGATCGAATTTGTGATCATGACATTGGGCGCATCCGATGCCGAGCCCGAGGAAGGTCTCACCGGTCACCCGGGTCATCTCGTTTATGATGATGTCCCAATGCATGCGGGTGTCGCGCTGATTGTACTCGTAGATGCCGTGGCGGAGAAATCCGGTCGCGACCAGGATCTCGGGATCATCACTGAACTCATCCGCCGCCAATTGCTCGCGCACAAACTGGTCGTAGGGCTTGTCCGTGTTGACCGCCTGAATCACGTAGTCGCGAAAGCGGTAGGCGCTCGGTCGGAATTTGTCTGCCCGATAGCCATCGGTCTCCGCGTAGCGCACCACGTCCAGCCAGTGTTGCGCCCAGCGCTCGCCGTAGCGCGGACTTTCGAGCAGGGTGTCAATCAGTTGTTCCCAGGCATCCGGGCGGGCATCCTGGACGAAGGCCTCGATCTGTTCAGGGGTGGGGGGCAGGCCGTGCAGGTCGTAGCACGCGCGTCGAATCAACTCGTGTCGATCCGCTTCCGGTGCCGGGCTGAGTTTGGCCGCCGCGTGTTTGCGTGCGATAAAGTGATCGACCGTATTGCGTGCCCAGCCCGCTCCTGCATCCGGTACCGCCGGATGCTGCAACGGTTGCACCGCCCACCAGCTTTGCTCCTCGGCCGTGAACACATGCACATCCTCACTCGCGAGCAAGCCCGTCGAAAGCATCAGGATAATAAAGAGTCGGTGTAGGCCAAGGTTCATGTTCACACAGTATAATGCGTTAGATCGGTGTTTTATGACAGGAATTTGTCCGCAGCTCGGTATCTTCCCCGGGAAGGGGCTTAAGATTCGTCGGATTTAATCTTCCTATCATAGGAAGCATTTTCTAACCCTCTTCCGATCATTGGAACCCCGGAGAATTTTATTATGATGATGCATTGTGTCTATTTTTGGATAAACGACGAAGTCACCCCCGAGCAGGAAGCCGATTTTCAGGTCGCTCTGGCCGAGTTGAAGCAGATTGGTCTGATCAAGCAGGCTCATTCTGGTCTCTCGGCACCCACGGCGGAGCGTGAGGTGACGGATCACACCTTCCACACCAACCTGATCCTCTTTTTTGAAACGCAGGCCGACCACGATGCCTATCAGGTGCATCCGGATCACGACGCCTTTGTCGCCCGCTGCAAGCACCTGTGGTCAAAAGTCATCGTGTACGACACCCAGTTGTAGCTTGGATCTCCGACCCGACCTGGTGAACGGGTCGGGACAGAGTCCCAATCTGCGGCCTAAACCGAATATCCGCCGATGCGGTATTCGAGGTCGTAGTCGCGGATATCCTCGAGGCATGCGGGGGCCCATTTCAGGCCCTTCTCACCCGGGAAATCCGGGTAGGCATAATCTGGCTTGAGTGTGGGATCATCCGCAAGGTCGCCGATGAGGCTCCAGATGGATTCGCACTCATCGCAGACCAGGATGAAGCTTCCCGTTGCCTTGCAGATCCAGAAGCGTAACAGGCCGTCGCCGCAGACGCGGCACTCGTTGAAGTAGGGGCGCTCAGTGGTGGTCATGAGCGTGGATAGGCGGTGATGATTTCCCGGGTGCCGGTGCGAAAGACAATAAACACCTTCGTTAAGGCTGGATGATTTTTGCGGGCACCGCTTTGACCTCCGAGGAATCCAACGCGTCGACCCATGGAAATCTTAAGCGTGGAGGTCGGACCTTCGGCCTCGGGACGCATGCCCACCTGCTGGGCTTTTTCCCAGGCTTGGTCGATGAGCGCGAACACCGCATCGCCCTGGGTGTCGAACACGCCATGTGATCCATCACGCCCCGGGATGTCCTTGGTGTGGCGAAGCATATGTTCCACGCGCGTGAGGCCTTCGGAATCGGTGCCCTTGTAGTGAAGTCCGGCCGGGCTCACCCAGTGGTCACGACCGACTTTTTCCAGCGCGCCCGCAGTGGCGTCGATGGCGTGGGGATCCCAGGCTTTGAGCTGGGCGGGATCGGTGAGCTTGATCTGGGGATCATCTTTGTAGATCTCGACCTTACCGGTGAGCGCCACCTCCCGACCTTCGAGTCCCGCACCGGGCGCACCCTTGAAGGCGGCGGCATCATCGGAAAAGCAGATCGCTTTGAAGGTCGTGCCCTGGAAGTTCAGGAAGTAGTGACCCGACCCCGCCTGGTTCACCTTTTGCAGGGTGCCGGTGACGGTGACCAGCTGGCCGTCCAGGCTCTTCAAGCGGTTGACCAGGTTCGCGGAGATGACCGGCGTCTGCTGGGCGACGGGTGGGGCGGCTTTGATGACCGTTTCCCTGCGCTCCACCGGATCGAGGCTCGCCCCTTCAATCGTCGGTGCTTCCAGCGACGTATTTTGCTGCTGTTGCGTCTGTTGGTGGTTGTACCGCCAGGCGAGGCCGGCGACGACCAGGAAGATCGCCAGGCGAATGGTCAAGGGCATGCGTTTACTCAATGACATGGTATTATAGTCCTTCGATGATCTCCAGAGCGCGGGTATGCTTCGTCTGCATAATCTCAGCAAACTTCAACTTGATTTCCTGGACGACGGCAAGCGCTTTTTCCCGCTCGCCCTGTTTCGCATAGATCTGCGCCCGGTGAATATAGGGGTTGATGTTATCCGGTGAGAGGCTGATGGCCTTGTCCACGGCGGTGTGAGCGGACGAGTAGCCTTCGAGCTCAAACAGGATGACCGCCAGGGTGTCCCACGAGCTGTAGGAGTCGTGGTTCATCTCGATTGCCTGCTTGATGAAAGGGAGGGCTTCCTGGTTTTTGTCTTTCAGGTGGAGAATCCACGCGAGGTTGTTCAAGGCGGCAGAGCTGGGTTTGCGCTCGATGCTGCTGCGAAAGGCGATTTCGGCGAGGTTGTAATCGCGGTACATGAAGTGGATCATGCCCAACATTAAATTGGCCGCATCATTTCCCGGGTCAAGGGTCAGAAGCTGGCGAATATGACGTCGCCCGTTGGCGACATCTTTCTCGTCCATGTCCATCCGCACCAGGCGCTCCACCAGCGGCGTGTTCATCGGTCCCGCCTTGATCGACTCCTCGTAATAGTTCCGCGCACGTTCCAGGTTGCCTTTGGAGAGTTCCAGGTTGCCCATGACCTCCAGCAGCAGCGGCCACTGCTGGCCGCGGGCACGCATGCGGTTCAGGCAAGTGTACAATGCCGCCTCGTCATTCATCTCCGCCGCAAGTGCGGCATAAAAGTTCCAGGCGTAGAGGTCCTCAGGCGTATTGCGGACCATGACATCGAGCTTTTTCAAACAAGCTTCTTTCTCGCCGGCGAGATAGAGCTCCCGCATCGCCTGGTAGGCTTCGGGCTGGGCTACGTGCGGATCTTCGATGTTCCACAGGTCGCGCATCAACAGGTAGGCGTCCTGTGCAAAAATGGTGCCATACACATTCACCAGCGTGGACAGGCTCATGCGTGAATCGGTGTCGGCCATGATGGCCTGGACCTCGAGTTCAAGCGTTTGGAAATCGGGTTCGCCGCGCGCGAGGATGAGGTTGTTCAGGAGCGCGCTCAAGTTCTTGTCAAACAGCTTACGGCTGAGCGGATAGAGTAGGCGGGCTTCGTCTTTAAGGGCGAATTCCTCACAGAGAACGCCCAGGTTGTTGGCTTTGCGTGAGGTCTGCATCAAGAGCGTTTCCGCATATGGACTCGCGGGATTTTTCATGCTCACCACGCCTTGTAGCGGGGCTTGAACGGCGGTCCAGTAGGCCACGTTCTCGGCCACGGCGCCCGGGAGTTCCTCTGGATCGGGTTTTTGAGCGCCGGCGAAATAGGTCTTTAACGGTACGCTGGGGATTCGATAGCTCGACCAGATGGTGTCCCGGTCTTCTACCGCGAGTTTGTCGGGCAGGTCCGGGTCGAGGCTGAACCATTCGCTGAGCAAGGCTCCCATGCCAATTCGGGAGAGGCTCTTCAAGCGATCGTTTTCCTGGAGGGAGGCGTAGTAGGCGCGGTAGGAGGGCTGGGAGTCGTTGGCGACGCTCAGGAGATGCAGGGTCTGACCCTTTTGATGCGCCGCGATCAGGTAGAGGTCATCCATGATGCCGGTGCTGATCATCCAGGTGCGGTCCCCCAGGCTTTCGAGGGTTTGATCCGCCCAGTCGTTCAGGGTCCGGGCCGCGCGGGTGTCGACGGCGTGGTAATTGACCACGGCCCCGGCCGCGGTGAAGACCAGCGCCGTGCTTCCCACGAGAAGGCCACTCATGAAGGGGGCGAGGCCGACCTTTTTATAGCCGTGCGCATCCACGGCCTGGGTCAGGGCAAACCAGTGGGCGGCGCACCAGCCAAAGGAGAGCGCGGTGAAAACCAGGGGCGCCACCAGCAGGGGCGAGTGGCCAATGAGCACCCAGGGGGAGAGTACGGTATTAAAAAATACCGCAGAGGCGATGGCGACGAGTAACAGCAGAAAAAAGACGAGGGCAAAGGTCTTGTCCGTGGTTTGGGTTTTCGCACGGGAAAACAAGACCGTGAGCAGCCAGGGGAATACGCTGACCAGGCCAACCGTCAACCAGCCGAGTTTGGGCAGGCTGTTGGCGAAGGAGGTGAACTGTTCGTGACCCATGTGGCGGAGGACCCGCATGTAGGTGGGCACCTCGCGGTACTCGGCCACGGGCAGTTGATAGTACCACCAGGCGTACAGCAGGTAGAGGCTGAGACCGAGCAGGCCCAGGACCACCATGACCGCCATGTTGAAGGTGGTCAGGTGCTCATGCTTGAACATGTAAAAAATCGTGTAGGCCCCGAGCGGTAACATCCACAGGTAGAAGGTCGTGTACTCCACCGCGCCGATGCCGGACAGGAGGGCAAAGGCGAACAGCAGCCAGCGCCGCTCGGTCCAGCGATAGGTGTTGATGAGATAGACCGCACTTAAGAGCAGGAAAAGGTCGAACATCACCGGATAGGCGCGGGAGGATGCAAACCAGACGGACGTGGTGAAGGCAAAGAATAACGCGGATACGCCACCCTGAACCAGGTAAAGGCCTTTGAAGCGCCAGGCCCGCTCCTTGTCCCACTGGGAACGGTAGCCGAGGATAAACACCATCCAGACGCAGGCCGCTCCGCAAAGCGCGCTGAAGAGATTCATCCGGTGCACCAGCCGGGTTGCATCGAGTCGCGCCACCGCCCGGACGATGGAACCGTAGATCGGATTCGACAGGGGGCGCAACGGGTCAATCCCGCTGTGGGTGGTCAACAGATGGGCCGAATCGCCGGGGTAGGCCTGGGGGGAAAGCGTGTAGAGATAGGCGGCGAAAACGCCGACGGCCAGGAGCAGGCCCAGCCAGTGATGGCAGGTTGCATGTGGGGTCTTTCGAGCTTTACGCGGTGCTGTTTTTGGTTCGTCCATGTGCAGGTGGCTCGGCTGTATAAGGCGATTCTCCGTTGTGTTCAATACCTTCCTGTGGTTTAAGGGAGCCGATATGAAACCCCTGCTGGTATTGGAGATCCCGGGACTCACCGGAGAGATGGTCAAGGCTCACGCCCCCCGCTTGAACGCCCTCGCGGAAGCGGGTGGCATGAGCGGGATCGATCCTGTATTGCCCGCCGTGACCATGCCGGCCCATGCCAGCATCCTCACCGGTCTGCCACCAGGTGACCACGGCGTCGTGGCGAACGGATGGTTTCATCGCGCTCACAACGAAGTGATGTTCTGGCGTCAGAGCGAGAAGCTGGTGCAGGGCGAGGCGGTATGGGACGCGGGGAAAAAACGCGATGCGTCGTTTACCTGCTTCAAGCATTTCTGGTGGCCGGGCATGGCCTCCACCGCGGATCTCTACGTGAATGTCCGGCCGGTGTATTTCGCCGATGGCCGGAAAGCCCCGGATGTGTATGCCAATCGCCCGGGCTTGTCGGTGGAGCTGCAGGAGCAGTTCGGCACCTTTCCGTTGTTCAATTTCTGGGGCCCGTTGACCAGCATCAAGAGCACGCGTTGGATCGCCGATACCGCCATGCATGTGATGGGCCAGGAGCTTTCGACGCTCAACCTGGTGTATCTCCCGCACCTCGACTACAAACAGCAGAGCCACGGGCCGGGACACCCGTCCATCGCCGCCGAAGTCGCCGAGCTGGATGGCGTCGCCGGTGAGCTCATCGATTTTGCTGCGAAACACGACATGCGGGTCATGGTCATCAGTAGCTATCACATGAATGCGGTGGATACCCCGGTGCATCTGAATCGCCTGTTCCGCGAACAGGGCTGGTTGAAGGTGATTGAAAATGCGGCCGGTGAGTTGATCGACTACGGCACCTCGAAGGTCTTCGCGGTTGCGGACCACCAGAGCGCCCAGATCTACGTGCAGGATCCAGGCATGATTGAAGCCGTGAAAACCGTTCTCCTCCAGACGCCGGGCGTTGCCCGCGTATTTGATCGCGCCGATCAGGATCTCTATGATGTCGCGGCCGAAGGCTCGGGCGAGCTTTTTGTGCTCGCGGAAAAGAAGGCCTGGTTCACATACTACTACTGGCTGGATGACGCCAAAGCACCGGACTTCGCACGGACCATCGCGATCCACGCCAAGCCTGGATACGATCCGTGCGAACTCTTTTTGGATCCGACGATCGGGAATCCCAAACTCCGGGTGGCGAAATCGCTCTTGAAGAAAAAACTCGGGTTCCGTTACCTGCTGGATGTGATTCCGCTGGACGCCAGCCTGGTGAAAGGCTCGCATGGCCTGCGGCCGGATGGACCCGGTGAATTTCCGGTGTATATCGACCCCATCGGTGGCTTGAGTGATGAACGTATCCCGATGACCGCGCTTAAACAGCGGATGCTGGACCTGATTTTTGCTTGAGCCCGCAGAACACGCACAACACACGAAATGTTTTTGGGTGCGGCTTCGACAGCTGGCTGTGTTCCGGGGGCGTAGATCACATGCACTGTGGGATAGACACTCTTGTCTGTCCTGTACGACGTAAGACGGACAGGAGTGTCCATCCCACGGATATGGTTTTTATCATGCATTCCCTCCGCTGAAGCCGGCCAGTTTTTTTTTGACATAGCCCGCCGGCTACCCTATCTTCCGCCTCCTTTCCAATGGCGGCAGCGTAGCTCAGTTGGTAGAGCAGGGGAATCATAATCCTCTGGTCGGGGGTTCGAGTCCCTCCGCTGCTACCATTTTTTTAAGCCGTAGCATGGGCTTTAGCCCGTCTCCCCCCATTGACCTGACGGTCAACCAGACCCTCGTATCATTGATACACCCGTCTATCTCAGGGTTGAATCCCTCAGGGATTCTCACGATGCTTTCGGTCGTTTCACAGGGTAAATCGCTGTCGCTCTTGAACCCTGTGCTTCGGGGTTAAACCCCTTCGGGATGGGTTCGTAGAGACGAACGCCTGACGCCAAACGCGTGATCCCGAAGGGATCAAATTCCACAACACAGGGTCGAAGACCCTGTGTCTGCCGCACCCATGCCTGGAATCCTGAAAAGATTCAACCTGGATTAGATTCAAGGCTCGTACTTCTTTGGCTTCCCCACAACCGGGCGTGCGGGCGGGGGTGGGGGCGTCACGTCGTGTTTACGCATGACGGAGCTGATGGCCTCAATCGTGGCTGGCGCGGGTTTAAAATTTCCGGGTCGAAATCCCTGGGCCATGAGCAAGGGCGTCCAGCCTTGTTTATTCTTTCGATTCCAGACCTGGATATCCGCCCCATGTTCGTCGAGGAAGTGCACCATGGCGGGCAGGCTTTTGTAGGCGGCTCCGTGCATCGCGGTTTCGCCGTTTTGGTCGGTGGTGTTTACTTCAGCGCCGAGCGTGAGCAGCCAGGCGACGACCTCCAGGCATTCGGCTTCGGTGCCCGCTTCTTCGGTGGGGGCGTGGGTGCCGAGACCGGCGGCGGCCATCAAGGGGGTGGTCCCTTCGGCATTTGGACGTAGCGGATCTGCGCCATGTTTTTTCAAGAGCTTGAGGTAGGAGAGGTCCGCGGTCTTGGCCGCCATGAGAAACGGGGTCGCGCCTTTCAGGGATAAGCGACTCGATTTTCCATGCTTGAGCGGAGCGTTGACCTTCGCGCCCTTCTGCAAAAGGAGCTCCGCAAAGCTCAGGCTGCTCATCTCGCCGGAGCCGTTCGGCGGGGGCGCTCCATCGAGTCCATCACCGCGGTTGGGTTTTCGAACCCAGGTCAGCATGTGCAAGGGGCTCGTGCCGGAACGTTGATCGTCGGGATCAGCCCCGGCTTCCAACAACTGGGCGGCGAGCTCAAAGTGTCCGTTCTCGATCGCGAACATCAGGGCAGAGATGCCGGCCCCGGGCGCGCGTCCACCCCCATGTTCCGTTTGCAAAGACGCATGGATGTCGACGCCAGCCGCTTCGAGCACCTGGATGACCTCTCCGTGACCTTCGCGGGCCGCAAAATACAGCGCGGTGAAGCCGGATTTGAGTTTCCGATCGGGATCCGCGCCCGCATCGAGGAGGATCTTGACGATGGGCGCATGCCCTTCCGCCGCCGCCCACATCAAGGCCGTCTGGCCTGTGTGATTCGTCGCATCGAGTTTGGCGCCTTTGGCGATCAGGGCCTGAACCGGGCCGGGCAAGCCGGTGCGGGCGGCGAGCATGAGGACCGATTCGCCGCCGCGGCGGGTGTCGTTGGGGTTTGCTCCGGCCTTCAGGAGGTGTTCGACGAGCGGGCCGTTTCCGTTCTCGCAGGCGAGCATGAGGGGGGTGATGCCGTAGGTGTTCTTGACGTCTGGCAGGGCGCCGGATTTCAGGAGGTCGAGTGCGGTGTCGACCTGATCCTGGTAGGCGGCCTGGTGGAGGGGGGTGGATCCATCGGGGGTGATCTGGGCGTGGGTGAGGATGAGCGTAGCATGGAGCACTGCTCCGTATAGCCCGAGACGTGGGACGGAGCGGTGCTCCATACTACAGTTCACTGATCAACCCATCGCTGTCTCCGAAGCGATCGATCTGGACGCCGGCTTTATGCAAGAGCGTACGATGCAGGTTTGCCAGCGGAACCGGTTCCTTGTACCGCACGTGGCGATTGCCTTTGATCCCGCTCGCGCTTCCACCTGCGACGAGGATGGGCAGGTTCGTGTGATCGTGCACATTGGGATTCCCCATGCCTGAGCCGTAGAGGTAGAGCGAGTGATCCAGCAAGCTGCCGTTGCCTTCTTTCGTGCCGGCCAGCTTTTCCAGAAAGCCCGCAAACAAGGAAACGTGAAAGGCATTGATCTTTGCCATCTTTGCGATCTTTTCGGGATTGTTCCCATGATGCGACAGCGGGTGATGCGGGTCCGATACACCGATCTCCGGGTAGGTGCGGTTGCTCGTCTCACGCGCGAGTTGAAACGTGATCACCCGGGTCACATCGCCCTGAAGCGCCAACAGCTGCAGGTCAAACATCAGTTTGGCATGATCGGCATAGGCGGCGGGAACGCCCATGGGACGATCCAGATCGGGGAGGGCCGTATGCTCGACTTTGGACTCCGCCTGTTGAATCCGGCGCTCGACCTCGCGGACACTCTCGAGATATTCATCCACCTTCACGCGATCGTTTGTCCCCAGATCGTTTCGCAGACGCGTCATGTCCTCTTTCACAAAATCCAGCAGGCTGGCGCGCTTGCGCAGGGCCGCCTTTCGATCGGCTTTCGTGCCGCCTAATCCGAACAGCTGTTCAAAAACCAGGCGCGGATGCGCTTCCGACGGCAGTGGGGTCGTCGGCGAAGACCAGGATAAATTGTTCTGATACACACAGGCGTATCCGTTGTCGCACTGGCCAACGGTTTGCATGAGATCCATCGCGAGCTCGAGCGAAGGCAGTTGCGTCTGCTGACCGATTTCTTTCGCGGCGATCTGGTCGACCGTCGTGCCCAGGTAGTAGTCAGCACTCTCCGTGTGCTTGGCGCGCGCGGCACTCAAAAACGCCGCATTGGAAGTGGCATGCGTTCCCGGATACGCGTTGGCGAGCTCAAGGTTGCTCACGGCGATCACCTGATTGCGGACCGGCGCGAGTGAAGCGAGGGTGGGTGAAAGCGTATCCAGCGTGTCACCCTCCGGTGTCCAGCGACTGATGTCCGAGCCCATGGGCATAAAAACAAAACCCAACCGCCGTACGGGTTTCGCCGGCGTCGCATCCAGCGCGGTTGCGGCCGGGACCATGGCATCGAGTAAGGGCAGAGCGATCGAGGCACCCATGCCGCGGAGCAGGGTTCGTCGAGGGATGGATTTTCTGGATAGGTACATCATCTACTCACTGGTTCGCATGGTAAACGGTTTGCTCTGCACGATCCCGCTTATAATCGCTGAAAAACGATACTCCTTTTCGGCCGCTTCGCGAACGATTTTTCGAATCGCAGGGGCATCCGAGGGTTCCACACCCCGCCCGAGGGCAAAGGTGAGCAGTTTTTCGGTCAGGGTGCGCACAAAGGCTTCGGGGTGTTTGATCAGCGCCGCCTCCAACCCGGCTACACCGGTGAAGGTGTCCCCGTTCGGCAAGCCGCCAGTGAGATCCAGGGCCTGGCCATTTTCGGTGGTCCGCCATCGACCGGTC
>JBLIND010000125.1:0-15582 GCA_047639095.1 Candidatus Omnitrophota bacterium | reverse complement strand
GAGCAACTCCTGGAAGGCAAATCGTGAACACTAAACCAAACATCCCTGTATGGGCCCAAGACCTGATCACCCTCTACGAGAGTGATGCTGCGAATCAGTTCATTCTTTCCGGCAACGTAAACGACCGCATCCTCATGCCCGACACCAAAAAGGACACCGGCACCCTGGTTGAATTCATGACGGACGTGCTGTTGGCGTCCTTCGACGTGGTCATCACCTACGACCTCGGCTCAGGCATCCGCATCGATAAAGGCGGGCAGATTTTCAGCCAGTGGCCGCGCATGAAAAACGATCCGCATCTGCCGAAGACCCCACGGCCCGCCATTGAACTGCTGAACCACTATTTCCGCTACTGCGCCAACCTCGCCATGCTCGGTCACAAGAAGTTGCGCGTCGCCGGCATCATCAAAGCCGCACAATTCGTAACCCCGGACATGCGCATGGGGGTCAACCACGACTTGAATGCCATGGCGCTGCTCATGCGCGACTGGTCCGTCGACACCAGCCTGACCCGGCATCACCTCGCCACGTTTTTTATCACGGAAAACCTGAACGACATCCATACCCTGCTCGCCAACAACACGCGCGCGAGCAACATCCGTGTCCCCCTGCCCGGCGGAAGCGAAATTCAGGCCGCCCTGGAACGCTGGGCGTCCAAGTTTCCGGTCGCCCTCAAACAGTATGCAGATGATCTGGAGACACCGGCCAATGGGCTCACCGGCACCACCCTGGGCTCGATCGAATCGCTTTTAAAGACCAAGGAATACAAGAAGCAGGAGATCACGCCCAACGACCTTTCCGACCTGAAAAAAGAGCTCGTCGAGAAGGATTGCAACGGACTGATTGAGTTTATCGAGTCAGATCTGAGTCTCGACATCTACGCGGGTGCGGACACGATCAAAAGCTGGATTCGCCAGGACATTAAGCTCTGGCAGAAGAGCGACCTCGACGCCATGCCCATGGGCTACTTGCTCTGCGGCCCCGTCGGCACCGGCAAAACCTTCCTGGTCAAATGCCTCGCCGGTGAAGCCGGTGTACCCGTGGTCAAGCTGAAGAACTTTCGCGACAAATGGGTGGGCAGTACCGAAGGCAACCTCGAACGCATCTTCCGCCTGCTGCATGCACTCGGACGCTGCATCGTATTTATCGACGAAGCCGACCAGACGCTGGGCAAACGGGATTCCGGCAGTACGGACTCCGGCCTGTCCGGGCGGGTATACTCGATGATCGCACAGGAGATGAGCAATCCCGCCAACCGCGGACGCATTCTATGGATTCTCGCCTCCAGCCGACCCGACCTGATCGAGGTGGACCTGAAACGACCGGGTCGCATCGATGTAAAGATGCCCATTTTCCCCACGACCACAGGTGAAGAGAGCTTCAACTTGATCAAGATCCTGACCAAACGCCGTGGCTTAACCTTTGCCGAGGAGACGGCCAAGCAGCTCGAAGGCGAGATGCCCATCATGCTGACGCCCGGTGCGGCCGAAGCCCTGGCCATGAAGATCTACCGAACAGTAAAAACGGCCGACATCAGTCCGGATGCCGCCCTGGCCGAGATCCTCAGGGATTATCAGAGCCCGGTTCCTGAAGAGGTCATGAATTTCCAAATCCAGATCGCCATGGATGAGGCGAGCGACCTGGATTTTGTTCCGGAGTATTACGCGAAACGATTTGGGAAATAGCGGGTCTACACCAGGCGCTTGATCGCGTCGATTTCACCCGTGCTGTCGGCAAAGCGGTCCAGCTTCGCACCCATCATGCGCGCCTGGGTCAGCCAGAGATTCGCCAGGGGCGTGCCTTCGGCCATATTGATGTGATTCCCGGTCTTCACCTGCTTGCCGCCACCGGCCAAGATGATCGGCAGGTCGTTATACTGGTGGGTTGAACCATCCCCGAGACCGGAGCCGTAGGTGAACAGGGTGTTGTCGAGCAGGGAGGTCCCATCGGCCTGTTCAATGGCATCCATCTTCTCCAGGAGGTATGCGTACTGCTCCATGTGGAAGCGATCGACCTTAAGCAGATCGTCGACCATCTTGGTCTGATTGTGCGACATCTGATGATGGCTGCGGGGGGCATCAAAGAGGCCTTCAAACTTGTACGGAGTATCCCAGCGTTCGGGTCCAACCATGAAAGTGGTGACATTTGTGAGGCCGGTTTGCAGGGCGACGACCATGAGATCGCCCATGAGCCGAATGTATTCGCCCCGCGGGAGATACGCTTCCGGCGGCTCCTCGAAGTCAACCTTTGCGAGCTCCGCCTTCATTTTTTCGAGCCGGGTCATCTGGGTTTCGATCATGCGAACCGACTCGAAGTACTCGGCAAACTTCTGTCCGTCCGCGTAGCCCAGCTCGCGTTTTAATGCATGCGCATCGTCCAGCACCAGGTCGGTAACGTCGCGATAGCGATCGACGTCCTGGGTCGAGAACAGCCGGCGGTACATCTTGCGCGGATCGCGGATCGACGGTGCGAGGTGACCGGTGCCATACCAGGAGATGTTGTCGAAGTAGATCGACTCCTTGTTGTCCTGGTGGCTGTTGCAACTGAACTCCAGGGTTTTAAAGGGCGTGGTACTCCCAACGACATCGCCGACCAGATGGTCCAGGGTGCGATCCAGGGGCCAGGCCGTGCCCTTGATCGTGTACGGCTCGGCACTGCTCAGATAACAGGACGCACATTGCGCGTGGACATCCGTGCCCTGCTGGAAGGTCCGATCCATGCCGGTGATCAAATTGATTTTCGACTTCAAGCCCTCCAACGGCTGCAGGGTCGGCGTGAGTTGCTCGAGCGCCTGCACCTTGAAATGCGGGTCCTGTTTACCGAGGGACTTCATCACGTTGCCGAGGTTACCTTTGGGGATGACATCCTCCGCTTCGCCGGGAAAGAAGCCCCGGCGCACCACACCGATCGGCACATAGAAATGGGCCATGCGCTGGGCGACCGGGTTGGCCGCTTTCGCGCTGGAGATGCTTTCCATCCAGGGCAGCGCGAGCGCGGTGCCGCCGATGCCATGGAGAAATGTTCTACGTGAGGTTCTCATACCGATTCCACCTAGCGTGATGTGTTGATGCGTTTAGGGTTGGTCTTGCTCTGGAAAGGTTCGCACAGGACGATCTGCTTGATCAAGGTCTGTATTTTGTAGTCGTCTGCGGCAGTGACTTCGGCGATGTGATCCAGCACCGGCTGGTCGGCCGGCCCGAGCTCCCGTGCGAGGGCGTACGCGAGGAGATGGCCTGCCAGCCCGCGGGTGAAGCGATCTTTTTCCGCGAGGAGCGCATCCTTGAATTCGACGACATTGTTAAAGGCGTGCTTGCGCAAGAGGGTACCCTCCATGTCGACCTTGCGCTCGTTTTCATAGTGTTCACGCCATACGCCGATGGCGTCGTAGTTCTCCAGCGCAAAACCCAAGGGGTCAATTTGCTCGTGGCACCCTTTGCAGTCGGCGCGTTCGCGATGCATGGACAAGCGCTCACGCAAGGTCAGGTGTTCTTCCCCCTCGGACGGCTTTTCACCCAGCGCCGGAACGTCAGCGGGCGGAGGCTCCGGCGGATTATTGAAGATCACCCCCGCGAGCCAGGCGCCGCGCGTGATGGGCTGGGTACGTTCGGGACCGGAGGTCATGGTCATGACCGCGGCGTTGGTGATGAGTCCACCATTCCGGCGGTCCGTGACCGGCTCCCGGCTGAATTGCAGGGTAGTTACCGCATTGCCGCCTTTGTTCACCACTCCATCGGGCGGTTTGCCCAGGTCCTGGTAGGCCTCCCGGAGGACGGTGGAGCGATAGGTGAAATCGGAATCGATAAACTGGGTGATGGATTGATTTTCAATGAGCACGGTCTCGAACAGCAACAGCGGCTCCATCATCATGTGCATGCTGTCCCGGTATTTTGAGAAATAGAATCCCGGGAACGTTTCCCGATCGGGGATGGAAGAGATGAGGCGGTCGAGCTGGAGCCATTGGGTCGGGAAGCTATCGCAAAAGCGTTTCAACTTCGAATCCTTCAACATGCGTTCGAACTGCGCAGCGAGCACCTCCGGCTTATTCAGCTCGCCCTTCGCGGCCAGGTCGAGCAAGGGTTGATCGGGGATACTGCTCCAGAGGAAAAGCGCGAGGCGCGAGGCGAGTTCAAAATCATGTACGGTCGAGCTGTTCTCGCTGGCGTGTTCATACAAATAAAGAAACCTCGGGGAAGCAATAGTTGCCGCCGCGACGGAACGCATGGCATCGGTGAAGTCGACGCCGAGATTCAACTGCCGGGTGACGAATGCCGTGTAACGATCGAGCTGGGCCTTTTCCACCGGTCGACGAAAGGCGCGGGTCAGGAAGGGCTCGAGACGTGTGTGCACTTCGGCCGCTTGATCGGCATCCACCTTCGGCGGCAGAAAAAACGACGTCCAGATGCCGACATTGCGTGGCTTGAAGTCCGCGCTATCCGTAATCGAATGCCCTAGTTTCAGAAAGGCGTCCATCAACAGGGGTGAAAGCGACAAGTGATCCGCCTGGTTATCAAAGCCGTGTTCGGCCCGGAGGTCCTGCGGAAAGGCGGCTACTCCAGCGAGACGTTTTTCGATCAGCTGCGACTTGCCCAGGGGACGATTCCCGACGGTTACCACCTCAGCCATCTTGCCCGTTTCGGGTTTAAAGTAGCCGTTATGCACACGCATCATCCGTTCGGGCAAGGTAAAGACGATGCACTTCAATTCGAAGAGGTCGATGACCGCGTTGTTGTACTGCAAACGATTCATCCGCCGCATGGGTGTGGGCGGGTAGGCTTTTGAGCCCGCCACGGACGCGTGCAACAGGGATTGCAGGTCCTGAAGCAGCTGGGCGCGCAGCTCGGGCTTGAGCTGGGGTTCGTCCTCCGGTGGCATCTCTTCGAAATCGATGGCCTCGACCAATTTCTCCAGCAGCTCTGGCTGGCTGTGTAAGTCGGTAAGGTCTTTGAGCGCGAAGAGGTTGACCTTGCCTTTCACCTTGCCGTCCTTGCCATGACACTGGATGCAATGCTCCTGAAAAACGGACAGCATACCCCCGGGTTTTTCAGCAGAAAGCAGCGAAGAAAAACCGAGAACGAACAGAAGAATGAAGGGAATGCGAAGGCTCATCAGCTAAAGTACTTGTTCAGCAAGCTGAAAGTGACTTCACACAGGCGTTTGTTCTGCAGCCTATTTTTCTTCTTCGTCTTTGGGCAGCTCGGGCGGATTCAAATGCATCGTGGTTTTGCGCCCGTCCTGAATCTGCTTCACCGCAGCGATTGCGGCCTGCACTTCCGCGGTCCCTTCATAGAAGCCGTAATCAATGGTGAACGTCCGACTCGCACCGGGGGCCAAGGTCGGCACGCGTCCAAAGTGGCGTTCAACCTTGCGGTTGAAGGGATACCCGGTTGCGGGTTCAAGACCGGTTACATATCCATCTTCGCGCGAGGTGGTATTTTTCCAGATCGTATAATGGGGCAGCTCCTTGATATTCCAACTCAGCGAGGTGGCGATATCGCCGGCCTGGTTGTGCAGTACCGACATGGTGCGTCCCTTGGCGTCCCCGTAGGGCTCGAGAAGGTAGACCTCCTCCTGGAAACCCGGTACGGGCCCGGCGTAGGTCGCATAGGTCTCGATCGCCTTCGCGGCATTTGCATCCATGGGGGTGACGGATTTAGCAGCACTGACCACGCCGGCGCCCGCCTCCAGAATCGAGCTGCCATAGTTGCCGTGATAGATGAGTTGAAATTCCTGTTCCGCGCCGCCGATATTCGTGATCGTGTCGCTGATGGAAAAAGTACCCGATCCGATTTCGGTGGAGACCTGTGTATCCAGTTGGAGCTTCGGTCCGTAGAAAAACTTCTCATAGACCGTGCCGTGTAAGGTCAGGCGATTACCCTCCACGCTCAGGCTCACCTCTGACGCGGGGATATTCTGAATCTTGCCGTGCAGGGTCAGGGGGAAATTATTTTCGTCCGTGCCCGGGTGGCCCGCGAATTCGAGCCCGCAACGGACCATCCATTCGTTAAAGCCTTCCAGCCAGCCGAGGCCCCCGCGACTTTCGAGATCGATGTACGAAGGGTGGATAATTTCCGGAACCGGGGAATCCCAACCGAGCCGAATATCGCCCTTTTCGACGTCGTAGATGCCCATGCCGCGCGTAGGGATGACACGGATCACAAGCGTGCCATTGTTGATGGTGATGAGCTGACAGCCTTCAGAGCGCCCACCTTTCAAGGTCTCCACATGGACGCTCCAACCCTTACCTTCAATCAGGCGATTCTCGTGGTTCATGTTCTGGGCAACACTGCTGATGACATGGGTGTCCGCCGAGACGGCAAGGGCGAGAGTCGACAAGCTGGCAATCAGAATTTTTTTCATCACATACTCCACAGGGTTTACACACACATTGAACAATCTTCATCTGAAGATATTCTCAGGCAAAAACGTCTTCGAGGGCCTGCCGCATGACCGCGGGATCAGCATCGATTCCGGTCCAGTATTTAATACCGATGACGCCCTGGTTGACCAGCATGCCCAGGCCGTCGATGACCGGGCAGCCTTTCGCGCGGGCATCTTTCACCAGGTTGGTCAACGGCGGATTGGGAATCACATCGGCGACGACCATGTTGCTGGTCAGGCTGTCCATATCGATGGCGAGCCGGGCATCGACATCCGGGAACAGGCCAATCGAAGTCGCATTGATCACGACATCGGTGTCTGCCGGAATCACGTAGTCCCCATCCCACACTGCCAGCTCGGCTTTTGCCGGCACGCGATCGTTGAGCAGGTTGACCAGCACTTCTCCGCGCTCCGCAGACCGATTGACAATCGTAATGTGCGTTGCACCCGCGAGGGCCATTTCCACACTGATCGCACGCGCGGCGCCGCCTGCACCAAAAATGACCACGCGTTTTCCGGTGGGATCGGTCAGTTCCTGCAGGGAGGACACAAAGCCTTTCCCATCCGTGTTCTGACCGATCAACTTACCCTCTTCGATGACCACGCAGTTTACCGCGCCCATGACTTCCGCGGATTCGCCCAGGCCATCGAGATGATCAATCACGGCTACTTTGTGTGGGATCGTGCAGTTAAAGCCGCGGAACCCCATGGCCTTGGCACCCGCAACCGCTTCGGCCAGGCCCGCCTCGGATACTTCGATGGTCAGATAGCGCCAATCCAGTCCATGATGTCGATAAGCCGCCTCGACCATGACCTGGGTGGGGTTTTCCGAAATAGGTTGCCCGAAAGCTGCGGTGAGTTCCTGCTTAAAATTCAATTCAGCCATGATGAGTAAAATCCGTAATTAAAGAATAGATTACAAACGCAGATCGTTGATCCCAGATTTGGAAATACAGCGACCGGCTGATTTCCGCATATGGAAACACAACTATATTTAGAAATGCATTGTCAATATCATCGAGGGTTTCTAATAAATAAAAGCACTAACTGGAGAGCTACTATGAAAATGCATCGTCACCCCTTCCTTCGTTTCATTACCACCATCAGCTTCGCCGCACTGTTTGCTGGCTGCGGCCAGACCAACAAACCTGAGCCTGCGGCAGGCACGACGCCCCCGGCTGGCGGCAAGGTCATTGCTTTCTCTAAAATGAATTCCAACAACCCGTTCTTCGAAGTCATCGCCGATGGCATGAAAGAAGAAGCTAAGAAATACGGCTACACGGTGAAAGTCGTGAGTGGGGAGGCGGATGTCGCGACCCAGAAAGATCAAATCAAAGACTTCATCGTCCAGAAGGTCGACGCGATAGTGTTGAACCCGGTGGACTCTGCCTCGATCGGCCCAGCGATCAAGGAAGCGAACGAAGCCGGCATTCCGGTCTTCACCTGCGACCTGCAATGCACCGATCCTTCGGCGAAAGTCACCGCGCACATTGCCACCGACAATTACCAGGGCGGGAAGCTCGCGGGTGAAGCCATGATCGAGGCGCTCGGTGCAAATGGGGGTGAAATTGCCATCCTGACCCATGACCCGGCCGCCTCCTGCATCGACCGCGTCGCCGGGTTTGATGAAGTCATCAACAAACACAATGAAGGCCGTGAGACGGGCAAGATAGTCGCGGTCAAGCGACTGGCCTGCGAAGGTCAGCGCGATCCGGGCTTCAAGGCGACCGAGGACATCATCACCTCGCATCCGAACCTTGCGGGCATCTTCGCCATCAACGATCCCGGTGCCCTCGGGGCCTATGCGGCACTCGAAAAGCATGGCAAAGCGGGCCAGGTAAAAATCATCGGCTTCGACGGCCAGCCCGACGGCCTCCAGGCCATCAAGGACGGCAAAATCTACGCGGACCCGATTCAGTTTCCGGATAAAATGGGGCGTCAAACCATCACCGCGATATCCAAGTATCTCGCGGGTGAAGAAGTTGAACCCATCCAGCTCATCCCCGCGGAACTCTATCGCCAGGCGGATGGCGCCAAGGATCCCAGCCTGCAGTAGACGCGTATGAGCGACCCGCTGCTCCAGATGGAGGGCATCGAGAAATCGTTTCCCGGTGTCAAAGCTTTGCAAGGCGTGGACCTCCACCTGAACAAGGGCGAGGTCCTCGCTTTATTGGGGGAGAATGGCGCGGGCAAAAGCACGCTGATCAAGATCCTCAGCGGCGCACACAAACCGGACGTCGGAACCATTCGGGTCGACGGCCAGGCGCTTCAAATCAACAGTCCGGTCGATTCCGAACAGGCGGGGATTGCCGTCATTTATCAGGAATTTAACCTGGTGCCCTGGCTGAGTATTCGGGACAACCTTTTTCTCGGGCGCTCCAAAACCCTGAGCCTGATCAAGCGCCGTGAGGAGACCCGTCGGGCGAAAGAAGCCCTGACCCGCCTCGGGGTCGACCTGCCCCTGGAGACGCCCTGCGCCCGACTTTCGGTGGCCGAACAGCAGGTGGTCGAAATCGCCAAAGCCCTGCTCATCGATGCGCGCATCCTGGTGATGGATGAGCCAAGTGCGACCCTCAGTGACCAGGAGGTGGACAAGCTGCTGGAGATCGTGCTCGACCTGAAGCAACAGGGCATCGGGATCATTTACATCAGCCACCGCCTCGAAGAAATTTTCCGGATCGCAGATCGCGTGAGCGTGTTGCGCGATGGGAGTCATGTGGGCACGCGTAGGATCGATGAGCTCAATCGCGAAAGCATGATCGAGCTCATGGTCGGCCGCAAACTGGAAAATGAATTTCCCCATCGGGAACCCCATATCGGCGAGATCCGACTCGAAGCAGCGGGCCTGCGCCGGGGCGATATCGTCCGCGGGGTCAATCTGGCGCTGCGCGCAGGCGAAGTCGTGGGACTCACCGGGCTGGTCGGCTCGCGGCGAACCGAAACCGCGCGCCTGCTCTTTGGCGCAGACAAATTGGATGCAGGTACGATCACCTTGGACGGCAAACCGTTGCGGCTCCACCACCCCCGCCATGCGATCAAGGCGGGCATTTGCCTGCTCACGGAGGACCGCAAGGGCCAGGGCCTGGTCCTCGGGCTGTCCGTACGCGAAAATTTCGGCCTGCCGAACCTCGACCAGTTCTCGCGCGGGTCGGTCATCAGTCGTCCGAAGGAGAGCAAGGCCTTTGGCGGCTACGTGAACAGTATCCATATCAAGATCTCCGACCAGGAACAGCTCGCGAAGAACCTCTCGGGAGGTAATCAGCAGAAGGTAGTGCTCGCCAAGTGGCTGCAACGCAACGCGGAGGTACTGATCTTCGATGAACCCACGCGCGGGATCGATGTCGGGGCAAAATTTGAAATTTATCAACTCATCAATCAGCTCGCGGCAGCGGGCAAGGCGGTACTCATGATCAGCTCTGAACTCCCGGAAATCCTCGGGATGTGTGACCGCATCATGGTCATGCACGAAGGTCGCATGTGTGGCGAACTCTCCCGGGCAGAAGCCAGCCAGGAAAAAATCATGGAACTTGCCGTAGGTGGACATCATGCAGCTTGACCTTAAAAAAGCCGCATACGACTACGGGATGATCTTTGTCCTGCTCCTCCTCGTGATCATCTTCAGCATCACGACCAACACCGAGCAACAGCCGGATGATCTCGGTGCGGCACGTAAACTCGCCAAGGAACTTTCGGGCGAGCGCGTGCTCATCGTGACCCGCGATTCAGAACAACATATCGCTTTCGCCAGCGCGTTGGAAGAGACACTTAAACAGAATGGAGACACCGTGCTGGGCATCCTGAAGGGGGAGCCGCGGGATATCCGGGTCGAGCTCGTAGAACTGGACCAGGGTCCGGAAGACGCTCGGCCTACGGTGATCGCAGGCCCGCATGCCGCCATGAACTGGGACCTGTTTAATCGAGGATACTTCGACACCAGCTTTCCGAACCTGCAGAGGACCAGCTTCAAAGCCCCGGCGACTTATCGCTTCCCGACCTTTCTGACCCGCCAGAATTTACTGAACATCGCCACCCAGATTGTCGTGATCGCGATTATTGCGATCGGCATGACCATGGTTATCATCACCGGCGGCATCGACCTTTCGGTGGGCAGCCTGATCGCGCTATCCGCGTCCATCGCGGCGGCCATTATTCATAACACCGCCGGCACCGGGCCCAGCACGGAGGTGGGAACCGCAGTCGTGATCGGAGCGTGCATCGCAGGCGTCCTCGCGTCGGGATGCTTTGGCTTCTTCAGCGGTGCCGTCACCGCCGTATGCAAGGTCCCCAGCTTTATTGTGACCCTCGCCGTGATGATGATGGTCCGGGGTTACGCGTACAAATCCGTCGGAGGCGAGGCGAAGGGCAGTCTGCCGGAAGCCTTTACCCGTCTCGGTCACGGCGATGTGATGGGGATTCCCATTTCGGTCGTGCTGATGGTGCTCCTCTACTTTGTGGCCTGGTTTGTGATGACCCAGACCATCTTTGGTCGAAACGTCTACGCGCTGGGAGGCAACGCAGAAGCCGCAAGACTGTCTGGCATCCCCATCAAACGCATCACCATCGCGGTTTTCACCATCAGCGGCCTGCTCGCCGGACTGGGAGGGATCATCCTCGCTTCCGAGTTGGCCAGCGGCGATCCGAAGACGGGAACCTTCTACGAATTGTATGTGATCGCCGCAGTCGTCGTCGGCGGCACGTCGCTCATGGGCGGCCAGGGTAAGATTCTCGGCACCCTGATCGGGGCGTTCATCATCGGCGTGATTAAAAACGGCATGAACCTGAACGGCATTGACCCCTTCAACCAGATGATTGTCTTTGGTTGGATTATCCTCCTCGCGGTCCTCGCAGAGAAGGGCAAAGAGATGCTTGTTAAAAATGGAGCCCGTTGATTGAGCCCACGCCCGGTAATCTTTGGAGAAATCCTCTTCGACTGCTTTCCTGATGGCGCCCGGATTTTTTCCGGCGCGCCCCTGAATGTCTGTCGCAACTTGAAATACCTCGGCTACGACCCGCTGATGATCAGTCGGATAGGCACCGATGCCCTGGGTGAGGTCGTCCTGGCCGAGATGCAGAAAATCGAACTGGACACTTCCGGTGTTCAGATAGACCCCGCCCACGCGACGGGGATGGTCGTCGTGACACTTGAGGACAGCGAGCCACAATTCGAAATCGCCCTCGGCCAGGCCTGGGATTTCATCGATGCCGACGAAGCCATTGCGGCGGTAGACGCCATCGATGTTTCCTTTGTGTATTCGGGCTCCCTCGCCTTGCGGCAGGATCCGTCCCGGCGCAGCTTTTACCACATGCTCGACCAGCTCAACGCGCCCTTGTTCTTCGACGTAAACCTGCGCCAGGAATGGTGGAGTGAGGCGCTGATCGATGACCTGGTAGGACGCGCGACCTGGTTGAAGTGCAACGCGGATGAATACGCCCGGCTATTCGGAGAAGCTGCCCCTCAGCTCATACGGGAAAAGTTTGAACTCGAGGTACTGATTCAAACCCGTGGCGGCGACGGAGCGGCCATTGCCTTTGCCAACGCGCTGGTGGAGGGCTCACCACCCGAGCTGGTCGCCCCCTTGCAGGACACCGTAGGGTCCGGGGACGCCTTCGCGTCTATGGTCATCGCCGGCCTGGATGCCGGCCACGCGCCAGAGGCCATTTTGGAAGCCGCCTTGCTGAAAGGTGCAGAAGTCGCCTGTATCCGCGGCGCAGACTGGAAGGCGTAAAAGCCTCCTCCGAGCGGGCCCAAATAGCCGCCGCGCGGCCTTGGGGTTTTTTCAAACGCCTGCTAGAATGCGCCATGCATAAACCCTCCCCTTCCGCCGCTGCGATCATCGCTTTCCTGACGATCATCCTTCTCATCACCCAGGCGTCCGCCGCAGAGCCGGTACACCGCTGGATTTTTTCGCCCACGCACGTGAAGGAGCGTGTCCTCCTACCGGTCAACGGGGACTTAAAGGGCTCGATCAACGGACCCTTTAAAGCCAGCCTCGAACCGGAGAGCCTGAGCTTCGTCGGCACGAGCAAAGCGGGTAACGAAGTCATCCTTGCCGACAACCTAAGCCAGGCGAATCTGCCCGCGAAAGCCCTCACGGTCGAAGCCTGGGTGATGATTGACCGCCCCCAGAAATGGGGCGGCATCTGTGGAGCCATTCAGGATAATGGCAGCTATGAAAAGGGGTGGCTGTTGGGCTACGGAACCACGAGCTTCTATTTCGCCCTCTCCGGTGAAGCACCGGCCAACATGACCTACCTGAACAGTGAACAGAACTACCTCCCCGGGTACTGGTATCACGTGGTGGGCACCTACGATGGGGAGGAGCAACGCATCTATATCGATGGCCAACTTTCGGCGACATCCCGCCAACAGCAGGGACCCATTGCCTACCCGCCCAAGGGCTGGTTCACCCTGGCGACCTACAAGGATGATAACGAAAATTACGCCATGGCGGGACGGCTGGAATCGATTTCGGTCTGGGATGAGGCCCTCGACGCCGAAGCGGTTCTTCGCCGGTACACCGAGCGCAAGGCCCGGTTCCCCGGCATCGAGCCGGACACGGAAGCCGATGAACCCGTCGCGGGCTGGCCAACCTACATGCACGACACGCACCGAAGCGGTATCACTCGCGAATCGATCAAGCTCCCCTTGCATCCTCGATGGAGCGCGCATATCGCCCCCCCCTCCCCGGCCTGGCCACCGCCCGCCCGTCAGGATTTCTGGCACAAGAAGGAAACGCTGAAGGCACGTGTTACCTATGACCTGGGTATTCAGCTCGTGAGCGATGGAGAGGCGGTGTATTACGGTTCGTCCTCGGAGGATCAGGTCGTACGACTGAACGCACGTACCGGAAAACGGGAGTGGACCTTTTACACCGAGGGTCCGGTGCGTCTCGCGCCGGTCATTGCAGGGGATCGCCTGCTCTTCGGGTGTGACGATGGCTGGGTTTACGCGCTCGACCGGAAAACGGGCGCGCTCCAATACCAGGTACGCCCACCAGACTCCGGTCCGCGCCGGATTCCGGGCAACGAACGCATCATCAGCGTCTGGCCAATTCGAACCAGCGTCCTGGTTGAGGGCCAGACGGGTTATTTTGGCGCCGGCATCTTTCCCGCACACGGCGCCTGGCATTGTTCGTTCAACATTGAAACCGGTACGATCATCGAAGCCAAAAGCCTGGACGTTTCGCCACAGGGCTATCTCGAAAAACGCGACGGTCGTCTTTTCACCCCTACCGGACGGATTCTGTCCGGCGCCTTTCTCGATCAATTGAAGCGTCGCGGAAAAGCAGCGGACCGAAAGATTCAGGCGATCCCTGAAGCCTTTCCTCACGCGTTTATCGGAACACCGGAATACCGCTTTGGCGGGGGGAATGCTCGCATCGCGGCCCTGGACGCGAAATCCGGAGCGATCGTCTGGGAAAGTGCCGTCGAAGGGAAGGTGCATTCCATCATTCTGGCCGGGAACACGCTTTTCGCCTCAACCGATCAGGGCATGATCTATGCCTTTGCACATGAAGCGGGCGATATGACAGCACATGGTCGAGGCGAGTTGAACACAGCGCCTCCCCTTCAGGTCAAAGCGACCCAGCTGAAGCAGCTCATGAAGCGCGAGTCGGGGTACACCCTGTTCACGTCAACGGACAGCGAGCTGTTTTGGCACTTCGCGGATCACGAGGCGTTTAAAGTGATCACCCTCGCAAAACCCCAAGAGGTACAATCGGAGGCCCGGCGATTTGATCAACGAGCGGTTCGCGTACACACCCACGCCACGGAGCTCCCCTACACCGATCATCTCTTCAACCTGATCGTCGATAACGGGACGAGCGGCATCGCCCAAGATGAGCTGTTGCGGGTCCTGCACCCCGACGGGGTCCTCCTGCTTAAGGGCGAAGAAATCCGAAAGCCTCCTCTCACGGGCATCGGTGAATGGACGCACTTATACGGGGATGCGGCCAACACCACCTCGAGTGGCGACCAACGGGTTGGATCGAAGCTGGCGCTTCAATGGTTCGGACGTCCGGGTCCACAAAACATCGTCGATCGGCATCACCGCAGCTTTGGCTCACTCTGGAAAGACCATCGCGTTTTTATTCCGGGCGATGAGCGGGTGTACGGCGTAGATGCCTACAACGGGACCATTCTCTGGGAACGCGAAGTCCCCGGCTCGCGACGCGTAGGTGTTTTCCGGGACAATGGCGGTATGGTGGTAACTGAAGATGCCCTGTTCATCAGTCGTACGAATGAGGTCTGGGCGCTGGATCCGGCCACCGGCGCATCCCGGGAAACCTGGCCTCTGCCGGAAGGCACCGAAGGCGAATGGGGCTACCTCGCGGCCCAGGGCGCGCACCTGTTCGGCAGCACGGTTAAACCGGGCGGCATCCGCCGTGAGCACAGTTATGCACAAATTGTTGAGGGGACCTATTTCGATGACCGCCCATTGGTGACCAGTGATCGCTTCTTCGTCCTGGACGCCCAGTCGGGCAAACGTATCTGGGATTATCCAGCCCACGGGGGCATCCTGAATGCCTCTATCACCATTGGTGAACGCTACGTGTATTTCGTAGAGAGTCTGAATCGCGAAACCGCCAATCAGGGTCGCGCGACCACAACAGATCTCCTCAACACATCGGGAGCTAAACTCGTGGCCCTCGACATCGAGACCGGCTCACTCGCCTGGGAGGAAACCCTGGCGTTCCCTGAACAAGTGCAGAATATGTTCACCCTGTTTGCAGACGACACCCTGGCCATGGTCTTTTCACGCAATGAGAAAACGGTGCATTACGACGTGCGGACCTTTTCCGGTAGGAGCGGGAAACCCTTATGGACCGCGAGCCAGAACAACATCAACCGCCCGAACGGCGACCACGGAGAGCAGGATCACCACCCACTGCTGATGCAAGGCAAGCTGATCGTCGAACCGGTCGCGTATGACCTTGCGACGGGAGCGCACCTTCCCGAATACGCATTAAAACGTCCCGGTCATGGTTGCGGATCCATGTCGGCATCGGCGGACACCCTCTTCTTCCGTGCGGGAAATCCCATGGCGTACAACCTGGGTGACAAGCGCTTCACCGCGCTGACGAAAGTCAGTCGTCCCGGGTGTTGGATCAATATGATTCCGGCGGGCGGACTGCTGTTAATTCCTGAATCGAGTGCCGGGTGCACCTGCAACTTCGCCATCCAGACCTCGATGGCCTTGATCCC
>JBLIND010000124.1:0-15591 GCA_047639095.1 Candidatus Omnitrophota bacterium | reverse complement strand
GATAGGCAAGACCCAAATGGAGCGGGCGGGCTCAGCTGGCGGAGGCGGACGCATCCCCACCTGGCTGCAGCGTAAAGCGCAGGACATGCCAGAGGGCGTGGAGGACGTAGATGGCACCCCCGATGATCACCGCGCTCTTTGCCACGGTCCAGAATTCCGACCCGGTATTCTCGCTGATCCGACGGGCGACGAAAAAGAACACCGCGGTCATGCCTGCATTTTTCAAGGCGTGGGCGACGTAGTGTTGCTTCATCCGGGCGCGCCATTTTTTGGGCGGACGGGGCGTTTCCGTTGCCACCGTGGCATGAGTGCTCAACCAAGCCTTCACCTTGCCCTGGTAACTCAACCGGTGAAAGATCGAAAGCGGATAGCCGATCCACTCCGTCCGCTTTAACAGGCGGTCGTCGGCTTTGGTGTGTTTCGCGCCGCAGGCAGAGCAGCAGGGCAGATCGGTGATGGTCTCGTCCATCATGGTGTAGAAATCCACCAGCGGCGGGTTCATGTCCACCGCGACTGTGGCATCACAGGCGGCCGACCCACAGAAAGGGCAGGAGGCCCCGGCTTGATAGGTGTAGGTCCGTCGGGTCAGATCGACCGGCGGCAGCTCCTCGACATCCTGTTTTTTATCCGAGTCTGATTTGTTAAAGATCATGGCGCTTGAAGATACACGTTTTGCTGGGGGATGCAAGAAGCCGTAGGTTGGGACTCCGTCCCGACTTTTACCTTTCGAAAGGGTAGGGTTCGCAACACGGAGGTTCACGAAGGACCCACGGAGCAGTGCTCCATGTTACGGTAGCAACTATTTTTTCTTCTTGGCGACTTTCTTGCTCGCGGCCTTTTTTGCCTTCGGCTTCGCCTTCTCGGCCTTCGCCTGGTCTTCCGCCGTGATATGACGGTTGATGCAGTTCAAAAAGGCTTTGGCCCCCGCTTCGACGATGTCTGTACTGGAACCCTTACCGGTGACGGTCCGGCTGCCGAAATCGACCTGCACGCTAACCTCTCCCAGCGCGTCCTTGCCCCGACTGACGGCCTGCAAGCTGAAATCGAGCAGCCGACCCTGAATGCCCGTGATCCGTTCGATGGTTTTCAAGGCCGCATCGACCGGACCATCGCCACAGGCGGCATCCTGAAGGGTCTCATCGCCTTTTTTCAGGATGACGGTGGCGGTGGGGACAGTGCTGTTGCCCGTGGATACATGCAAGTAGTCGAGGGTGTACACCGCAGTCGCGATGTCCATCTGGTTGTGCATGACCGCGACCAGGTCGTCGTCGTAGATGTGTTTTTTGCGGTCCGCGAGCGCGATGAAGGCGTGGTAGGCCTTTTCCAGTTGCGCGCCGGCCAGCGTGAAGCCCAGCTTTTTCATGTGATCGCCAAAGGCGTGGCGGCCGGAGTGTTTACCCAGCACCAGCTCGGTGCCGGAGATGCCGACATCTTCGGGCTTCATGATTTCGTACGTGGTCCGCTCTTTCAGCATGCCGTCCTGGTGAATGCCCGCTTCGTGTGCAAAAGCATTCGCCCCGACGATCGCCTTGTTGCGCTGAACGTGCAGACCGGTCATCTGGCTGACCAGGCGACTGGAGCGAAAGATCTCTTCGGTTTTGATCTGGGTATCGATGCCAAAGAAATCGTTGCGCGTGCGCAGGGCCATCACGACTTCTTCCAGCGAGCAGTTCCCCGCGCGTTCACCGATTCCGTTGATGGTGCATTCCACCCCGCGTGCGCCGTGGCGAATCGCGTTCAGGGAGTTGGCAACCGCCAGGCCCAGGTCGTTGTGGCAATGCACATGGATCACCACATTCTCGATGCCGCTTACATGTTCTTTCAGGTGCGCAATGCATTCACCAAACTCTTCCGGCACGGCGTAGCCGACGGTATCCGGGATGTTGATGGTGGTCGCGCCGGCGTCGATTGCGGCCTGGACCACCTCGACGAGGAAATCCTTTTCCGTGCGCGCCGCGTCTTCCGGGCTGAATTGTACGTCATCGACCAGGCTCTTTGCCCGCAGCACCCCTTTGACCGCGGTTTCAATGATCTTCGACTTGGCCATGTTCAATTTGTGTTCGCGGTGAATCGCGGACGTGGCCAGGAAGACGTGAATACGCGCCTTGTGCCCGGCTGGTGCCAGGGCTTCGGCCGCGCGATCGATATCGGCATTCAGGCAGCGGGCGAGGCCGCAGATCGACGGGGAGGTCCGGCGCTTGGCGGGGGTGCCCGCCAGCTCCTTAGCCACCGCGTGAACGGCTTGAAAATCACCCGGGGAAGCAATAGGGAAACCCGCTTCGATGATGTCGACGTTGAGGCGCGCCAGCTGGCGGGCCACCTGGAGTTTTTCAGCCAGGCCCATGCTGGCGCCGGGGCATTGTTCCCCGTCGCGCAAGGTCGTATCAAAAATTACTACGCGGTCTGTCTTCGGTTTTGCGGTCATCATCGTTTTCCTGTTTGGTGCATGTGTATGTTTGATCCAGTGCACACGGTGGACAACAAAAAACCCACCGTGAATTCCGGTGGGTCGTTCCTGCTGCGGTGTCTCAAGCTCAGCGCATACGGGAAGGTCCCACCAGCCTTGTAAGGCCGAGGAGGAGCAGTTCCAGCGCTAGCAGCAAATGTTTCATGAGTCCAAAAGATAGGGCTTCCGGGCGATTTGTCAAGTTTCCGGAGCCCGTTCGCTCGCGGGCGGCTTCGCTCGTTGCGTTACTTCCGGGGGAGGAGAAGTTATCGTAAGCGCAACCCCGTTGGGGTAAAAACGAAATGCAACAGCAGGGCAACCGTAAGAAACCATCCATGAAGTGGGCATCATAAGGCGAATACAGAACCATTCCCGCCACCGAAAAATTCGGTGCGGGTAGACGTTCGGCGCGGAGACTGAATGAAGAAAAAATTGATGAAGGTGTACTTGCAGCAGACCGAGAAGATCATCGGCAAGCGCCCGAAAAATGAGATCGCCCACGATGAGGAGGTCATTACGGGTTTGGAAATGGGCCTGCCCATTGAGGCCGCGCTCGCCAATGCCGCCGAGCAATATCCGTCCGAGGCGCTATCCTGGGATGCCGATAGCCTCGACGACATCGCAGCCCATTTCGACTATCTGAGGGGACATGCCCGAATCCTGAAGTTGGCCCAAGGCAAGAACGCCAAATGACACCGAACTCCAGCTTGGACCAGGTAGCTCCAAAACAGGCCGTCGTCGGTCACGATGCAGATACTCAACCCCGTTGGGGTTTGGACCGGGTGGCATCAACCCGGGGTTCAAGAACCCCGGGTTGAGGTACGGCAGCCCTTTGGGCTACGGATCGGTGGAAAACCTCCAGCGCTTTGGATTCGGTTTTACGGTAACGCGCAAATCCAAAGAGGTGGAGACCATCCCAATCTAAGACTTTTTCAAAAAACGCGCGTGCGCAAATCGGAATCATCCTTCAGCTCGTCGACCAGGCCCGTGTGCAGGGCTTTCCAGACGGGACCGGGTTTGCCTTCGCCTACGGCTTGGCCTTCGACGGTACTCACGGCGGTGACATCGGTGGTGGTGCCGAAGATCAGCACCTCCGATGCCTGTCGGACCTCGTCGCGGGTAATCGGACGCACCTCGAGTCCTTTGATCACGCCCTGCGCGACCAGCTGCTCGGCCAGGTGCATGCCGCGCATGAGAGTGGTGCCGGTGAGTAGATAGGTTTCTTCCGGGCGGGCGAGCACGCCCTCCCGGGTCACGATGGCGATGTTCTCGGTGGGGCCCTCGGTGACATACCCGTGTTCATCGACGCCGATGACAAAATCGACACCCTGGTCGACGGCCTGTTTTTTCATCAGGGCATTGGGCAGGTAGTTGCAGGTTTTGATCGTGGCGAAGTAGGAGGGCTTTCCGGGGATATCGGAGAAGGCGATCGAGGCGCCTTCCGGCCGGTGTTCCATGAACGAGAGTTTCGCGTCGTAGACCACGATGTAGACCTGGGTGCCGATGGATTCATAGGGATTCACGCTCAGGCCGCCGGGTCCACGGGCGACGAGGATGCGGGCGAGGCAGTCCGGATTCCCACCTGCACGCAGGGTGTCGCAGATGATCTGTTCCAGGGCGGTGCGGTCGCAGGGCAACTCCAGGCCGATTCGCGCACAGGATTTAATCAGTCGGTTAAGGTGTTGTACGAGGTTGTATACGTGGCCGTGCCGGCACTTCAGGGTTTCGAAGACCCCATCCCCGCGATGGACGAGGTGGTCGTCCACCGGCACCAGCATGGCACGCGGATCGGTGACGATTCCGCCGAAGAAGCTGGAGTAAAAGGCGAGGTATTTTTCCTGCCAATCGGCCGGCGTTTGTTGCAGTTGGGCGAGGATGTCGTCCAGCGTGAGGTGTTTTGTTCGATCCATATCTTGCACTTGATTCGGGCGGAGCTTAAACCATCTGGGATGAGCGAGAAAGCAGAACTTGCCGAAGCGGAGGCGGAATATCCGTATCCGCTGAACGCCTGGATGAACCACGTGGTTCCTTTTTTCGCCTGGATCTTCCTCATGAACGTCCTCGGCGATCCTGCCGGCTGGAAGTATGCCCTGCGTTCCTTTCTCTGCCTGGCGATCTTCATCTACTACAAACCATGGCAGTGGTATCCGCGGCTCAACCTGAAGAACGTGCCCATGGCACTGGCCATTGGCGCCTTCGTTTTCGGGTTCTGGGTGCTGTTTGAGACCGACTTCATGTCCAAGTATGAATGGCTGCATCGCGGGTATCTCACCCTGGGCACGCAGCCGCCCCACAAGCTGACCCAGCCCATCGTGGAAATGTATTACGCTCCCGAAACCTGTGGATGGCTGTTCACGCTCACCCGACTGCTCGGCTCCGCCCTGGTGATTTCCTTTATCGAGGAGTTCTTCTGGCGGGGTTGGATGTATCGCTGGGCGATTGACGAAAAGTTTCTCGGCGTCGACCTGGGTCAGTTCGACAAGTTGATGTATTTCTTTATCGCCCTGCTCTTTGGCCTGGTGCATCACCGCTGGCTGGTGGGCATGATCTGTGGCTTGTGCTACGGGCTGTTTATCATCCGCACGAAGGATGTCTGGGCTGCGGGGATCGCCCACGCGTTTACGAACTTCCTGCTCGGCGTCTACGTGTTGACCGCCGAGAAGTATGAGTTCTGGAGCTGAGCCGGGGGACGGCCAGGAAGGGCTACTCTGCGAGGAAGAACGTCGCGGTGGCGTTCCAGTTGTAGTTGTTCAACCCGACGTTATCTGCGCGCGAGCTCACCACCTGTATCGTTACCATGGTGCTGGTACCGCTTACGGTTACGTTTCGTGAACTGGGCACGAAGATGGGGCCGGTATCGATGACCGTTTTGCCTTCGTAGATCACCTGGAAGTGCTCTTCAAAACCATCCAGGGGATTGCCAGAGAAGTCGATGCGTACCTGCCCGACCTTGCTCTGGCCCACGGCATCGCTGGCGTCGATGGTTTTGACACTGGGGAAGATCCCGACACCATTCGAGCTGTCTGAAGCCGTACGGGTGATCACCCGGTCGGTAATCGGAACGTCCGTGCCACCGTCATCACCGGGCGTATCCGGGGTTTGGCTGCTGCTGGATCCGCTGCTGTCGGCGAGCGCGACGGCTCCGGCAACGGCGAGGGCACCTCCGCCGATCAAGATGGTGGGCATCACCCAGGCGCGGTTCTTGCCAGCACTTGCCGGTGGTCGGCCGGTGGGTTCCATTGGGGGGTTCGGGGTCTCAACCGGAAGCACTTCGGGCGCATTGGGGTCTACGACGGAGACGGTGTAGTACACGGTCTCTGTCCATTCACCCGCGCTATTGGCCGCTTCGATGTAGTATTGAACGATACCCTTGTTGGACAGGTAGGAGCTGGGAATCGTGCCGTACCAGGTCCCGACGGTGGTCTTCTCCATGGGCAGGTTGACGGGTGCGGCATTTACGCCCTGTCGGAAATGCAGGGTGGCCGAGGCGATATCTTTGCCGCGTCCATCGATCTGCGCGATGATATTCAATGGCTTTCCGCGCGGCGACGATTTGATCGGTGTATGCGCGATCATGGGCGGGGGTTGCTGTGCTTCCAACGCGGTGTTGGTCAGCGCCATGGTCACCACGACCGTCGTCAGAAACGCAAAACGGGAGGAAGCAATGATCGTGAGCATCGCCTTGGCGACGGAAGAATGTAAACAGCTGTTCATGGTGATTTTATTAACCAACGTTGGCCGATCATCAAGTTAAATGCGGTAGATCGGCTCGCGTGTCGCGATGCGGGTAGGCCACCTAATCCTCCCTGCGCTGAACCAAAAGGCGTTGCAACGCGGCTCTTGCGAGTTTTTCAACAGCCTGCTAGACTCGCACCAGAAATCATGAATGGCACAGGTTTAAAGATTGGGATAGGCATGCTCGCGCTCACCCTGTTCGTCGGTTGCGGAGGCGACCCGAACGGGAAGGCGGCGAAGCGTGGGCTGCAAGCCTTCGACCAGGGCGACTACCCCGCGGCGCGCAAGCATCTGGAGCGGGCCTTACGCGATCGCGCCGACCTGCGGGAGGATGCGCCCCTGTACAACCTGCTCGGCCTGAGCTGTGCCCACATGGGGGACACGCCCGCATCGACCAATGCCTACTTCAAGAGTCTGGAGCTGGAACCCAAAAATTTTGAAACCTCCTACAACCTGGGTGTGGCCTTGTGTGAGGCGGGGCAGCTTTCGGATGGTGCCCGGATGCTCATGCATGCCGCGAGCATCCGTGCGGATGACACCCGTGCGCTGGAGTACCTCGCCTGGGAATACCATCATAACGGGATGAGTCAGCAGGCGCGCAGCATCCTCCTGGCCGCCCAGCAGCGTTCGCCGGAGTCGCCTCAGATTCTGACCCTGCTGGCGATCACCGGCCTGGAGAGTGAGGGTGCGGTGTATGCGTCCTCCTATCTCAAAGAGGCGATTCGCTCGGACGCGCATTATGGGCCGGCGCGTTTCAACCTCGGCGTGTTACATGATCTCTGGCTGAAGGATCGGGAAGGGGCCATCCGGCACTACCGTCAGTTTCTGAAAGATGGGGCCACCGGGACCCAGGCGGAACAGGCCGAATCCGCCATCGCCCGGCTCGAGCAGGCGATTGCCAGCGACTATCAGAAAACCCCGGCGGAACCCGGGCTAAAGGTGTATGAGGACGATCCCGCACCCCGTCCTCCGCTCGGCGCAGGGCCTCCGGCCGCGGCCGTCGCGGCCGTCGCGACGTCGGCGGCTCCTGCCCTGGACAGCATCGAAGGCCTGCTTTCGTTTGCCCGCCAGGAAGTGGAAGATGGCAACTCGTCCAATGCGTTGAATCTTTGCCTGCAGGCGGCGGCGATGGCCTCGCGCACCAACGACCTCAAGATGGAGGAGAAAGCCCTCCGCACGGCCGTGGCCCTGTGTACCGATTTGCCTCGCGCACATTTTGCCATGGGGCGCCACTTGAATGAGCGGGGTGAATATCGCCAGGCCATGCAAGCTTTTCAAAAAGCGGCCGAGATCGAGCCCGAGTGGGCGCAGGCCCATTTGTCTGCCGCCGCGGCCGGCCGGGCCTGCAACGAATTCCAGGCCGCCTTGAAGTCTCTGCGTAAAGCGGTTGAAGTCGCCCCGGATAATCCGGATGCCCTGTGGTCACTCGGCCTCTTTTACCAGGAACAATTAAAGCTGCCCGAAAGCGCCCATCGCACCTTCGAAACATTTGTATCCAACTTCGAGACCGACCCTCGGCTGGCCGATGCCCGTCAGCGCCTGAGTGACCTGGATGCACCCAAAAGCACCGCACCGGTCGTGACACCGACGCCCGACGCTTCAAGCGAGCTTCCTCCGGTCAGCCTGCGACATCAGATGGTAAACGTGGAAACACCGGAACCCGAACCGGGCGTTACGGAAGCTTCATCGACCGTCGTGGCCGACCGCGATCAGGCCCTCAACCTGTTCAACGAAGGGGCCAAGCAGCAGGCGCGTGGAGATTATGACCAGGCGGTGCTTTACTACCAGAACGCCATCACCGCCGATCCCGGTTATGCGCCCATCTATTACAACCTCGGCTTGATCTACCAGCAGCGCAAGCAGCTGGAGAACGCGCGCAATGCCTATATGAAGGCCGCCGAGTACGATGACCAACTGGTCAACGCCCATTTTAATCTCGCCCTTATCTGTCGTGAACTCGGTGACGATTCGCGAGCGCTCAGCGAACTCAACCTGGTCCTCAGCCAGCGCCCGGATCACGTACTTTCGCACTTTGTGCTGGGTCAGATCTACGCCGCCGAGGCGGGGAAAACGACGGAAGCCCGTCGACATTTTAACCGCTTCCTCACACTGGCGCCGAATGACCCGGTGGCTCCTGAAGCCCGACGCTGGCTCCTCCAACACTAGACCTCTATGTTTTCCGGCAGCCGAAAAGGTATCAAGGAACTCAAGGATCAGGAGGAATCCGATCTCAAGTTCGTTCGCTTTGAGAATGACAAGCTCCGTTCCGATATCGACCGCTTGAGCCAGATCGTTGAAGCCTTGTGGAGCCTCTTGAAAGAGGAAACCACCCTGGAAGAGCCGCGTCTCGCGGCCCGGCTGAAAGAAATCAAAGAGCGCGGAGATCCGGAGCCGGAAAAGTGCATGCTCTGTGAACGGCCGCTGCCGCTGTACAGCAATCGCTGCATCTATTGTAATACCGAGATCGATTCTGATCGGGTGTTCTAGCGGGCGGTTGCAAAGCACGGGCGTACATACACAGGGGCGGGGAACCGCGGATGCACGAGGATTTGGGTGGCGTACGTATGTGGTTTATGTTGGGCGAGGCTACCCACCGTATGTTGTCGTTCGCTATGGTCTTGCCTGTACCGTGATGATGCCGGTATACTCCTGTTTTCAAACAACAGGGGACCTACCATGAGCAAAGATCCAGCAGCGGCCGAACTCAAAGCATTCATGACCGGCTTGAAAAAGCGCAATCCCGGGGAACGGGAATTCCATCAGGCCGTCTACGAGGTAGCCGAAACCCTGATGCCGTTCATCCTCGAAAACCCGAAGTACAACGAGGCGAATATCCTTGAGCGCATGACGGAGCCCGACCGGGTGATCATCTTTCGCGTCTGCTGGGAGGACGATGAAGGCAACATTCGCGTCAACCGCGCCTGGCGGGTACAGTTCAACAACTCCATCGGTCCATATAAAGGTGGCATGCGTTTTCATCCCACGGTTACCTTGAGCGTGCTGAAGTTTCTCGGCTTCGAGCAGTGTTTTAAAAATGCGCTGACGACCCTGCCCATGGGCGGGGGAAAAGGCGGTGCCAACTTTAATCCCAAGGGTAAAAGTGACCGTGAAGTGATGCGGTTCTGTCAGTCGCTCATGATCGAGCTGCACCGGCACATCGGCGAAGACACCGACGTACCCGCGGGCGACATTGGCGTCGGCGCGCGCGAGATCAGTTACATGTTCGGCCAGTACAAGCGCCTCGAAAATCGCTTTACCGGCATCCTCACCGGCAAGGGACTCTCTTTTGGTGGCAGTCTCATCCGCACGGAGGCGACGGGCTACGGAGCGGTGTACTTCATGGAAAACATGTTGAAGCACAAAGGCGATACGGTGGCGGGTAAAACGGCTGTGGTCAGTGGTTCGGGCAACGTCGCTATTTACTGCATCGAGAAGTTACTCCAGCTCGGCGCCAAGGTGATCACCGCCTCGGATTCCGGTGGATATATTCACGACCCGGAAGGTCTCACCCCAGAAAAACTCGCCTGGTTGAAGGACCTCAAGGAGATCCGTCGTGGCCGCATCAGTGAATATGCCGAAAAGTTCAACTGCACCTACCACGATGGTGAGCGCCCCTGGCACATACCTTGCGAGCTCGCGTTTCCCTGCGCCACCCAGAACGAGATCAATGGAGATGAGGCGCGCGCCCTGTTGAATAACGGGGTGTTGGCGGTGGCGGAAGGGGCTAACATGCCTTCGGATGCGGATGCCCTGGAAATCTTTCGCGAGGCAAAGATCATTTTCGCACCGGGCAAAGCGGCCAATGCCGGCGGGGTTGCGGTTTCCGGTCTGGAGCAGAGTCAGAACTCCCTTCGCATCAGCTGGAGTCGCGAACAGGTCGACGAAAAGCTGCACGACATCATGAAGAATATTCACGACAAGTGTGTGCAGTACGGAGATGATGGCCAGGGGTACGTTGACTATGTCAAGGGCGCGAACATCGCAGGCTTTGTCAAAGTCGCCGATGCCATGCTGGCCTATGGTGTGGTGTAGGCCGACTTGCTTACTTGAAGTAAATCGAGGTGATGCGTTCGAGGGAGGGGTTCTCCCGACTGATTTCATGCGCACCGATATCCGGGCGCAAGCCCCGCACCCGACCTTCGATGTCCATCATACTCGAACCGGTGCGACCCGTACCCGCATCGACCGCCGGGCTTTCCGCGCTCGCCCGCCAGACCCCGTTGGTTTCAACCAACTTAGGATTGTCGGAGAGGAACGTAACTGTCGCTCCAACGACGAGGTTGCTCTGCCCGGCGGGATCGTAAAGGAGGTTGTTCGCCCACATCAAATCGACCACGCCGCTCGAGAGCTCGATCACGGGGGCCGTTTCGGCCGGGTGATTTTGAATCAGGTTATTGGCAAAGGTATTCTTGGCGCTCAACTGGCCCTCCTCGCCGAGCACGAATACCGGCGTCGAACAATGGTACCAGGTGTTGTGACCAAAGGAGGATTCGCGGACTTGTCCGGCATCGACGACGCCTCTCCGCAGGGAGGGGGCCTGGACCTCATGCAGGTATTGGTTGGTGAATACATTCTTATTCCCCAGCAAGTGAATCGCCAGCCCTCCCGGCGCACTGCCGATGAAATAATTTCCGCGGAGCTGGTTGCGGTCACCACTGAAACGCAGAGTGCCCCCGCAGGTGTCGAAGGTGTTGTTAATCAGTCGATTGGATTCGGCGCGCAGCGCCATCAGGTCGTCAACCCCGACACAGTGTCGAAAATAGCAGCCCTCCATAAACAAGGGGGGGATGTGAAGATCATCCACGGGTGCCTGGATCGCCACGGGGCCACACTTGTGAAATTCACACGCGATGATTCGAATGTTCCGGCTGCTGTTCAGGCTCAACACGCACGGCTGCTTGATCGCATAAAAGACCAGGCCTTCGAGCTGGATGCTGCTGATGTCGTTGAAGACGAAGCCGAAGGCGCCGGTGAACACGGCCCGCCCTTTTTCGGTAGCCAGCACGGTGACGGGTTGGCTGCCGAGCCCGCCTTTCCTAAACACCAGAGGCTTGTCCAGGGTGTATTTTCCGGGTCGCAGCTGAATGATATCCTCGGGGAGGGCTTTATCCAGCGCCGCTTGTAACTGCTCGACCGTGTCAGCCTTGAAAATTTCCGCCCGGCTTACGGAGACCATGAGGGAGGCGATGAGGATCAGGCAGCTGAAAATGGGTTTCATTGTTCTGGTACAACCATTTCTGCCAGGGTTTTACCAATATTAAGTGCCGAGGTTGCCGCGGGGGAAGGCGCATTCAACACATGGAGCTGTCCGGGTCGGCGGGTGATGAGGAAGTCGTCGACCAGGCGACCGTCCGGGGCGACCGCCTGCGCTCGAATGCCGGCTTCGGCCGGTATCAGATGCTCCTCCTGGATCGCGGGGACGAGGTGTTGTAAAGCTTTAACAAAGGCCCGCTTGCTGATGGACCGGTGTATTTCCCCCAGGCCCATACGAAAATGTTTTCGAAACAGCCGCCGCGCACCCTTGTACCCGAAGGTCTCGCAGAGATCTTTCCAGTTCACATCCGTTTTCCGATATCCTTCGCGGGCAAACGCGAGGACCGCATTGGGGCCGCATTCCACGTCACCATTGATCATCCGGGTAAAATGTACGCCCAGAAATGGAAATTTGAGGTCTGGCACCGGATAGATCAGGTTTTTGCACAGGTGGCGCGCCTCGGGTTTCAGCATGAAGTACTCCCCGCGGAACGGTACGATGCGCGCCTCCGGTTCATAGCCCCCAAGTCGTGCCAGGCGATCACAATGAAGACCCGTGCAGTTGATAAAGGTATCTGCGGTGTAGGTTTGCTTTGCACTGTGAACGATCTGCTCCGAACCGCGTGTTTCCAGGCCGGTAACCGCTTCGCCCAGGTGGACCTCCACGCCTTGCTCCGTCAACAGCTCTCCCAGCTTCAGGCATATCTGGCGGTAATTTACGATGCCGGCTTCGGGCACATGGATGGCCCGAATCCCGGCCGCCTCCGGTTCATAGGCCTGCAGTTCGTCACGGTCGATCATTCGACACACCGCACCATTGGCCTGTCCACGTTCTAAAATGGTCTGCAGCATGGGGAGTTGCTCCTCCCGGGTGGCGACGACCACCTTCCCACAGATGTCATATGGAATGTCGTGCATGTCGCAAAACGCCTGCATTTGACGTTTGCCTTCGCGGCAATTCGTCGCCTTAAGCGATCCCGGGCGATAATAGATGCCCGTATGCAGGACGCCTGAATTGTGCCCGGTCTGATGGGTCGCCAGGCCGTCTTCTTTTTCCAGCAGGGTGATGGAGCAGTCCGGCAGGCGCTCCATCAGCCGATAAGCGGTGGATAAGCCCAGAATGCCGCCACCGGCGATGACGATGCGATGTGAAGTGTCTGACACCTATATCCTCCCTGCAGGAAACCTGATCCAATTCTTCTTTATTTCTTCTTTTGCGATTGTGTTTTGCAACATCTGATTTTTCCGTTACTCTACCGACATTATTCAATAGCTTGGGAGCTAATATACTACATGGGCACGACTAAAGGGAAGAGTCGCGGAAACATCTATGAGGTTGCGGAAAAAGCGGGAGTCTCATTTGTTACTGTATCGAGAGTTTTCAACGACCATCCGAATGTAAGCGACGCTATGCGTGATCGCGTCTTTGAGGCTGCGCGCAATGTTGGCTATTCACCAAAACTGGTTTCAAAACCAACGGTTCTGGCGATAGTAATTGATAACCATGAACGCATCACCACGCCAGGATTCACCCAGCGTTTATTGATGCACATGGTCCGGTTTGCCGCGGCGCGGAATTACTTTATCGAATTCCTTACCCTGGACAACCTGGAGACGGCGACTAAGCGATTGGTCGACGGAATGATCGCGGTTGGGCTGAATGAAAAGCAGATGCAGAGCCTGGTCCGGCTTCCCAATGTGCCGGTCATTCAAACAAACTTTAAAACCGTCAATGATCACTGGAATACCATCGCCTGCGATTATTACCAGGAGACCCGTGCGGCCCTGGAGCATTTCCAGCAGGGTGGACATCAACAGGTTGCTCTGGTCCTGGGCAGTCAGGCCGACGCGGATTCCAAAGAGCGTATGCGGGCGTACGAGGATGTCTTTGAAGGCCAGCGACGGACCATCTCTTCGGGCATCTTCGATCTCGATAGTCAGGCACCCGATCATATTGCAGCGCAGATCCGACATGGAGGCTTCACCGCCTGCGCCATCCTGACCGATGCCACTGCGCAAGTACTGCTGTCCCAGCTTTGCCGTTTTCAAGGTATGCGTGTGCCGGATGATTTATCCATCATCACCATTGAAGAGCCGGGGGTAAGTGCCTTTCAGCATCCGCCCATGACCACGATGGAGGCACCGGTGGCCGAAATGGCGGAGCTCGCGGTCAGCGGATTGATCGAGTTGATCAAGGGCGCCGAGATTACCCCGCGCAGCGTTTTTCCCAGCACCTTGAATCTGCGGAAGTCCACGGTTCCCTTGCCCGTGACGTGACGGTGCCGCAGGTCTATCGGCTCGGCGGTTGAAAATCGGCCGATTGCCTGATACATCCATTCCCATGTCGGATAGGAATCCAAAACCCCTGGGCATCGTGCTCGCCAGTGGCGGCCTGGATAGTTGTGTGGCGGCCGCCATAGCCGGTCAGACGCACCGCCTCGCCCTGCTGCACATTAATTACGGTCAGCGAACCGAAGCCCGTGAGCTCCGGGCCTTTCACCACATCGCCGACCACTATGAAGCGGCACGTCGCCTGGTCGTGGATTTTCGCCACCTGGCCCAGATCGGTGGTTCCAGCCTCACTGATACCGCCATCGAGGTCAGTTCCGCCGATCTGGAGAACCCTGAAATTCCCAGCTCCTACGTCCCCTTTCGCAATGCCAATCTGCTGGCGGTGGCGGTGAGCTGGGCCGAAGTCATTCACGCTGAAACTATTTTCATTGGCGCGGTCTACGAAGATGCCAGCGGCTACCCCGATTGCCGTCCGGTGTTTTATGAGGCGTTTGGCCGGGTCATCGAGACCGGCACCAAGCCGGAAACCCACATCGGACTCGTCACTCCGATTATCGATAAATCCAAAGCCGAGATCATTCGGCTCGGGGCCGAGCTGCAGGCGCCCCTGGAGCACACCTGGTCCTGTTATCAGCGCGAAGATGTCGCTTGTGGCGTCTGTGATTCCTGTGCCTTTCGCCTGCGTGGATTTCAACAGGCCGGTATTGAAGATCCGATTCCCTACGCGACCCGGCCTCCTTATGTGTAAGGGTTTCCCGGCAAACTTTCCTGCATCATGAATGATCTATCCCCTACGCGCCCGAACGAGATTTTTGCAACCTGGTTACTGATTTCGGCCATTGCCATTGCGGCCTTTGCCTTTCGGGGTGAGCAGCTGGACAGCAAGCCGCTCCACACCGACGAAGCGGTCCAGGCCATGAAGTTCGGTGAGCTGCTGGAGGAACATCACTACTCCTACGATCCGGTCGAGTATCACGGACCCACGCTCTATTACCTGGCCCTGCCCATCGCCTGGGTCCAGTCCAAGGCCACGATTGCCCAGGTCAGTATTACGGACCTGCGCATGGTTCCCCTGATCGCCAGTGTGCTGATCATTCTCATCCTGCTTTTTCTACGTGGCGGTCTCGGCGAAATCGAAAGCGTGATGGCCGCTCTGCTCACGGCCCTTTCCCCCATCATGTGTTATTACAGCCGCTATTTCGTCCAGGAGATGCTGCTCATCGCCTTCAGCTTTGGCTTTATCGCTTTCGGCTGGCGATTTTTGCGTTATGGCAAAACCCGCTGGGCGGTCCTGACCGGGATCTGTCTCGGCCTCATGCACGCGACGAAAGAAACTTTTATTCTTTCTGTGGCCTGCCTGGGTTTTGCGGTGGTGATCGATGCCATCCTCGCACGTAACATTCGAACGGACCTTCGTAAGCTGGGCTGGAAACAACTCCCCCTGCTCGTGGGTCTGGCCATCGTCGTCTCCGTGGTTTTCTTCTCCTCCTTTTTCACCAACTGGCAGGGACCTATCGATTCCGTGATGACCTACGCCAATTACCTGGGCAAAGGAACGGAAGGCACGACCGGGCACGAAAAATCCTGGGACTACTTTCTGCGCCTGCTGTCCTGGAAACGTCTCGGATCCGGTCGGGTCTGGAGTGAAGCCTTTATCCTCGGCTTCGCCGCGATCGGTTTCGTCTACGCCCTGCTCGGGCGTTGCCGGGGCGACCGCCGCCTCTGGCGCGTGCTCGCACTTTACAGCCTGGGCCTGTTGGTCGCCTATTCCGCGCTCGCGTACAAAACCCCCTGGCTCGCCCTGAGCTTTATGCAGCCCATGATGTTGCTCGCGGGTCTGGGTATCGTTGGCACCATCCGCCTGC
>JBLIND010000123.1:0-15611 GCA_047639095.1 Candidatus Omnitrophota bacterium | reverse complement strand
GGGCTTTAAGACGATCCGCCTGCAGCAGCTCGGCGCGCATCATCGGGAACTGGTATTGTTTGCGAAGCGATAATCTCGCAGAGCAGATCTATTCGGCCAATTCGATCAGGATCTGACCGCGCTCGACACGAAATTCCTTGATGCCCTCGGAGAACTTGGAGGTCGTCTCCGCGTCGCCAAAGAAGTCCTCCAGCAGGTTTACGTCCTTATCGATACCCAGGCCTTCGAGCCAGGGGCCGGGAACCGGTATACCCGCGATGTTGACCTCATGCACCCGCAGCACGAGCTCGCCGTCTTCCCGTGCGAGGTAAATGCCGAGCTTTCCGCGCATGTTCTTACCCGGAAAGATAATGGCGTCGTCCGCCATCTGGTGGCTCATTTTAACCGTGATCGAATTTTTACCCAAGGTGACCCGGAAGGAATCACCGAGCTCTGATTGCTCATGAAAAATGGAATTCAGTTCGCGTTCGGTGATGATGATGGTGCGGTCGATCTTCTCCTCGACCTCGGCGGCCTTTTCTTCGACGGGATCAAGCGTCGTCGCACCGGTCAACTTGATCGGCTCGACCGGGCCATCCGCAACACGGGTGATCACCTCCATCTTCTTTTCGAGCACCACTTGCTCTTTTTCTTCCAGGACCACGGGCTTGTATTTCGGTCCATGGGTTAGCCACCAGAAGGTAATGCCAGCCGTTAACCCAACGACCAGGAGCAGAATCAAACTCCCGGTACATCCGTAGAAGAAACAGCCCTTCTTTGTTTTGGGCGTAAACGCAGGGGTCTCAGGAACCGCAACGACCGGACCGGCGGGCTCGACGGATGCAGGCTCCGGAGCGGGAGCAGCCGGGGAAGGCGCCGGGGAAGGCGCCGGAGCAGCTGGAGGCGGTGGCGGGGAAGGCGCTGGAGTCGGAGGAGTCGGAGGGGTCGAATTCGCCGGCGTCGGCATATCAGGTGTGTTCGATTCTTGTGGATCCATGGCCATCCCGGGGTCGGATTTCAGTCAGTTGCAGTCAAACACATGTGTGTGATGCCCGGGTGCGAAAAGCAAGAATCCGCGCGTTTATTTATCCAGGAAGTACCGAATCAGGGTTTCCCGCTCCGTATCGAGCGCGTCCGTACAGGTCGACTGACGTGCGCGGTTGTACCAGTAACCGGCATTGCCCAGATCGCCTTCCTGGCGATGCAGATGGGCGTGAATCCAACTGCCGTCCGGCGTGTGGATCTCCTGCGCGATATCATGCGACCGTTCCCATTCACCTTTCGCCGCATACCAGAGGGCCTGCAGCGGTTCGGACAGTTCGGCACCGGGAACACGATTTTCACTGACTGACTTCAAGAAGGTTTCGTACGTCATCTTACTCCTGACCGTTTCCGTTACGGAACATTTACTGCTCCACGTACTCGACGCGATAGAGAAACTGAGGGCCGCCCTCAAGCATCGCTGGATCGGTGTAACTCAGGCTCGTAGCCGTCCCGGGATTGGATACGGTCGCAATCGGCGTCCATACCGGATTCAAGATAGTCGGACACCGAAACACTTTATAGGAAGCATACGGGACGGCCATCCAGCTTATGGTCCCCGTGTCCATCGGGTTGCTGGTCTGTGTAATCTGAATACCCGAATTCGCATCGCGCGGATCGGTCCCGGAACGAAACTCATCCAGATTGGTCAGGCCGTCCCCATCCGGATCACCGCTGGCGCCATGAATCCCTGTCGTCACGTTCTTATTAAAACTGTGTTCGGTCTCCCAGTCATCCGGCAGTTCGTCGCCATCCGTGTCGACCGGATCGCCGGTCCGATTCACGAGAACCTGATAACGCCCGCTGGTATATTCGGAAAAACTGCGTACGTCGATGTAGATGCGTCGACTGATGCCCGCATTGACGAAGTTGAGCTCGGCACGCGGGCGATTGCCCGTCGAGGTCGCTTTGGCGAGGCGGGTAAATCCGTCGGGATTGTACAGCCGGACCTCGGCTTCCTGCACCGCATCCACCCCACCGATGGGGGTCACCTGCACGAGGAACTGGGCATACGAATCGGCATCGAAACAGAAATAATCGCGATCATTCCGCGATTCAATCGACGCATTTCGCGCCGCGCCAAAGCTGATAAAAGACGCCGCAGCCGGCCCATCGCCGTAATCGTCGCTGGGTGCGCAGTTATGCTGAGCAGAGACGCCAAGTGCCGAGCCGAGTAAGAGAAGAATGCATCCACGTTTCATATCAGGCTATTCCCATAGGTACGTTTGTCCGGGCCGCGGGCCCTTTGCGTTTTCCGCGGAGCAGTGCGACACACACCGATACCAGGGTGTCGACACCGGCGAAGGACAGGCGCGCCGCCGCTTTGATCTGATGGCGGTGACGCCGCGCAAAGCGAGCCGGCCCTGCTTTATCACCAAAGTAAGCAGGCGGCGGATTTAAATAGGTCCAGGCATCGGCCATTTTCTCCGTGCGGAAACCGCCCTTGAAGGCGGCAATGGCCCACCAGCGGGAAGCCGCCTTCGCTGCAGCGGCCGGGGCTTCCAGTGTTTGCCAGGCAGGGATGCGTGCATGGGCGGCTTCGCGAATCCCACCCGGAAGCTCCATGGCAAACATGCGTGCAACGCATTCCAGGCCGGCCGCCAGGGCATCCAGGCATTGCCAGTCTTCGGCGGTCTGCAAGAGACGCGCGCCATCCAGCATCGATGCGTCGTGCTTCATCAAGAGAGCAAGATCGACGATGTGCAGCGCTTCGCCATGGAGAAACACCTGCTGGATTGCATCATCTGCCGTGCACATTCTCACGAGCGAAGGCATGTGCTTTTTGAGATGCATGGCGAGCAACAGAAACAGGTCTGCGGGATCCGGCTCGCGCCAGGTCAGGCCATCGACCTCCACCATGCGGGAGCGGGCAAACAGTCCGGCGTAATCGATTCGATAGAGGCGATAGGGATGCTCCACCGCCCAATGCAGGTCGCAGAGCAAGCCGCTTACCGCATGCTTCATCTGCCAGTGCAGATGGTGGCGCAGGAAATACCCGAGCGGCATGTTCTCCTGGAAGAGTTCAAAGCCCGAGGTTTCGGCGGCCGACCAGGCCTGCCGCGCATGTTCACGCGGAACCAGCAGATCGACATCGGAAAAGGGACGCCAGGACGCATCGCCAAACAGCCGGCTGCCGATAAAGGGCCCCCGCATGCAGATACACGACACCCGGTTCGCCTCCAGGACGCGGGCGAGTTGGGTGGCCTGATGCAGTTGCTGGGGTTGAGACACCGCACGCCGGTAGGCTTCGCGTTTCCAGTCCGCAACCTGCTCCTTTGATACCGGCCAGATATCGATCTCCGAGGCCGATGCGTACAAGGTTGCGCCGAGTCGATTGCGCTTCACCAGCTCCGCGTAGATATCGGCGGACACCTCCACCGGCTGCAGTGGCGCATGATCGCCTTGCACGATCCGGGCGTGCAGGAAAGCCGTGAGATGCTCCACGGCTCGGGTGGCCTGTTGGTCGATGCTATCCATACCTCGTCTTATTCCGGACTGACCAGCAGGCCCGGATCTCCGAGAAGGTTGTAGAATTGAAGTTCAAAAGACTGGTTACCAATCCCGAGAAACATCGCGAGCATGCCATTGATATAGGCTTCACCCAGGCGCTGGGTATTCTGGGTCCGATGGATTAACTGGGCACCATTGAGGCCGTCCACATACAGATTGTTCAACAGCGCGTTGTACATCTCACGGTTCATCTGTTCGGACACCTGATGAATCGCGAAAGCGCTGGGTGCGATCACCGCAATGGCCCCATGATTCGGCGTCACCACAAACTTCTCGGCGGAACACTGCGTGGCGGGATACTGATAGACCCCATTGGCACAGGTGAATACGCTTACGATCGGAAAGCGGTTGTTGGTCATCAAATCGATATCTACATTCTTGAAAATAGGGGTATCCGGCCAACCACCATCCCAGGCAGTGGATGCACCATGGCCCATGTAATTAACCAGGAAGCGCCCGGCGTTGATCTGGCTAATGATTTGCGCGCGCAGCGGATCCCCGCTACCTCCCGGATTCTTCAGGATCGTGGCACTGTGGGGCGAAGGTGCGATGATTTGCGTGTTGATCAAATCACTATCCCCGCCGAAATTGTCGCCATTTGCCGACACCTTTCCCGAGACCAGAGTGATTTGCGATCGCCAGGTACCCGTAATGGGTTCCGATTTGATCTGCGCTTCATACAGAATGATTTTATCGACGATGTTCTTCAGCTCAGTCAGATTCTTCACCGGCAGGCGACCGATGGCGAGATCGATCAACTGATCGTCACCATTCACCATGGCAAAGGTCATATCGATGGAGGCGAAGAGAAAGCTTGTCGGGCCAAACGGCGATGGCAGGACTTGCTGCTCGGCTTCCAGGACGTTCAGCGGATCATAAGTGGTATCGCCAACCAGCAAAACGTACTGCGGCTCGCGCGCCCAATGATGAAACGCATAACCGATGAACTGCTTGATGCCCGAGCAATCGGACACCCCATATGAAAATTCGTTGTACACGTCTTCATCGGTCACCACCAAAACCTCCAGGCCCGTGAAATCGCGGTGGTCCAACAATCGATGCACTTCATCTTCGTACCCGGCCGTCGCGATGACCAGGTAATCGACCTGGCGCGAAGGATCCGCGAGGTTACGCACCAGGGCCGATTGAACATCGGCGGCAAGCACGGCGTGCGCACCAGTCTGACCAACCGATGTATAACAGGGGTGATAGGTCACCCGATCCACCATGCGAACACCTCGACCCGGGGCGGAGTTAAACGTGGAGAAGCCCCTGAGTCGTACGGGATCATACCCGTCCGTAACATCGAGGATCATGATGTCGGCTCCCGTGCCGGCGAAGTTCCGGAGCTCATAGCGCGAGTCGCCCGCAGTACCGCCAAAACTCAGTCGATCATCGGTCGTGTACAGCGAGCGATCAAATTCAAAGGTTAAGGAAGGAACCAGATACCCGTCCAACACCCCCGCATTGCCTTCGATCTTTAAGGCCGTGGTGCCGCTCGCATTAAGCGAAGAGGCCGCAAACGGCTGATCCATTTCATCCCTCACGGAACCTCCGGCAATGGGATAATCCAGGATAAAGGCATTCGAGGCGTTGCGAATCCGAAAACGATGCGAGCTGCCCAGGTAGGCAAATAAGGTGCCGGTTACCCGGCCCAGGGACCCTGGGACCGCGTGGTCCGTTCCAGACAAGTTCACCTGCAGGGGCGGACGTGCAGCGATCCCGCTCGGATTGGCAATTGTGCCCAGGAACCATCCGGTGTAGCTGCCATCGTCAATCTCCATGCGTTTCTCCCGAAAGTAATCAACCAGGTTGTCCCCATAGTACAACTTGTCATCCAGGGTAATTCGACGGCAAGCCACGGTATCCGGTGCCCCCAGGCTGGCGTCATCGGTGACACTGCGCGAGGTCATGCGCAAGCCACCTGGACCGAAGCCCAACCAGTACACATTCTCGTCGGTATGAAAACTTTCAAACGGTTCGGCGTAGAACGTGATCGTGTGATCGGTGCTGTGGGTGAACTTTCCGTTGGTGGAAACAGCAATGGCCAACTCGCGATCTTTGTAAAACATGCGCAGGTTACTGCCGGTGATTTCGGCGTCATCCACACCTGCCGCGAGCAAGGTACCGTAGGTCAAGGTGTGTATTCCACCGGCGTGCACCTTGATCTTGATACAGGCGTTCACATCGGCACCGGCGCGACGGCGGGCAAAGTCCTGAGGATGGCCGTTCATGGGCGGGAGGAGTGTCGCGGGCGTGACCCGGCGCTCTGAACAACCGCAATCCTCCGGATCACTCACCAGGTCCGTGTCATCGAAACCGGACACGCCACTTAAGGCCGCCGCACGATAGGCCTCCTCGGGACCATAACTGAGTCGCGCGCGAATGCTTTCCGCCTGACGCAGCACTCCGGTCTCCGGATTGTATTGGAAGGGCCGATACTCGACGCGTACAAATTTTCGCCGCCCCTGGTAGGCTTCCTGAATGTCTACCGCTTCAGGCGGCCAGAAGCGGTCGACGCCATAGATCTCCGGGTCTTCGGAATGGGACACCGAGCCGTCCGAGCGCTGTCGCGCACGGGGGGCAATCGTATAGCCTTCGTGATCCGTGTAGTTGACTTCAGTGACTTCGACGTGAGCGGACTCCCCGGGCCGGCCGGGGAAGGCATGCACCAGCGTGGGCAGATCGGGCTCACCATCCGTGAGACGAATGCCCTGGCCGTCGATTTTAATCACCGAGCCGAAGGCGTTGGAAAGCACCTGGAAGCCGTTGAGCTTGATATCGATCCACTGATCGGAGCTGCCTTCAATCGGCGTCACGGTTAACCCAAAATCTGCGGACGACCCGACGAGCAGTGGCTCAATCGTTGGCCCTGCGCTCGCCGCCTGCGAGGGGGCATCCTGCGAGTCGACCGAGGCCGTCAAATCCGCGGCGGCATCGGGAGAAGGAAGGGGGGGAGTTTCCACATCTCGAACAGACCGGTGGCTAGCGGTTCTCGTGCTCAGGAAGAAGGTCACCGCGAGGAGAAGCACCCCCAGGCCGGTCCAAAAAATTGGTTTCATGTATTTCATGACTTACAGGTACAAGTTTTCACGCGTCATTAAGAGTCATTATACTCCGAAAACCCGCAACTCGTTCAGTCGGAGGGGCTTTTATCGAAAATTCACCATTATACCCAAGCAATAAATAGACCATTCAAGAATAATTTCATGACGGAACCTGAACCACGGACCCCGCCCCACACGCGTTCCATCCTCCGACGGATTTAAACAAAAAAACCCCGACCGAAGTCGAGGTTTTCGTCAGATCCGATAGACAAACCGTTTTTAGCTGTCTTCCTTTTTCAAGGACATCACGACGAACTTATTGGCTTTCTTACCCATCGCCTCAATCGCCTGTTCTTTGGTGACTTCCGACGTGGCTTTAAAGGTCACGACCTGCGTGCCTTTTTCTTTGCCGTTTTTAATCTGGATATCGTTCTGCAGATCTTCGCAAACAATGCCCTTCAAATTCTTTAACGCCCCACGGACGTATGATTTACAGCCACCTCAGGTGACCCCTTTCATGCCGACCACATAGGTCGTTGCTTTATCAGCCTCAGCAGCAAAGCCCGTAGAGGCCAAGCCCATCGTCATCAGCCCGAGGGCAATCAACATCATTTTTTTCATAGTCATTCCTTATGGATTGAGGGGTTGTTCGGATCCAACTGGTGTTCGGACCTTAAGTACGCCCGCACGCCGATAAATTACATCAAAATCGCGAAAAGTGTAGAGCAAATCATGTATTACGGAGGAGGTAAGGGCAGACTCGCAGGTTCTCCTGCCCCAATATGCCGGAAAATCACCTCATCCGCGTAGGCGGGGCGGCTGAAGGTGCGGTTCTCCCGCATCAAAGCCCCCAACAGGCCATAAAAGCCCTCGGTGTGAAAATCGTTGTGATTTTTGATGATGTCGCGCGGAGCTTTGATGACCCAGTAGCCGGATCGATTTTTCACGTGGCGTTGATCCAGCTCCAGGGCGTACAGGCCGGATAAGGTGGAGAAGAGGAAGAGGTTTTCCCGAACGTAGTCCGGCGGAGATTCGGGGGCTTCAATGAGGTTGTCCAAGAACGATTCAATGACCGCCCCGGTTCGATCCTTCCGTGTGGGCGGCTTCGGCTTCCGCTCAAGACGATGGATATAATGGCTCCGCAGATTGGCGGCATGAGGAGCCGTTTTCATCTTCAGGATCCGTTGGCCATGCAGCCCACTGGCCGGCGAGCGAAACCGCTCGAGGATCGAACCGAGTCCATGCGTAAGCGGAAACGCCATGCGCGTGGCCGAATCCCAATTCGAAGAGATGGAGACAATCAACGGACGGTGCTCGCCGATGCCGTAATGCACAAACTCCCCCATCGTCTCTGCCGTTCGCTTGGAGAGGGCTTGAATCATTTGATGCGCACCCAGTGCTTCCACTGCCGGGTTTACGAGAATGATCAAATCCGCCGGACGCGGAAAGGCGTAATCGATCATGTATTCGCCTTCCCTGATTTTTTCTTCGGCCAGTATTTTGTCCTGTGCTGCCGCCTCATACGCTTCGGAGGTCTGCTCCGAAGCTTCGGCGAGTTCAGCCACCCGCGCCTGACAATCCATGAGGGCGTCGCGGCCCTCCTCGAGCAAGATCGTTCCTTCCCGCAGAAACAGCGCACCCATGGGACTGGAGGTCAGCATGATCCCCAGCAAGGCCTGGTTCATGGCGCGTTCCACCACGAGGCCACCCATGGAGTGTCCAATCACAATCATGCGCATGTCACCGAGCTGCTCCTGTTCATTGATCACCGGCATTTTCAAGGCGGCGGTAATCGCGAGCAACGTTTCCGTCGCCGCAACCTGACTGACTTTTTCGGCCACCCCGGCCCGATTCCAGAAGGTGAACACGCGGGGCAGGTCGGATAATTGATAGACGAAATCATACAGCCCTCCGACCATACGCGTCCCCAGGCCCGTCGAAGCGCCCCAACGGGTCTCCGCCCAGGGAACACTGAAAACACGCGTATCAATGCCCCGACCCGGCCAGCCAATGTACACCCCCATCAGATGATTCGGGCGCTCATTTGAAGGCCCAAGCTTGATGCTTTCGATCGGAAGCTCCTCGATGAGTGCGCGAAAGCGACGATAGTTTTCAGAACGAGGGGAGGCGTTGTGGTTCCACCCGTGCACGTACAACATGAGCAACACGTTCTGCCCGGATCGCTTCACTTCATCGATGTGGGTGAGCAGACCGGACAGCTGCTCGCGTTGCCAGAGCTCTCCCTGTTCGTCGAATTCCACCACGGCGAACGTCTTCCCCGTCCGGTTGGTCGCAAGGGCCGGTTCGTAGCTGCGCGTGATGAAGGGCTGCAAGGGTTGCGACGGGGTCACACCGGGTGCCGTATGCCAATGACGATAACTGGTGCAGCTGGTGCCAGCCCCCAGGCAGACCAGCAGAACCAACAGACGACTCAATCCCTCCAAACGCATGCTGCTGTCCTATCAAAGGATAACCGACACGTCCACGGTGGAATCAGGGGGATGCGGAGCGGAGGAACACGCGCAACCCCAACGCGCGTTGCCGCTCCTCTGCCAACCCGCCGAGCACGCAAATAGCCGAAGCCCAGGCATCGGCTTCCATGCAGGTCGCGGCGATCACCGTCGTCTGGATGCGATTGGTCATTCCGAGGCCGGTTCGCGGATCGATGATGTGTGAATAGCGAACGCCCTCGACTTCAACAAACTGGTAGACATCACCCGACGTGGCTACGGCCTGATTCGTAAGCGACAACATTTGATCGGCCGCACCTTCGACCTGGATCTGCCAATGGGTTTTCCCCGGAGGCGGATCACCCACCGCCAGATCTCCGCCGCCATCGACCATCGCCCGGGTGAAGCCACGCGCATGGAGCACACGCAAGGCTTCATCCACCGCATAGCCCTTGGCGAGTCCGCCGAGATCTACGCGCATCGACGGAGCCATGCAGGCGACCTCACGCGTCTCAGGGACAAGCTGAAGCTTGTCGAAACCAACCGATGCCCGCATCCGCTTCAGCTTTTCCGGCGGGGGCAACTGATCAAAGAATCGGTACTGCCGAGCGGCCAGCACATAGGGCCCAACGGTGATATCAAAGGCGCCCCCGGACGCACGGGAAACCGACTGACCATAGGCCAGCACCGACCACAACTCCGGACTCACCTGCTGTCGCTCACGCGTGCGCACCAGACACCGGACTTCGCTCTCACCCAGATAGTCACTCAGGATCCCGTTCAAGGCCTCCACCCGGGCCAGCGCCTCTGCTGCCGCGTCACGGGCCGGGGCCGCTGCCTCACCATAGACCACCACGCGAAAATCTACCCCCATCCGCCGTGCGTCCACTTCCACACGATTCCATTCCGCCCGACCGGAAACGACCGAAAGCACCATAAAAACAGCGCTGATTACCCAGTTTTTTGACCACTTACGCATTGCAATACCTAGACCCCACGATAACTTCGACCCTCCAAGGTCAGAACTGTTCGCTGGCCGTCGTAATTAAAGATACCTGACATTTATGAAAAGCAACACCTTTACCTTCCACCGTCACCACCGCCTGATCAACCGGTTCCGCATCGCGACGCTCCTGCTGCTCTGCATCTCCACCGCAATCCACGCCAAGGTCGACTTCCTCCGCGATGTAAAACCGGTCCTTGAATTCAACTGTGTCAGTTGCCACCAGGAAACCAAAGTGAAAGGCAAGCTGCGCCTCGACACCGAAGAGCTCGCCTTCGCCAAAACCGACGTGATCAATCCGGGCAAACCCGATGACAGTTCGTTGTACTGGATGACGACGCTGGAAAAAGATGACGACGATGTCATGCCGCCCTGGGAAGGCAACCATCCGTATCTCATGCCGAAGAACGAGCAGGAAATTCTCAAGGAGTGGATCGCCGACGGGGCGGAATGGCCGGATGGCGAAACCCTTCATGTCCGCAAGCGCCTCCCGGAAATCGTGGACTTCGTCCAGCACGTTCAGCCGATCATGGAAGTGAAATGCGTGAAGTGTCACAACCCGGAAAAGACCAAGGGCAAGCTGCTCCTCCACACGAAGGGAGGCGCCTTCGCAAAATCCGACGTCCTCACGCCCGGCGATGCGCTCGGCTCAAGCTTCTGGGCTCTCTGCACCCTCCCCCTGGATGACGAAGATGTGATGCCGCCGGATCCGGAAGAGCCCCTCGACCCGACGGAACTCGCCATGCTCCGCCGCTGGATCGAGCAAGGGGCTCCGTGGCCCGACGGCCTGGTGCTGGAGCAGAAAAAGAAAGCCCAGAAGGCCACCGGCATTTCCCCGCAAGAGTTGTACGTCAAGCTCAGCCTGGAAGCCGGGCCAATCTCGGATTCGGAATTCAAGGCGTACGACTACGAGATCAAACCCACGGACGTGAAGTTCACCATGTTACCGGTAGAGGGGGGTGTCTTCCTGATGGGTGAAGCCGACAATCCGCTCGCCGCCCCCCCGCATAAGGTCCAGGTCGACTCCTTTATGATGGCCAAGTCCGAAACCACCTGGGACATGTACGAGCTCTGGCAACTCAGTGTCGAGAAGGACCTCCGCGGGTACCTGAAGAACGAGCCGACCGAGAACGACCTGCTCGCCGACGCGGTGACCCGATGCACGCCCGCCTATACCGACATGACCTTCGGCATGGGCAAACAGCGCTACCCCGCCATCTGCATGACCCAGCTCTCCGCGAAGGTTTTCTGCATGTGGCTCAGCGCCAAAACCGGACACTTCTATCGACTGCCCACCGCCGCCGAGTGGGAATATGCCTGCCGCGGCGGCACCAGCACCAAGTACTTCTGGGGAGATGATCCCAAGGAAATCGACAAGTACGCCTGGTACACCGACAACAGCGACTGGCAATACCAGCGCGTCGCCACCAAGAAACCCAACCCCCTGGGCCTCTACGACATGATCGGCAATGTCTGGGAGTGGGTCCTCGACGACTACGACATGTACGAAATCACCGATCAGGTGATCGTCAATCCCCTGCGCGAACCCGACACCCTCTACAACCGGACCGTCCGCGGGGGTGGCTGGGATGATAAGATCGAAAAGACCTTCAGTGCCGCGCGTCTCAGCTCCGTGGAGGACTGGAAAAAACAGGATCCCCAGATTCCGAAGAGCGTCTGGTATCACACCGACGCCCTGTTCGTAGGCTTTCGCGTCGTCCGTCCGAAGAACGTTCCCTCCGCAGAAGAGATCGGAAAGTTCTGGCCGACCCTGGAAGAAATTATGGCTGTACCTAAACGTTAGTTAACCCAACCCCCCACCCAGGAGGAAAGAAAATGGAAAATCAAAACAGTTCAAGCCGCCGGAGCTTTATTAAGGGTTCCAGCGCAATTATCGGAGCGTCAGCATTGACCACCGCTATTCCCAATGTGCATGCAGCGGGCAGTGACTCCATCCGGGTCGGCCTCATCGGCTGCGGCGGTCGCGGTACGGGCGCGGTCACCCAGATCCTGAACCACAGCAACCCGGGGACCAAACTCGTCGCCGTGGCGGATGCGTTCATGGACAAGTGCGAAGGCACGGTGAAGAACATCAGCGCTGCGCACGGCAAAAAAACTGACGTGCCGAAAGAGCGCATGTTTGCCGGCTTCGATGCCTATGAGAAAGTCATCGCTTCCGATGTCGACCTGATCGTACTCGCCACCTCACCCGGCTGGCGTCCGGTACACCTCGCAGCGGCCGTTGCTGCAGGCAAGCACGTCTTCATGGAAAAACCCGTTGCCGTTGACGCCGCAGGCGTACGCTCGGTGCTGGAATCCACCCGCATTGCCAAAGAGAAAAACCTCCTCCTCCAGGTCGGCCTGCAGCGCCGTCACCAGCCGGAATACATGGATACGATCAAACGTCTCCAGGACGGAGCCATTGGCGACATCAACTACATGCGCGCTTTCTGGAACGGCGGCGGGGTATGGGTGCGTAACCGCACGGCGGACCAAACCGAAATGGAGTACCAGATGCGTAACTGGTACTACTTCAACTGGCTCTGCGGCGATCACATCACCGAACAGCACATCCACAACCTCGACGTGATCAACTGGCTCAAGGATGGCTTCCCGGTTGAAGCACAGGGCATGGGTGGACGCCAGGTTCGCACCGACAAGGAAACCGGTGAGATCTACGATCACCACTTCGTCGAATACAAGTATGCAGACGGTTCCATGCTGTACTCGCAGTGCCGCCACATCAAGGGCTGCTACAACAGCGTTTCCGAACACGCCTACGGCAGCAAGGGCTACGCGGATATCAATCGTTACATGGTCTTCGGTGATGACAAGTGGCGCTACGACAAGCAAGGCGTGAGCGGTCACCAACAGGAACAGCTCGACCTCGTCGACTCCCTGCTCAAAGGCGATCGCCCGAACGAAGGCGAGTACGGTGCCAAGTCCACGATGACGTCCATCCTCGGTCGCTATGCCACGTATTCCGGCAAGGTGGTCACCTGGGACGACGCGATCAACAACAAGATCGCCCTCTCGCCCGGTATGGAGAAGTACACGTTCGACACGGTTCCGCCGATCACCCCGAACGCCGATGGCTTCTACCCGGTCGCAATGCCGGGCAAAACCAAGATCGTTGGCTAACCCAACGCGCTGGTCCAATGAAAAACCGCCGGGTGGACACCCGGCGGTTTTTTTTTGCCCCGTAGCTTTGGTGTCCCCAGCCGAGACTCCAAGGACCTCCGCGGCAGAGCTTGCCCGTCTCAGGAGGGGACAACCGCGCTATGCTTACCCCTTCTCCAAGGCGGCAATCCGATCCGCCAGCGGCGGATGCGCGGAAAAGTACGGGCTGATTATTGCCAGGTCGCGGTCCACTTCCTGCAGGCGCTTCAGCAGCGTAACCCCCGCCCGCGAATCAAAGCGGGCTGATTTCATCAGCCGAACCGCATAGAGATCGGCATCAAATTCCTGATCTTCCCGATACCCTTTCTCCAGCAGGTTGCCGATGAAAGGCCCCAGCAGTTGGATCACCGGCGTGCGACGGGCAACCGTTTTCTGAAAAAGCCCCGCCATGGAAGACGCGGCGAGGCGGTGCATCGCATGGCGTTTCACCACGTGCGCCAGCTCATGCCCCAGCACGAAGGCCAGTTCGTCATCGTTGCGACAGAGCTGCACCAGGGTATACGAAATAAAAACAAAGCCCCCCGGAAGGGCGAAGGCATGTTGATGCGCACTGTCCGTCACGGTGCAGCTCACCCGCCAGCCGGGATTGGCCAAACGATCCGCGAGCCGCGCCATCACCGCTGCGGCAGGCGTCTGCTCCGGGTACACGGTCAGCTCTTCGAGGTTCTGCTGTGCCAGCAAGGCGCCAATATGAAATTCGGCCTCGATGCGCTCGGGCTCATCCCCTGCGATGGCCGTATACCACCACTTGGCCCGCAACACATGCGGAGCGGCTTTCCGACCGAGGTTGTAGAAGAAACTCATGGGGCAGAGGGTATCACGAACCGGGCTGTTCCGCCAACCGAAGCAGCGGAGTATAGGTCGTATAGGACCTATTTCTTTAGCTCAGTGGGCTGGAACCGCGCCCGAAGCTCACGCACGAAAGGTGCGCTTACGGGATCGCATCATGACAATCACACCGCATCCGATCAGACACAAGGGAAGCGATCCCGGTTCGGGGATGAATGAACCGTTGAGCATGACATTGTCAAAGCGAAGGATGTTCGCGACGTTGAAGGTCGGATTCGACACCGTAAACCCATAGACCCTGAAATTCACGGAGGTAACCCCCTGAAACGCCGGGACGGAAAGATCAATGACCGTGTTGTCGGCGAGTCCCCAGTCCACACCGAGACCAGCGGGTGAATCCGACAGGCTTACCCCGCCATTACTCTGCAGGACGTCCGGCAAGCTGCTGTCCGCCTCGGTTGGGCTGACGATGTCCAGCCGGTTGGTAAAGACGTGGCCCGTGACATCGGAGGTGGCGAGTGCCCGCAGGTTGTGAATGGTCCCGGGGCTCTTCGCGGTATCGAACATCAGCGAGGTCAAATACATCGGCGTCAGACTCGTCACCGTGAAGGAAATGTAATTCCCCTGGGTGAGCGCCGAGCGAAAGGCCGCTTCCGTACCGCCATTTGGCGTATTCAGGGCAGACCCCCGGAGGAAGAACGAATGCGTACCGCCGTCGAAGGGGCTGGTCACGGTGGAAAAATTCGAATCCGTGGCTGCCGCAACCCCGCGCGTCAGCAAGGAAGGGACCACGCCCGCATAGCCCGCTGAATCCGCATAGGTAGCGCCATCAAAGGCGTAGTGAGCAACCAGGTCCCCACGCGAAACCCCGTGGAGAAGCAGAAAAACAAAAACCAATCTTAAACCTTATTTTCATAACAGGAACGATTATGACGGGAACCGAGCCGAGCGCCAGTGAAAACGGCGCAGAAGATATACGACCTCTGCTTTTTACTCAGCGAAAGGATGACCAGACCGGCAGAGAAAAAATGGTGGCGGGAGAAGGATTCGAACCTTCGAAGGCATGAGCCGTCAGATTTACAGTCTGATGCGTTTGACCGCTTCGCTATCCCGCCGCCTAAATCGGTCAAGAGCGACATGATTTAAGGGAAAATGCCGGTTTGTCCAATCCTATGTGCAATGTTTTTGCCCAGACCGCCGATCATGCTCGCGTAGAGACCGACCCATTGCATCCGGGCTGGCTACCGCATCCCACTCCGTTGTTCCCATCATAGGAACGCATTTCTACAAGCGTTCCGATCATCGGAAAAGCCCGCACAGCCACTTAAGCCTTGGAAATTTCGCCTGAATACAGAAGGATCCCCGCTCACTGATTGAACGAAAGAGGCACATGGAAAAAACACGCTGGGGCATACTTGGAACAGGTCGAATTGCGAATGAATTTGCCGAAGGGCTGACCTCCGTCGACTCGGCCGAGCTGGTGGCCGTAGGCTCCCGCTCCCAGGCCTCGGCCGACGCCTTTGGCGCGAAGTGGAGCGCCTCCCGCTGCCACCCGACCTACGAAGCCCTCGCCATGGACGAGGATGTGGATATCATCTATATCTCCACCCC
>JBLIND010000122.1:0-15746 GCA_047639095.1 Candidatus Omnitrophota bacterium | reverse complement strand
CTCCTGCACGCGACTCAGGAGGTCATTCCCCAGACCCGTGGGCTGAGCGTAGCCTTTTGCCAGATCCAGATTCTGGTAACGGGCGTAGCGGGCCTGCCCTTTCAGCTCCAGCTTGCAGAAACGCCGGCCACCGGGGTAGTCATCGATAACGTTGTTGGATTTTTTATCCTGCCAGACGAATTCCAGGCCAGCCTTGTTACCCGGCCAGGTTGAAATCGGAGGTGCTTCGACCACCTGCTGCGCACCCACCGCCGATTGGTCGCCACTGGCCACCCAGAGGTCGGGAAAGAAGTCGCCATGTTTACTCCGGGTCGCTTCGTACCAGGTGTCGATCTTCCGAAGCGTCGGGTCGAAGTGCCCGATGTGGATATTGATATTCTCGCCGCCGCCGTGGATCCCGTTGTGTTTGGCTTTGATCCGATACGGACCGGACAAGGCCATGAACTGAACATGGTTACTCCAGCGCGGGTGGTAGACCTCCCAGCCTTCGTTGCGCGGCGCACTGTTTACTTTGACCTTCTGAAAAAACTGCTCGCCTGGCTTCCGGATCATCACATTTTTGTGTGCGCCATCGAAAACCCACATGATGTAGCTGTCGTCCGGAGCCATGGAGGTCCAGCAACCGTTGCCCTTTTTCGTGAAGGCCCCGTTCGGGAGTTCGGCGACACCGGCTTCATTCCAGGGGAAGAGTCCAGCCGCCATTTTGCCATCGCGCGAGAGCTGGAAGTTATCCGGATTGACCAGGGTTTGATCCCAGACCAATTCATTCACCGACGGGTCGTCAAGCTGGCACCGCATGGCGGGGCCCGCCTTGTGCAATTCATCTTCCGGCTGCCCCAGCAGGTAATACACCCAGTCGATATGGGTTACGGGATCACGCCAGACGTCGGCAAGCATCCCATCCACCACCTCGCGATTGCTACTGCCGTCCCAGTTGACCACGCACACTTTTTTCTCCTGGAACAAACCGTAGACGATGCGGGCGCCATCAGCGGTGAGCAGGGGTTTGCGATAGCTGCGCAGATCGCCGAGGATCGAGCGCTCGCCGAGTCCGTCTTGTGAGTCGAGCCCCATGACGACATGATTGGCGCCTTCGTTGTAGGGATCGTTGTTGTTGCCCCGCATCTGGCGCGTCCACACCAGGCGTGAAGGTCCACCGGTCAATTCGGCGAGGCTCTGGACCGCGGCTTCCGTGACATTCGACACCGGAGGTGCCTTGGATTGCGGGCTGCATCCTCCGGCCAGCAGGAGCAGTATACCCAGACGACCGATCAGGCCAGCGGCCCAATGGTTGCTACGATCACGAAGAGGCTTCATCAAGAATCGACTGTGCGGCGTCTTCTCCGCTTTTGAAAGAATCATCGGTCCACATATAACCCCAGTCGCCGTAACGCCCGCAGTAGCGGATACCTACATCATCGAGGTAGCCGTGCACGATGGCGAGATTTTCGGCCCGTTCGAGATCGAAGATCACGTTGGCGTATTCCGCATAGGTCGCATTCTGGAAGATGATTTCGTTGTCATCTTTGATCAACCCGCAACGCTTGAGATCCCGGATGACCGGTTCAATATAATCATTCGGCTCGCCGACCATGGGTTTGTACTTATTTGAGAAGTACACCTCCGCCTGGATGGCCCCGCACCCGTCCGGGCAGGTGCTCTTCGACAGGTTATGCGGAAAACTCAAACGGGTGAAGCTGTAGTCCATATCGTAGAAGTAAGTCCAGTGGGCCTTGGTGAATTCGTCGTTGTTCATGCCGATGTTCACGAGGACACAGGAGGTACAACCGAGGCGCTCGACGGCGCGCAGGACGTCCTGCGGGGCGCCTTCCACCATCTTCAACAAGTCCGGCAAGGCGATCGAACTGATCAGGTAATCGTAATCAATTTCCGAACCGTTGGCAAAGCTGAGCATCTTTTTCGATGGATCGACCTTCACAACTTTATGGTTCAACTGAATGTCGACCCATTCGGTGAAAGGCTTCATGTACGACTGAAAGCCCCCCCCCTTCGGATAACGAAAGCCTTTGATGTAGTGCACATCTTCGGTCTCGGGATTGAAGGCCCCTTTCAGCACTTCCTTGATATCCGCCTGGTAGAGGCGTTGCGCCATCCAGTCGGTGCTCATCTGGCTTGGATCGACGGTGTGATAACGAATCGTATAATCGCGCGGAAACTGTTCGTAATAGGTGCGGCCATAGCTCGCGAGCAGCCAGTCTTCGTAATTGTTGATCTCGGGTGGCTCGCTATTCTGCGCGGCAATAAAATCGGCGATGCAATCGACGAGGATCTCCTGCGGGAGGCCATGCAGGTTGACGATGCAGGGATGCTTGATCCAACGGTCCCGCCACCAGTTGTTCACGTAGGTCGCAAATTCCTCGTATTCCCCTCCAACGAATTCGGCGAAGAGCCCCTGGATACGCTTATCCTTGGTGAAAGAAACATGCGGTCCATCATCAAAAACGAAGCCCGCCTCCTTGTGCTCGTAACTGACGGTATGCCCGAACGGATAGGCATTTTTATCGTACACGTCGGGGGTGATGCCTTCCTGCCGCAGGCGATAGGTCGCCCCGTAACCTGCCATGCCGGATCCTAAAACTCGTATCTTCATTCTGTATACTGCCTACGCGTACGGGGTTCTAAACGTTACAAACTAAATAGACCGGGGGTCGAAAAGGTGTTTATGCCGAGGGTTCTCGCACCTCGAGATGGGCGCGCCACCAGGCGACCGTATCCGCCAGGCCGGCCTGAAGATCCATCGAAGGTTTCCAGCCCACTTCCTGATTCAAGCGACGGGTATCCGCGAGGATCACCGGGGGCTCATTCTCGGGTGAGGGGTAGGTCCCCATCTTGACGAGCGCTTCGCCACCGGTGAGGGCCGCGAGGGTCATGACAATGTCCTTCAAGGTCGTGGGCGCGCCACTGGCGATATTTACCGTGCCCGTGACCGGCGATTCCATGAGCGCGACGAACGCATCGGCCACATCCTGGACGTGCATGAAGTCGCGTACCTGACGGCCATGCGAGCACTTGGCATCCTCGCCTCGCAACAGCGCGTTGGTGACCGACGCAACCAGTCGACTCGCATACTCGTGCGGGCCATAGAGAAAAAAGATGCGCCCCCAGGCCAGACTGATGTTGTGCTGCGCCGCATACGACTGGGCGACTTGGCGAAGCGAATTTTTGCAGGTGCCATAAAGCGAATCCGGCTCGGCGGGCGTCTGCGCTTCGTTGAGAAAACCTTGATGCAGGTCATACTCAAAACAGGTCCCGGCGAGGACGGCGCGCGAGCCCCCGTGTTCCGCAAAAAGGCGGAGCAGCTCCATGGTTGCGGAAATCCACTGCACATTTTTATAGGAGGTCAGATAGATTTTCGGCTCAACGTACCAGGCGAAATGCATGAGCTTGGCCGCTCGGACCTCTTTGACGACCTGCTCCATTTGACACGGATCCAGCAGGTCGGCCTGATGATAGGTCACGCCTTCGATGGGTTCCTGGACGATCCTATTTCCGGCAAGGTGCACCTCGTAGCCCTTCGCCAGCAAGGGGGCGAGCGTATGACGACCGACAAAGCCCGTACCTCCGGTGACGAGGACGCGCATTAGAGTCCGATCCCCTCGTAGCGCTCGACGGATTGCTTTTCGAGCATGCGCCGCCCGTCCACTAACAGCGGGGCCTTGGTCATAGTGGAAAGCATTTCAGGCAGATCTTCAAATTCTTTCCAGCGCGTGACGAGCAGGATGGCATCCACGCCTTCGATGGCTTCAACCAGGCTGCCGGCGTAGCGCATCTGCTCAGCGCTGTAGAGGTGCTTCATCTCCGCTTCGGCGATGGGATCAAACCCGATGACCTCCGCCCCTTCGTCGAGGAGGGTCTGGATAATGGGGATCGAAGGCGACTCCCGGATATCATCGGTACCCGGCTTGAAAGCCAGGCCGAGCACGGCAACTTTAACGCCTTTGAGGACGGGGAAATGCTTCTTGAGCAGGGAAATCATCCGCGCCGGTTGCGCTTCATTCACTTCGATCACCGAGCCGAGCAACTGCATCGGCATTCCGCGTTCCCGGCCATGTGCGATCAGGGCTTTTACATCTTTCGGGAAACAGGAGCCCCCGAATCCGCAGCCCGCCTCGATGTAGGTGGTGAAACTGGGTTTGATTCGACCGTTCGGGGTGATGGGGCTGAGGCGCTTGTCGAGGTGCACCCCGTTCATGACTTCCGTCACATCGATGCCACCAACATCCGCACACAGGTTGCCCATTTCATTGGCAAAGGAAATCATCGTCGCGAGCAGTGAGTTGGCCGTGTACTTGATCATCTCGGCCGTGCGCGGATTGGTATGCACAACATCGACGCCGTCAAACACCGTGTACATGCCATGCATGACTTCGAGCGTGCGCTCATCGATACCGCCGAGTACGATGCGATCCGGATGCATGAAGTCATCGACCGCCACGCCTTCGCGCAGAAATTCCGGATTCATCCCCACACCAAAATCGTCGCCCGCTTTTTTACCGGAAGCCGCTTCGAGGATCGGGAGCACCACGCTGTCCGTGGTACCGGGCACGACGGTGCTCTTCACGACGACGACATGGTAACCGTCTTTGTCCGCAAGCACCTTGCCGATGTCTTCCGAGACCTGACGAATAAATTGGAGATCAATGGCATCGCCCTGGAACGGTGTGCCCACGGCGATGAGCGAGACCTCGGATTCACGAACCGCCTTTGCGAGATCGGTCGACGCTTTTAAGCGACGGCCGACATGCTTTTTGAGTAGGGCTTCCAGGCCATCTTCATAGATGGGCGGTTCGCCGGCATTGATGCGATCGACTTTAGCCCGATCGATATCGACACACACGACCTCGTGGCCCTTCTCCGCCAGACAGACGCCACTGACGAGGCCGACATAGCCGGTTCCCACGACGGAAATCTTCATCAGGCTTCGGTGGCTTCCATGTTTTCCTTGTACCAGATCATGGTCCGACGCAGGCCATCGTCCACCCCGATTTCCGGATTGAACGCGAGCGCTTCGCGGGCCTTGGTAATGATCGGGCAACGGCGATTGGGGTTATCACTCAGATAGTGCTGATCTTCATTCACCTCACGGATCACCGCACCTTCATACCCGAACAGCTCCTTTCCGAGGGCGACCACCTTCTCCGCAAGGGTCGCGATGGAAATCTCCGGCGTTTCGACGCCGATGTTGTAGGGCTCGCCGGCTTCGCCATGCGTCAGAATTTTGTAATAGCCGACGATCGCATCCGCGATATAGCAGAACGTCCGGGTCGGCGAACCGTCCGAGAACATAACGATGTTTTCGCCGTTGAGCACGTTACGGGCAAAATCGGGCAGCACACGTTTGTCCGTGATCTTCAAGCCGGGGCCGTAGTTGTTAAACGGCCGGGCAATTTTTACCGGCACCTTATACTGCTCGGCAAAATTCACGCAGAGGGTTTCGCCGTAGCGCTTGGACTCGTCGTAACAGGCGCGCGCGCCGGTACAGGAAACCAAGCCCCGATAGGTCTCCGGAGTGGGAATATTTTCCTTGGTGGGATCGCCATAGATTTCGCTGGTGGAATAAAACAGGAAGCCTTCAACCGCGGATTCGGTCCGACAATATTCGAGGAGATAGCGCAAGCCGTTGACATTCGCATCCATAGTTTCGATGGGATACATGCGGTAGTAGAGCGGCGAGGCGATCGAAGCGGCGTGGATAATGTATTCGAAACGGCCCATTTCGGCCGGCAGTGGATGGGTGATATCATGCTTGGCCAGGGTCAGGCCGGGCGCATCCGCGAGGTCAGAGAGCCACTGCGGAACGCCTCGGATATAATTATCCCACACGGTCAAGGCGATCCGTTGATCTTCCTCCACCTGCTGGTTGTGGTACAACACCAGTTTGACCAGATAATAGCCCAGAAAGCCTGCGCCACCGGTAATGAGAAGCCTTTTGCCCGCCATGCGCGCAAAGGACTCCGAAGCCCGATCCAGCATGTAGGCCAGATCCCCGTCGATGATGTCTTGTGCTGTTTCCATATTTGCCCTGCTGTTTATTGAGCGAGGGGGCATATTGCAACCCCGGATCGGCGAATTATAGTGGGCAGGCCGGTACTTTAGCAGATGTAAGACGGTGTAAATCAGGCTGAAGCCATGGCCTGATCGCGCGCGCGACCCTCGCCACGCCTGATCGCCATGCGGTGAATTCCAGCTTCATAAATCTGGATCTTGCGGCATAAAGATGATCATAAGAGCGGACACGACGCACGGGATGGCGAGAATGGCCATTCCGTGTAGATGCTGGCCTACTGAATCCTTATCAATCCGCCCCCCTAAACTTATGGACCACGAAGAAACCCTCCAGGCACGCAGCCAATCGCAATGCGAATTGTGCACGACCTCCAACGACCTGACGGTCTACGAAATTCCCCCCGCCTCAAATGGGAGCGCGGAGCACGTCATCTATCTCTGCGCCACCTGTCGCGGACAGATCGAGCATCCGGAACGAATGGATGTACATCATTGGCGCTGTCTCGCCGACAGTATGTGGAGCGACGTTCCGGCGGTGCAGATCATGGCCTGGCGAATGCTAAACCAGCTAAAGGCGGAAGGCTGGGCGCAAGACTTACTGGACACCCTGCACCTCGACGAGGAGCTGCAACGCTGGGCCGAAGCGGATGCAGGCACGTCTGCTGGACCGACCGTCAAACACGTCGATGCACATGGCGCGGCACTGGAAGCCGGCGACACCATTTCACTGATCAAGGACCTGGAAGTCAAGGGCGCAGGCTTCACCGCCAAGCGCGGCACTTCGGTACGTAGCATCTCCCTGGTCGCGGATAATCCCGAGCAGATCGAAGGTCGTATCAATGGCCAACGCATCGTGATTCTGACCCAATTTGTAAAGAAGGCGAAATAGGTGGCGAAGCGACCGCCTGCACATTCGCCCAAAAAAACATCAAACTACGGCCCAATTGGGCGTACATCATAAAACGTTTACACCTTAACAGGTTCACCCCCGGCATTCATATGAAAACATCAACACGCTATTTCCTCATCCTGCTCTGCCTCGCCTGCTCGGTTTCCGCGCAGGATCTCACCGGAAAAAAAGTCGGCATCCCGGACGAGCTGACGGCCCAGCTGTTTACGGATTCGGACGTAACCCCCTCCCCTGCCTGCCTCGCGGTTTCGGCGGAAGGCGAAGTCTTCATCGGGGTGGACCTCAATGGATCCCTCGGCAAAGGGGCGGGTAAAGGGCGGATCATCCGGGCACTGGACACGGATCACGATGGGAAAGCGGACCAGCACACAGTCTTCGCCGAGATCGACAATCCACGCGGTATGATCCCGGTCGACAATCGTCTCTATGTCCTGCACACGGTCATCCCGGACGCCACGGGGATTCTCGAAGCGATGCACCTCTCGGAGCTCATCGACAAGGATCGGGATGGCAAAGCCGATGGCTCGCGCATCCTGGTTAAATCGATCAGTCCGCCGAAACACAATCAAAGCCGCGGTGCGGATCATACGACCAACGGCATCCAGATGGGCATCGACGGCTGGATTTACATTGCGGTGGGCGATTTTGGTATTCACCAGGCCCAGGGAACGGACGGCACGGAACTCACGATGCTCGGCGGCGGGATTGTCCGGGTGCGACCCGATGGCACCGAGTTGGAGGTCTATACCCATGGCTTGCGCAACATTTATGACGTGGCGATTGATCCGCGCATGAACATCTACACGCGCGGCAACACCAACGATGGGGGCGGCTGGAACATCCGCTTTATCCACCAGATTCAATCCGGCGAATATGGATACCCGGTGCTGTTCAAACACTTCACCGACGAGATCCTGCCCGCCCTGGCAGACCTCGGGGGCGGATCGGGTACCGGCGCGCTGTTTTTCGCTGAACCCGGCTGGCCGGAAAAATATTCCAAGGTCCCCATGATGTGTGATTGGGGGCGCAGCCAGCTGGTGATCCATCGCCTCACCCCGGACGGTGGGAGTTTCACCCAGGCTCCGGAAGCGTTCATCAAGCTCTCCCAGATCTCCGATGCAGATGTGGATGCCTCGGGGCGGCTCTACCTCTCAGCCTGGGATGGTGCGGGGTTTTCAGGGAATCCGAAAAAAGGCTACACGGTCCGAGTGACTCCCAAGGACTGGACCTACCATGCCTTTCCGGATGTACGAAAACTCGATGCCAACAAGCTGCTCAAGCTGCTGGTTTCCGACAGCGCCAAGGCGAGCCACCGGGCGCAACAGGAACTCCTGCGCCGTTCGGATGAGGCCAGTTACGCCACGCTGTTGAAGCTTGCGGGCTCGCCAAAGATTTCCATCGAGGGACGCATCGCGGCCATCTTCACCGCAAGCCAATGGAAAGGGGCGGATGCAACGAAGGCGCTGGTTGAGCTGACAAGTGATGCCAGCATCCGCGCGTTCGCGCTGCGCGCCCTGGCCGATCGAATCCCCTTGAACCAAACGGTCCCCACCCAGCCCTTTCTGGAAGGCCTGAAAGACCCGGATCCACAGGTGCAGATCGCTGCAGCCGTCGGCCTCGGCAGGATGAATCGTCCCGATGCGGCAGAGGCCCTGCTGATTGCCGCGTCCACCCTCCCTCCCCCAAGCCTGCCCGATGCCGCACCGCCATCCACCAGCCCGGCCTTTCTCAGCAAGAAAATCAGCGGTAGCAAGTCGGTCAACATCAAGGCCAGCACCAAGGGAATGAAGCAACTCGTACTCGCGGTGCTCGATGGGGGCGATGGTGACGGAAACGACCACGGCGCCTGGCTGGATCCTACCCTCATCCGGGCTGATGGTAGTCAGGTTGCACTTACGGACCGCACATGGACATCGGCCGAGCAGGGCTGGGGTTCGACGGAGATCGGGAAAGACTGCCGGAAAAAAGAACTGATTCCCGTGGCGGGCGACAAAAAGGCCAAGCCGTTTACAACCGGTATCGGCACCCATGCCAATTCGTTCATTACCTACGACCTGTCCGACGAATCGTTCATCCAGTTCCAGGCGCGCGGCGTGATGACGGATGGTTCCAAGGGAGGTGGCAGCATCGTCTTCGCGGTCGCCGAACAGAAAGATCAGATCAGCACGCAAAAGAAGAACGACGAAGGTCCGCATGCGACGCCGAACAGCGCGATCGTGGTTCCGCATATTGCCATCCAGGCGCTACGCCGTATCGATGCGACTCCGGCCCTTGTTCGCGCCTTAGGCGGTCCGAACGCGTACACGGCCCTCTGGGCGCTCAAGTATCGGTACGAGGTCGAAGTCGTCGACGGATTAACCGCCGCGCACAACGCCTCCAGCGACCCGCTGTTTCGCTACAAAGCGATGGAAACGCTCTTGCGCATCACCATGAAGGAAAAGCCCTACGACGGTACCTGGTGGTGGAGTACCCGTCCGGACACACACGGCCCCTTCTACTACACCGAACCCTGGGCGGGCACCGAACGGGCGCACGCCTATATCACCAAAGTCTGGAATCATGCCGGCACGCCTGAGCGCGTGCTCGTTGCAAAGGAAATGCTGCGCCACCGGGTCGAAATTCCGGGCATCGACACGGCGGTCGCCACGACGGGAGCTGGCGCAAAAGAAGAGCAGAAAGTCGACCTGAGTAAAATTGATACCAGCGTCGGCGAAGTAGGGAAAATGGCGATCGAGGATGTGATCGTCGCCTTGAATACGGTGAAAGGCGACAGCAAACTCGGCGAGCAGCTCTTCACGCGCCAAGGCTGTGTGGCCTGCCACACCTTACGCAGCGATGAAACCCTAAAAGGCCCTTACATGGGTCATGTCGGCAACATCCTGAATCGCGATCAGATCGCAGAGTCGATCCTGAAGCCCAACGCTTCGATTTCCCAAGGCTTCGCAACCGTCTCGATTAATACGACAGACGGTCAGGCGGTCGCGGGATTTATCTCGGCTGAATCCGCGACGGAGATCGAAGTGCGCGACATCGCGGGCAAGGTGTACACGATCAAAGCAAGTACGATCAAGAGCCGGCATGAGCTGCCGATTTCGATGATGCCGCCCGGACTGGCGAACGCCCTGAGTATGAAGGAGTTCGCGTCGCTAGTGAAGTTCCTCAGCGAACGGAAGCAGTAAAAGGCAGCATGGACTTCAGCCCGTCCCAGAGGACCAAGCACAAGCGACTTGAGACATGGGACGGAATGAATTCCGGGCAACACATGGACGATTACTTCTTGGCCAGGAGGGTCTTAACGACCTCTTCAACCTTGTCTTTCTGGTAGCTGTGACCTTCGACGGTCGTGACCACTTTACCTGCGGCATCTTTTGCGATGATGCCGTGGGAAGCTATACCGGCGGCCTTCACCTCTTCTGCCGAACCGGCCGCACTCATGCTTTTGGTGACAAAGTTGATTTCAGTGCCATGGACTTTCTGTAGGTCATTCACGATGACCGTAATTTTGTTACACAGCGGTCATCCATCGAAATAAAAGTAGGACAAGGTCGCCTTGTCTTCGGCGGCGAAAGTCATCTGTGACAAGGCCATCGTCATCAGGATCAGGGGGAATAACACTTTTTGATACATCATGTAGCAGCTCCAATGGGTTAAATTGCACGGAGGTATACCAGCTTTGTGCTTACCTGCCTACTCCTAATCATCTTTCGTCAGCATCCACGACCTACGTCTCCCATCCTCCGGGCCATCGAGCGGGGCACGTATATAGAAGAATCTGTGATTGCAGCGCATACGTGTATCTGATTTAATTTATAACTGTAGGGCTTGGAGACCCGGATGCCCTACATCATTATTAACGGATTGAGAATGCAGGAACCCGTAAACATGGCCCGCCCCTCTGATAGCAACAAAAAGAAGGAATCGACTCTGCCTGCTAAGAAGAAGCAAAACCAGCCTCTGAAGAAGGGGCAATCATCGACGAAACGCTCAGATAAGTCGGCCCCTCAAACGAAAAAAACCACTCGAGAACCTGCCGTGCCCAGCCGATTCCCCATCGTTGCTTTGGGCGCCTCAGCCGGGGGGTTGGAAGCCTTCGAAACATTCTTCACAGCCATGCCGCCCAAGAGCGGAATCGCCTTCGTGCTCATCGCGCATCTCGACCCGACGTATGTCAGCCTCCTGCCCGAACTGATTCAACGGCATACCCAAATGGTGGTAGCACAGATCCAGGATGAGATGCTGGTGGAACCCGATCATGTATATGTGATCCCCCCCAACAGAACGCTGACCATTCTCAACGGCACCCTCAATTTGAAGGAATTAGATGCGCCACGCGGACGCAATCTCCCGATCGATTCGTTCTTTCGCGCCCTGGCAAAAGACCAGGGCGCACATGCGGTCTGCATCATCCTATCGGGCACGGGTACCGATGGGACGCTGGGCTTGAAAGCGATCAAAGGTGAGGTGGGCATGGTGATGGTTCAGGACGAGAAGTCTGCCAAGTATGAAGGCATGCCACACAGTGCGATCACCACGGGCCTGGTCGACTACGTCCTGGCGCCGGAAAAGATGCCCGAACAGCTGATCAACTATACCCAGCACGCGGTCACGAACCCCCTGGATTATCCGGAGACACACGATACGCCCAATGCCCTGCAGAAGGTCTATATGATTCTTCGCAGCCGAACGGACCACGACTTTTCACTCTACAAGAAAAATACAATCTGCCGACGCATTGAGCGACGCATGAACGTTCATCAAATCCCCGACATCACGGAGTATGTTCGTTATCTTGAAGGGAGCGAACGCGAAGTAGATATCCTGTTTAAGGAATTGTTGATCGGGGTGACCCATTTTTTCAGGGATACAGAAGCATTCGAAAACCTGCAACATGAGATCCTACCCGAACTGCTCCGCGACAAACCGGAGGGCTATACCGTTCGCGTATGGGTGGCAGGTTGTAGCACCGGCGAGGAAGCCTACTCGCTGGCGATCATCCTGGAGGAATGCGCTGAACAGATGAACCGTCACTTCAACGTCCAGATCTTTGGAACCGATATTGACGATGATGCCGTCCGGATAGCCCGCGCAGGGATCTACTCTGAAAGTATGCTCATCGACGTTTCGCCGGAACGATTGAAGCGTCATTTTACGAAGGAAGTCAACGGAAAATACCGGGTCAGGAAGCCCCTTCGTGAACGCCTGGTCTTCGCTGCACAGAACCTTATCAAGGACCCCCCATTCACCAAGCTGGATGTAATCTCCTGCCGCAATCTCCTCATCTATTTCTCCACGGAGCTGCAGAGGAAACTGATCCCGATCTTCCATTACGCCCTCCACAAGGATGGGGTACTCATCCTGGGATCGTCCGAGTCCATCGGAACGTATAACGAGCTCTTCGAGAACATGGACAAGAAGTGGAAAATCTTTAAAAAGCTGGCCGCATCCGAATCCACCCAACCTTATATAGGTCGCCCGAACGCCATCATAAAGTTGGACTCAGACGTGCCGAGAAGTATTCGTCAAGCGGAAGAGGTCAGCGCACTACAGCTGGTGGAAACCATTCTCCAAGAAAGCGCCACGCCTCCCTGCGCCATTATTGATAACCAATCCAACGTCGTTTACATACACGGCCGGATCGGCCGCTACCTGGAACCGCCAGAAGGCAAAATCTCTGTCAACATCCTCGAAATGGCCCGGCGGGGCCTGAGGGCAGAACTTGCTTTAGCGATTCGAAAAGTGGCCACTCATAAGCAGGAAATCATTCATCGCGGTTTACGCATTGACCACGAAGCAGGCCACATCTTTGTAGATATAACCGTCAGACCGGTGTTGGAACAAAGCGCCATACACGGCTTGATGATGGTGATCTTCGAGGACGGCATTGAAGCCCGGAAGCCCGAGCCTGAGTCGATCAGGAATAACACACCCGGGGGGAAATCGGTCGAGGCCCTGCAGCAGGAACTGCACGACACCCGGGATAATCTTCAAACGACGATCGAACTGTTGGAGACCTCAAACGAGGAGCTGAAATCGACCAACGAGGAACTGCAAAGTACCAACGAAGAATTGCAAAGCACCAACGAGGAGATGGAAACCTCGAAAGAGGAACTCCAGTCGCTGCACGAAGAAACCATCACCGTGAACGGAGAGTTGCAATGCCGGATGGATGAATTGTCAGCAACCAACGATGACATGAAAAACCTGCTGGACAGCACGGATATCGCGACCCTGTTCCTGGATTCGGATTTATGCATTCGACGTTTCACACCGAAAGCAACCGGCATCGTCCCCCTGGCAAACACGGACACCGGACGCCCGATCAGGCACTTCGCGACCAGCTTGAAACATACGAACCTGGAGGAATATGGAAAGATGGTCCTGTCGGATCTGATCGGAAGAGATGTAGAAGGGTCGAGTGAAGACGGCCGCATCTATGCGGTAAAGTTCCGCCCCTACCGAACGGTGAACAATGTCGTCGATGGGATCGTAGTCACGTTTGACGACATCACCGTGCGGAAGCAGGCCGAAGCCGCCCTGGCACATAGCGAGGAAAAGTTTCGGACGTTGGTGGAAGCATCGATTGACTGGGTTTGGGAAATCGATGCAGGGGGTATTTACACCTATGTCGGGCCTCAGGTGGAACATTTGCTGGGTTACCAACCTGAAGCGATCGTCGGCTTGAGCCTGTTTGACTTGATGAATCCTGAGGAGGCCAAGCGCGCGATGGGGGTCTTGAAGAAGCTGATGCTGAAGGGCCACCCCATCTCAGAGGTCAGGCATATTGCGGTGCATAAAACCGGCCAGGCCATCGAATTGGAAACACGCGGTCTGCCCTATTTCGACCTGGCCGGAAAGGTTGCCGGCTATCGTGGGGTTCATCGGGATATCAGCCGCGGCCAGACCGTGAAGGAACCGATCTAAGATGTCGGAAAACGAAAAAGAATCGGACGACCTACGGGCGGTGGAAGTCAAACTCCTGCGAGAGCGGGCTGAGAGCAGAACGCAGCATGGCGAGGCTCGGGAACTGGCAAGCTTCGCGCCGGGAAGCCTGGAGGCATACGTGCATGAGCTTCAAACGCATCGGATCGAACTCGAACTCCAGAATGAGGATCTGCGCGAGGCGCAGCTTGCCTTAATCGAGGCCCGCGACAAGTACGCCAACCTCTATGATTTTTCGCCCATTGGTTACCTCACCCTGAGTGAGGACCACATCATCCTGATGGCCAACGTTACGTTGGCAAACATGTTAAACATTCCACGAGGAAAACTCTATAGTCAGTCGCTTCCCTCCTTCATCGCCAAAGAGGATCAGGACGTCTTCTACTTCCATTGCGCGAACATTCATGAGACGCAAGAACGGCAGATTTGCGAGCTGCGATTATGCCCACAAGATTCCGAACCCATCTGGACCCGGATAGAAAGCGTGATTGAAACGAAGCCCGGAGCCGAACACCTTCAAATACTTTCGGTCATCAGCGACATCTCAGTTCAAAAGGCCACGGAAGGCGCGCTGCTGAACATGCAGAAGCTGGAGAGCGTGGGTATGCTCGCGGGCGGCATCGCGCATGACTTCAACAACATCATGACCGCCCTCTTTGGTAATATTGAAATCGCAAAGCTGAACATTCCGAGAAACCATGCGTCCTACCCCAATCTTGAAGCGAGTATTCAAGCCTATGATCGGGCGAGGCATTTAACCCAGCAACTCCTGACCTTCGCCAAAGGCGGCGACCCGATCATGGAGATCGTCGACCTGACGATGACCGTCGAGTCTGCGCTGAGCTTCAGCCTGAGCGGGACCAACGTCAAACCCATCTTCAAGGTGCCCGACGACCTATGGCTGGTCTGGGCCGATAAAGGTCAGCTTGACCAGGTCATCACCAATCTGGCGATCAACGCCGCGAATGCGATGCCGAATGGAGGACAACTGCATATAGACGCCCAGAACATGGAAGGCGCCGTCACGCTGTCCGACCAGAAGCTGTCGGGTGACTTTGTCCAAATTCGTATTCGAGATGAAGGCCGGGGCATCCCTCCGGACCAGTTGACGAAAATTTTTGATCCGTACTTCAGCACCAAAACAGCAGGCAATGGCCTCGGACTAGCGATTGTCCACAGCATCATCAAAAAGCATGGCGGACACATTGGCGTGGAGTCCAAACTCAGCAAGGGCACCACCTTCACCCTCTTGCTCTCCAGCGATCGATCCATACAAAAACATGAAAAAAAACCGGTCCGCAGCAAGGGACAGGACAGCCCGCCAAAAACCGACCCCTTACACATTCTGGTGATGGATGATGATGTGCAAATCGTGCAGGTATTAACCCAGCTCCTGAGAGCATTTGGGCATAGCTCAGCGATTGCGTATGAGGGTAGTGATGCGGTGGCACAATATCATGCGGCGGCATCGAGCGAACAGCCCTTCGACCTCATCATCATGGATTTGACCATTCCGGGCGGAATGGGCGGACAGGAGGCGGTGATGGAAATCCTCGCCTTAAACCCCGACGCCAAGGTCATCGTGGCAAGTGGCTACTCCACCGATACGGTGATGGCGAATTACCAGGGATACGGCTTCAAAGGACGACTGGTTAAGCCCTTCAATTTTCAGGAACTACGAGACGAGATCACCCGCACGATCGAGAGTGACTGAGCCTCATACCGATACAGGCCTATCGCCATTCAACGCGGAGTCGCCCATATTGCATCTCCACCAAAGGATCGAAGCGCCATCGTAGAAGGCCCCGGCCATTCCCCAGAGAGCGGATCCCTAACGAATCGGATGCATGAGCCCGGGTCCACCCCTGTA